>CAYUAQ010000182.1:0-5991 GCA_964442705.1 uncultured Desulfobacteraceae bacterium
CCTGATACCTGATACCTGATACCTGATACCTGATACCTGATACCTGATACCTGACGGCTTTTACCAACAAAAGAGGTGCAACATGGATCCCTATACCCACATCGTCAACATCATCGCCCTGACCATGGGCGTGGCCTGGGCCAGCGGCATCAACCTGTATGCCGCCATCCTGGTGCTCGGCCTGCTGGGCAGCACCGGCAACATCGTGCTGCCGCCGGACCTGCAGATTCTCACCAACCCCATGGTGATCGGGGCGGCCGCCCTGATGTACGTGGTGGAGTTTTTTGCCGACAAGGTACCGGGCGGAGACACCGGCTGGGACACCCTGCAGACCTTCGTGCGCATCCCGGGCGGGGCCCTGCTGGCCGCCGGGGCGGTGGGGCCGGTGAACCCGGCCGTGGCCATAGTGGCCGGCATCCTGGGCGGCGGGCTGGCCGCGGGCGTGCACGCCACCAAGTCCGGAACCCGTATCCTGATCAACACCTCGCCGGAACCGGTCACCAACTGGATCGTGTCCCTGGCTGAAGACGCCATGGTGGTGGTGGGGCTGTGGACGGCGCTGCACCACCCCTGGGTGTTCATCGGTCTGCTGGTCTTCTTCGTCGCCTTGATGATCTGGCTGCTGCCGCGGATCTGGCGGGGCGTCAAACGGCTGTTGGCCGCCATCGGCCGGCTTTTCCGCGGCCCCGGGTCCCAGGCTCCGCCGACCGGGCCGCCGCCTGGCGGGCCGCCCCTCATCGAGAATTACAACCGCCCCTCTTCGACCCCGTGACAGGCCACGCGGATGCCGCTGTCGAGCTGCCTGAGGCGCGGCACCTCGCTTCGACAGCGTTCATCGGCGTAGCGGCAGCGGCCGTGAAAAACGCAGCCGGGAGGAAGATCGATGGGCGTGGGAACCTCCCCCTTGAGCTTGACGTAGTGCACCCCGCTCTGGCCGGGCTTGGGGATGGCCGGCAGCAGGGCCTGGGTGTTCGGATGCCGGGGCGCTGCAAAAAGCTCCCGCGTGATTCCCATTAAATGGAGTGATGGTGACGGTGATCGGCAGTACTCCCGGGGTGGTGTTCAAGGCCGGGCGAGCAGTTCCAGGGCCACCCGGCAGAAGGTCTCCACGCCGTTGAGCAGGATGTCTTCGTTGAAATCGAAACGGGGGTTGTGGATGGGGGCGCCCCCTTCGCGGCCGACCCCCAGGCAGAAATAGCACCCCTGGGCCCGATCCAGGAAAAAGGCCATGTCTTCGCCCCCCATGGTGGGCTGGGGTTCGACCACTTGGTCGCCACCCACCACGGCGGTTGCGCAGCGGCGCACCACGGCGGCCATGTTGGCATCGTTGATGGTGGGCGGATAGCCCCGGGAAAAGGTGAATTCATAGTCGGCACCCATGGCGCTGCACACACCGTCAATGACCTTCTCCAGCCGTTGAGGCCAGGACCGCCACACCTCGGGCTCGAAGGTGCGCGTGGTGCCGCACATCTCGGCCTCGGGCGCGATGACGTTGAAGGTGCTGCCGGCGTGGAAACTGCCCACCGTAACCACGGTGGGCGTCAGTGGATTCATTTGGCGGCTGGCGATGCGCTGCAGCGCCCCCACCACCTGGCAGCCGATCTCCAGGGCATCCACGCACTGGTGAGGCATGGCGCCGTGGCCGCCGCGGCCGATGATCTTGAGGTCGAAGCGGTCCATGGCCGCCATGAGCGGCCCGGCCTTGACGCCGATGGCGCCTTCGGGCACGTCCGGCCACACGTGGCAGCCCAGGACGAAGTCCACGGTGGGGTTTTCCATCACGCCGGCCTCGATCATGGGTTTGGCACCCCCCGGCCCTTCCTCGGCCGGCTGGAAAACGAACTTGACCGTCCCGCACAGATCTTCCCGCAGGTCTTTCAGGATCGTGGCGGCGCCCATCAGCATGGCCATGTGGGCGTCGTGGCCGCAGGCGTGCATGCTGCCGGGATGTTCGGATGCAAACGGCAGGCCGGTTTCCTCGGTGAGGGGCAGGGCGTCCATGTCCGCCCGGATCAGCAGGCAGGGGCCGCCGCGGCCGGTGTCCAGGGTGGCCATCAGGCCGAATCGGGCGATGCCGGTTTTCAGCGGCATACCGAGGGTTTTCAGGTACTCAGCCACATAGGCGGAAGTCTTTTCCTCGGTGTAGGCGGTTTCGGGAATGCGATGCAGGTCCCGCCGCAGTTTGACGACCAGGTCCCGCTGCGCGGCCACCTGCTGTTTCAGTTCCATGCCTGTTGTCCCCTCCTTGGTTCGTGCCCCAAAACCGTGATTTCGAGTCCTGAAATACCACTCCTTGATGATGAATACAAGCGTCTTGCGAGCGCTTGCAAAGTGGCGGACCTTGGGTACTGTGAACACGGAGAGGGGGGTGCCTGACAGACGCGGGCGCGGTTGCAGGGGTGCAAAAAGACTTGCATTGCCCCGGCCCAGCCGGTAGTTTCAGAGGCATATTTGCAGGGGGCGACCCGAGATGGTCATGGGTGCCGCCCTGCCGCTATGAGGGAAGACTGCGATGCTTTTTTCTGTTTCCGGTGTTCAAGCCCCGGTGTGGATGCCGCCGGTGGTGGCCTTTGTGATTTCCTTTTTCACCGCCATGGGCGGTGTCAGCGGTGCCTTTCTGATTCTTCCCTTTCAGGTCAGCGTGCTGGGCTACACGGCCCCCTCGGTGAGCGCCACCAACCAGTTGTTCAACATCGTGGCCATCCCCAGCGGCGTTTACCGCTACATCCGGGAAGGCCGCATGCTCTGGCCCCTGACCCGGGCGGTGATCATCGGCACCCTGCCGGGCGTCTTCATCGGGGCCTGGGTGCGCATCCGCTACCTGCCGGACGCCCGCAACTTCAAGTTTTTCGTGGGCCTGGTACTGCTCTACATCGGGGTGCGTCTTCTGACCGACACCCTGCGGACCGCAACGCCCGTCCGCAAGAACACCGGCGGCCCCGTCCGTCAGCACAAAATCCGGGTGACGCGTTCATCGGCCCGCCGGGTCGAATTCACTTATGATGACGGAACCTACGGTTTTTCCCCCCTGCTGGTCTACACCATCTGTTTCCTGGTGGGGATCGCCGGCGGCATCTACGGTATCGGCGGCGGCGCCATCGTGGCACCCTTTTTCATTGCCATCGTGGGCCTGCCGGTTTACACGGTGGCCGGCGCAGCCCTGATGGGCACCTTTATCACCTCGGTGGCCGGGGTGGCCTTCTACCAGGTGCTGGCTGCCTGGTACCCCCATCTTTCGGTGTCGCCGGACTGGCGGCTGGGCCTGCTCTTCGGCCTGGGGGGATTGGCCGGCATTTACCTGGGGGCCCGCTGCCAGAAATTTTTTCCGGCCCGCTTCATCAAGGCCATGTTGTGCGCCTGTGTGCTGTTCGTGGCCGGTAAATATATCATCGGTTTTTTCATGTAAGGCAAGAAAGGGGGCATTCATGGACACATCCTGCGGCGTGGCACTGGCGCTGGGCGGCGGCGGGGCGCGCGGTCTGGCCCACATCGGTGTGCTCAAGGTCCTGGAGGCGCAGCAGATCCCCGTGGCCTCCATCACCGGCAGCAGCATCGGCGCCCTGGTGGGCGCGGCCTATGCCGTGCGCCCGGATGCCGTCTTCATCGAAAAGCTGGTCTCCGACATTCTCGGTTCGGAAGGGCCCGAAACCCTGGGCCTGCGGCTGCTGGAGAAAATCCCCCGCCACGAGCGGACACGGGCCGAGGGACTGCGTCGGCTGGCCGAGATCGCCGCCAAGGAGATGGTCTTCAACATGGTGCTGGTCCGAAAAGCCCTGCTTTCCGAAGAAGAGTTGCGCAAGGCCGTGGAGCCGTATCTGGCCGAAATCGACATCGCCGAAACCCGTGTGTCCTTTGCGGCCACGGCCGTCGACCTGGTGTCGGGCCGCAAGGTGACCCTGACCGCCGGCCCGCTGATCCCGGCGGTCATGGCCAGCTGTGCGGTCCCCGGTTTCATGCCGCCCGTGACTTGGGAGGACATGCTATTGGTGGACGGCGGCGTCATCGACCCGGTGCCGGCCGAGGAAGCCCGAAAGGGCGGCGCCCGCACGGTCCTGGGCGTGGATGTGGGTGCCTACCTGAGTTCCCCTTCCAGCTTCGACGACGGCATCGACGTCGTCCGCCGCGTCATGGACATCATGATCACCCACTTGGCCCGGCCAGGGCGGCAGCAGTGCGACGTGCTCATCGAACCCGAGGTGGAGCCCTTTCACTGGACGGATTTTTCGCGCTTTGCCGAGATCATCGCCTGCGGTGAAAGGGCAGCCGCGGCAAACATCGACCGCATCCGCGGCATTGTCCCCTAAGAGAGAAAAGGGATCCTATGGAGTGGTTTAAACAGCTGCCCCCGGTCACCCAAGCCCTGGTGGCCACGCTGTTCACCTGGTTCGTGACCATGCTGGGGGCCGGGCTGGTCTTTTTTTTCAAAACCATCAACCGCAAGGTGCTCGACGGCATGCTGGGGTTTGCCGCCGGGGTCATGATCGCCGCCAGTTTCTGGTCGCTGCTGGCGCCGGCCATCGAAATGGCGGCCGCATCCGGGGGCCCGGCCTGGGTGCCGGCCACGGCCGGTTTCCTGCTGGGCGGCGCTTTCCTGTGGTCGGTGGACAAGGTTCTGCCGCACCTGCACCTGGGTTTTCCCATCGAAGAGGCCGAGGGCATCCACACCCACTGGCGCCGCAGCGTGCTGCTGGTGCTGGCCATCACCCTGCACAACATCCCCGAGGGTCTGGCGGTGGGCGTGGCTTTCGGGGCGCTGGGCGCGGGCCTGCCGTCGGCCACCCTGGCCGGCGCCATCGCCCTGGCCCTGGGCATCGGCATCCAGAATTTTCCCGAGGGCGCCGCCGTGTCCGTGCCCCTGCGGCGGGAAGGCATGTCGCGACTGAAGAGTTTCTGGTACGGGCAGCTCTCCGGTGCGGTGGAGCCCGTAGCCGGCCTCATCGGGGCCGCCGCCGTCATCCTGATGCGCCCCATCCTGCCTTACGCCCTGGCCTTTGCCGCCGGTGCCATGATTTACGTGGTGATCGAAGAGCTCATCCCCGAATCCCAGCTGAAAAAGAACACCGACATCGCCACCGTCGGCGCCATGCTCGGTTTCGCCGTCATGATGACCCTGGATGTGGCTCTGGGTTGAGGGCAGACCGGTGGAACGTCGCCGACAGGTGTGTAATATTTACACGGGCGGCATCTGCGGCGCTACCCCAGATGAGTAATTTTTAACCACCGCTTTCTGCGCCGGTTCGGCTTTGCCGTCAGCCGGCAAGACCCTGCCGGTTGAAAATTCCTATCAATATCAAGTGGTAATAATTTCTACCGCGGTTTTAATGCCGACCGGCACGCTTCTTGATTTAGCCCTATGGCAACAGATGGATCGGTGTGTCCATAAACTGCTGGTAATTTAAGACCGAGAAAGGATTTGGAAATGAAAACAGGACGTAAAAACGTGAAGATGGTGCTGATTTCAACGGCGCTGGTGTTTTTTGCCACCGCTATGTGGGCTGGGATGGCCGGAGCCCAGGGTGGCTACGGCATGATGGGGCCCGGCATGATGCGCGGCGGGATGATGCAGGGTGGCGGGATGATGGGCCCCGGGATGATGGGGCCCGGCATGATGCGGGGCGGGGGTATGATGGGCTCCGGTATGATGAGAGGCAACATGATGGGTTCCGGTATGATGCAGGGCGGCATGATGGGCCCCGCGCCTCAATTGAGCCCCGAAGACAGAGTGAAGATAGCCGCGGCCAATGCCGATTTCTGGAAAAAGACCGAGGATTTGAGAGGCGACATCTATCGCAAGCGGCTGGAGATGCAGATCGAGATGAGTAAGAAGTCTCCGGATGAGGTTACGCTAATGAAGATTCAAGATGAACTCCTGGCACTCCAGGGTCAGGTGGCCAAGTTGAGGATCAAGCAGCGTCTCGCCTTGAAGGCCATCAACCCCCGCCTGGGCATGATGGGCCCCGGGATGTTGAGCGGCGGTATGATGGGTCCCGG
>CAYUAQ010000183.1:0-5876 GCA_964442705.1 uncultured Desulfobacteraceae bacterium
GCTGACACCTTTTTAATATATGGTATCAGCTGGGCTTTTCACTTTGGGCTAGTTTTTCCGTCAACCAGATGCTGATGATGCCGAGGATCATGAGGGCGACGGCCAGCCAGACCTCGTTGCTCAGGCCGTCGGGCAGGTAGCGGGTGTATTTTACCACGATGGGTTCACCGGCTTTGAGGATGGCGTTGCCGGCGGCGTCGTGCATGAAGACCGGCTTCTGCCACGGCCACAGGATGCTCAGGGATCCCAGAATGAAGCCGGTCAGCAGGGAAATGGTTTCGTCGCGATAGGATTTCAGGACCCACGAGAGCAGGTGGGAGAAGAGCAGCAGTCCGCCGCCGGCGCCCATGGCGAAGGGGATCAGGATCTGGAGGTTGAGGTGGTTGATGGCGTCGATGACCACCAGTTTGTAGTTGCCCATCAGGATGAGAATGAAGGACCCCGACAGGCCCGGCAGAATCATGCTGCAGATGGCGATCACGCCGCACACCGCCAGGTACACAAAGTGGCTAT
Source organism: uncultured Desulfobacteraceae bacterium (assembly GCA_964442705.1). Classification (GTDB taxonomy): domain Bacteria; phylum Desulfobacterota; class Desulfobacteria; order Desulfobacterales; family JALSRD01; genus JALSRD01. The sequence continues at coordinate 514 of CAYUAQ010000183.1, forward strand.
TTTCGGTGGCCGGGTTGAGCAGCGAGATGACCACGGCGGTGAGGGTGCCCAGCACGAAGGTCGTCAGCACCGATGCCTTCCAGTGCGCGATGGTTCTGCCCACGAACCAGACCGATGCCAGCACCAGGCCGAAGAAGTAGGCCCAGATGTACACCGGGTAGTTTTTAAACAAGTAGTCGAACAGGCGGGCCAGCGAGACGATGGCCAGGGCCACGCCCAGCATGACCGATGCCAGGAAGTAAAAATCGATGTGCCGCGCAAAGCCGCGCAGGTCGCCCTTCAGAAGCAGCCTGACGGCCGTTACGTCGAAAGATTTAAGGGCGAAGATGAGCCGCTCGAAGATCCCCGTGATCAGGGCGATGGTGCCCCCCGAAACCCCCGGGATCACGTTGGCGGCCCCCATGCCGACACCCTTGAGTACCAGTAGCAAATAGGTTTTCATAGCTTTCCCCTTCAATGCCCGCCGACCATATACCGAAACTCAGACAGGATCAAGGTTTCATGGACATTTGAGCAGGGCAATCGCAAGTACCCATGCCAATCGCTACTTGCGATTGCCCTGGACATTATCCAGCACTTCCCGCAGCTTGCGCGACAGCCTGGTCATGTCGAAGGGTTTCTGTATGAAGGGGTGGCGGCGGCAGCTGGTTTCCTGCACCGCCTGGTGGTTGCGGCTGTATCCGCTGGAAAAAATCACCCTGATGTGCGGGTCGATTTCCTGGAGCTTGCGAAAGGTCTGCTCGCCGTTCATGTCGGGCATGATCATGTCCAGTACCACGATGTCGATGTCGGCATGTTTCTCGCCAAAGATCGCCAGGGCCTCGGCACCGCTGGCGGCGGTCAGCACCCTGTAGCCCAGCCGTGATATCATTTTGGCGCCCACTTCGGTCACCATGGGTTCGTCGTCCACCAGCAGAATGGTTTCGGATCCCTTGAACATGGTTTTGGTGCTCTTGGGTTGGGGCCGGGGCGGTTTTTCAGACGCCGGCAGGTAGATGTCGAAGGTGGTGCCCTGGCCCCTACGGCTGTCGACCCGGATGATGCCGGCGTGGTTTTTGACGATCCCGTAGACCGATGCCAGTCCCAGCCCCGTACCGTGGCCCATCTCGCGGGTGGTGAAGAACGGCTCGAATATTCGCTGGCGGGTGGCTTCATCCATGCCGACGCCGGTGTCTGTGATCGAAATCCGGACATAGGGCCCCGGGGATACCCCGTGGGACTCGGTAAAGGAACGTTCCAGGGTCACATTTTTGGTCCGGATGAAAAGATGCCCCCCGCCGGGCATGGCCTGGTAGGCGTTGACGTACAGATTCAGCAGCACCTGTTTCAGCTGCCCGGCATCGGCTTCCACCGTCCACAGGTCTTCGGCCAAATCCTCGTGAAAGCTGACTTCCTTGCGCGTGCGGGCGAACATGGCATCCTGCTCGCTCAGCAGGGCGTTGATGTTCAGGGGCTGGACATTGTACTTGCCCCCGCGGGCAAAGCCCAGCAGCTGACGGGTCAGGTCGGCGGCGCTCTTGACGTGCGCCTGGATGCCCTTGAGATGCTCGTAGCGGGGATCGGCGGCGGTGGTATCCATCAGCAGCAGGGAGGTGCGCCCCAGGATGCCCATCAGAAGGTTATTGAAATCATGGGCGATGCCGCCGGCCAGCGTACCGATGGCTTCCATTTTCTGGGCCTGCAGCAGCTGAATCTTGAGGCGCTCGCTCTCCTTTTCCGCCTTGATGCGCTCGGTGATGTCCATGCTGAAGCCGGCCAGGACAAAGGGTTTGCCGTCTTTGAAAATAGGGAACTTGGTGACCAGCATGTAACGTTTGCGGCCCTCGACGTGAACCGTTTCGACCGTATTCAGGGTCTTGCCGGTGGACAGGACTTTCTGGTCGTTTTCCCGCAGTTCGGCGGCTACCTCCGGAGGCCAGAGTTCGGCGTCGGTTTTCCCGATGCGCTCTTCGGGCGGGTGACCGAAAAAATTTTTGGTGGCCTCGTTATAAAAAATGTAGCGCCCTTCCAGATCCTTCATGAAGGCCAGCACGGGCAGGTGTTTCATGAACCAGTCGAAGAGCTGGCGGCTTTTTTTCAGCGCTTCTTCGGCCTGCTTGCGGCGCGTGATGTCCCGCACCGCCACGCACAGTATCTGTTTTCCGGAAACGGAAATGCTGTTGGCACTGACCTCCACATCCACCACTTCCCCGTCTTTGCGCAGGTATTTGCGTTCGCCCACCACATATTCACCCCGGCGGGTAACGCGCTGGATAATTTCGTCGATTTCGCTACGATCGTGGTGGACGAAATCATAGACCTGCAGCTCGGAAAACTCCTCGGGGGTGTATCCCAGCATGCGGCACAGGGAGCGGTTGGCTTCCAGGATTTTTCGGGTGGCCGGGTCCAGCAGGAAAATGCCGTCGGAAGCCTGTTTGACCACGGCGCTGTACAGCTGCCGCCGTTCATGCAGGGCCTCCAGCGCCTGGCGCCGCTCGGTGATGTCGTGGATGATGGAAAACAGCAGCGTACGGTTGTCAATGGTCACCGGACCGCTGTGAACCTCCACATCCCGGAGGCGGCCGTCCGCCAGGCGGTGCCGAAAGAAGAACTTGCCGTTGCGGGTGCGCCGGGTTTTCTCCATGGTGGCGAACAGTTCCCGGCGGGGAAGGGTGTTGATCTCGGCGATGGACATGGCGGTAAGCGTGCGGTGGTCGTAGCCGTAAAACGCGCAGGCCGCCGGGTTGGCATCCACGATCTGGCCGCTGTGGGGGTCTACCAGCAGCATCACGGTGTGGCTGTTGACGAACAGGGCGTGGTGCGGCAGGCTGCTGTCTTTGAGGGACTGCAGCTCCCGCCGGCAGTCGGCCAGCTGGGCCTCCAGTTTCGCGATGCGCCGTGCCTGGTCGGCATCGCCGTGCTGTTCATCCATGCTATTTCACCTCCAGGCGGATGATGCCGTCCCATGGCTCCCGGGGCGGGGTGCGCCGGTAGGTACGGCACAGCTTGAGGTAGAAAGCGGCAGGGCCGTCTTGCGGGCAGAGCTTGAGGCAGGCCTGCATGCCCCTGACGGCATCCTGCCAGCGGCCCCGGCGGTAGGCGTCCAACGCCTCTGCAAAGATGCGGCACAGCGCCCGCTGCTGCGGAGTGGCATCCCGCTGGAGACCCATGAGCTCATAGATGGTTACCGGTCGGGATTTGCCGGCCAGCAGAAAACGACCCACCTCGCGGGTGAAAAAGTCCTGCACGCCCTGGAGCACCTGACGGGAGATCAGTATTCTGGTTTTCAGATACTTGTTGAGGCCCTCCACGCGTGAGGTCGTGTTGACCACGTCCCCGACGGGTGCATACTCGAAGTGGTCCAGCGCTCCGATATTGCCCAGCGCCACCCGGCCGCTGTGCAGGCCGATGCGGGTGGGCAGCCGGTGGTCGCCGGCCGTGCGGTTGAATTGGTCGACCGCCGCGGTGATTTCCAGGGCCGCCCGGCAGGCCCCGCCCCGCACGTCGGGGTCCGGCCGTGCGGTTACCCAGATGGCCAGCATGGCATCGCCGGTGACATCGGAAACCGATCCGCCGTGGGCCTTGATGGGCTGGAAGAGCATTTCGAAATACCGGTTCATGAAGGCCGACAAATCGCGGGGATGCATGCGCTCCGAAAGCGCCGTATACCGTTCGGCGTCGGTCAACAGACAGGTGCCGTGCAGCATTTTGCGATGGGTTTCGAGGTCGCCCATATCGCGCGCCAGTTCCGACACCATGTGATCGGGAAGGTAGTAGCCAAAGGCTTTTTTAATGGTGTTGCGTTCCCGCCAGGTGTCTGCATACTTCCACAGGGTGGTGGTCAGCCAGGCCAGGGGGGCCTGGACAAAAAGCGGTATGGCCACCGGCATCCACAGTCCGGCGCCTTTAAACTGCTGAAGGGCCAGCGCGAAGTACAGCATCCCGCCGCCCAGTATGGCCATCGCGCTCCACAGCGGTGACAGCAGCCGGCACACTCCCGCCAGCAGAAATCCCGCCAACAGGATGATGGCCAGTTTGCGGCCGGTCGAAATGGGCCTGACAGGCTGGTTTTCAACCAGGTTGGCGAAGGCGGTGGCGGCCAGTTCCACACCGCTGAAATCAACCCCCCGGCTGCGGGAAAAAACGGTGTAGTATCCGTCCTTCTGCTCGGAGCTCAACAGCTTGGAAACCCCTACGAAAATGGTCCTGCCCTTGAGCTCAACGGGTTTTCCCTGCCAAGTGAGCGGAGCGGTGCCCTCCAGGATCTGCATATAGGAAAAAGTGGGTATGGTGCCGGGGGGGCCGTAAAAATTGAGATAACGCTGTTTGTCACCGGCGCAGAGTGCCAGCATGGAGGCCAGCATCGTCTTCTGCCGGACGTCCAGATCCTGAAAACGGGGGGATTGCAGGGCCTGCGCCAGCAGGGTTGTCCAGTGGGGGTTCTTCCTGAGGAGGCCTCTGTACGTTTCCACAGGATGCCCTGCATATGTCAGGGGGATGCCGTCCACAGGGATGGTCTGCAGGCGCCGGGCTCGCTGCATCACGGCACTCAGGACCAGACGCCGAAATGCTTTTTCAAGATCGGCCGTGTAAATTTCAAAGGCTGCTACGGGTAAGGTGGCTTTATTGTGGGGGGCGGGGGCAAATGTCCAGAACCGGGAAACCTGTACAGGGACGCGGGGAAGCGGAAAGGGTGCCAGCGCGGCGGCTGCCTGGGCCAGGGTTGCTACGGGCGGCAGCAGTCTTTCGATGTTGACACCCAGTTCCTCCTGGTGACCTACCCCGGAAACGGGAACATATACGCTCCGGATGTATTCGCACAAGACGATGTTGCCGGCCTGGCGAATGGCTTCGGCCAGGATTTGATCCTGGGGGGGCGGGCCGGGCTCCAAGAAGGTGATATCGAAAGCAATCACGGCAACGCCGTGCCGGACCAGGGTCTCGATGAGCCGGGCGTGGATCGACCGGAGCGTTTTGATCGGCGACGATGGCCAGCGGGTGATCTGACCGGGCACGGGACTGAAAGAGACGATGGCCACATCGGGAGGCACCGGCCGGCTGCCGCGGACTTCGAAGAGCAAATTGAGGCCCCCGGCCATTTCGAGGCGTTGGCCGAAAGGAAAGAGGATCACGGCAACGCCTGCCAGCGCCGTCAGAAAACCAACGATTGCAACCCTGGCGATGCGAGGTGCCATCGTTCCCCCCTCGAAAGAGAGATCTCAAAATACCGTCGATTTATAATCGTCTGGTGAAGTCCGCGATTTCCAGGCAGGGTCAGAAGTACCACTCCTATATTACGATACTATATAGAAGTGGAGCGCCTGTGTCAATTGTATAAAAATTAAAGGTTTAATCGAAAAGACGCCGTGGCGGCAGGATTGAGG
>CAYUAQ010000184.1:0-4192 GCA_964442705.1 uncultured Desulfobacteraceae bacterium
GGCCTGCCCGGTGATGCTGGGCCATTGAGAAACCGCTCATGACAGAAAGGAGGACTCGATGAAAAAAACATCCTTTCTCATACTTTTCGCTATGTTGGCCACGGCACTCATTCTACTGTCCACCGCGGCCGACAGCCGTACGGCCAAAGGCGAGCCCGACCAGAAGCCGGCCTGGGCCGCTAAAATCGACTGGGAAATCCCCATGGCCGCCGGCGTATGGTACCCCGGCTCGGGTCCGCTGCCGGAAAAGCCCATGCGCTACTACCGGGTACGGTGTTTTCCGGGATGCCATTCGGGCAGCAAGTACGGCGCCTTTCCCAAGACGCCGCTTACGGGCGACCACCCCATCTTCCCGACCTCGACCATCGACTACCTCCAGAGCGCCCACTCGGCCAAGAAGGTGCCGTACAAGCCGTGACAACCGCCCCGACCGCTTTCAATCGAAGACTTTTACCGAGGCGCTCATGGGCCTGGCAAAAGTTTATAGCGTAACAAAGGGGTAAAGAAAATACGTGGAAATCCGGCCGCTGAAATTGTAATTAAAAGAGAGACAGATTTTGAATCAGAAAAACAATACAGAAAACGGTAAGGGAGTGTTGTCCGATATTGTCGCTTTAAGTGCCGTGGAATTGTCAAACGCCATCAAAGGCAGGACCCTATCATGTGAAGAGGTGATGAAGGCCTACCTGGAACGAATCGGCGCAATCAACCCAACCTTTAATGCAATCGTTTCCTTGCGAGATCAAGATGAACTGCTTGCCGAAGCGACACAAAAAGATACCGAACTCGCCCAAGGTATCTACCATGGATGGATGCACGGGTTTCCACATGCCGTAAAAGATATGGCCGCCACCAAGGGAATTTTCACAACCATGGGGTCACCCTTGCTGGCCGAGAAACGAATGCCCCATGATGCCATTTTTGTTGAACGTATAAAAAAAGCCGGTGCCATCATCATCGGTAAAACCAATACACCCGAATTCGGCTTAGGATCCCAGACTTACAACAATGTATTCGGGACCACTTACAACGCTTACGACCCCAAGCTGTGCGCCGGCGGAAGCAGCGGCGGTGCAGCCGTTGCCCTGGCGACCCGAATGCTGCCGGTGGCGGACGGCAGTGACATGATGGGGTCGTTACGTAATCCGGCCGCCTACAACAACGTTATCGGTTTTCGGCCCTCCTTCGGTCGTGTGCCTTATGGCCCCACATCGGAAATATTTTTTCAACAGCTGGCTTATGAAGGCCCTATGGGACGATCCGTGGTAGACACGGCTATGCTGCTGTCAACCATGGCGGGTTTCGACGCGCGCACTCCACTGTCGATCCGTGAAGACCCGCAACAGTTTGCCGGCAGCTTGCAGGCCGATATGAAAGGGAAAAAAATTGCCTGGCTGGGCGATTTCGACGGCTATCTACCCATGGATCCGGAAATTCTGGAGATGTGCCGGTCTGCCTTCAGGCATCTCGAAGCGCTGGGCTGTATCGTGGAACCCGTATCGATCGATTACCCCATGGAGAAGCTGTGGCAAGCCTGGCTGACCCTGCGGCACTGGCTAATCGCCGGCATTCTGGAACCTCTGTATGCCGAAACCGCAAATCATGACAAGATGAAGCCGGAAGCGCTATGGGAAATCGAGCAGGGAATCAACTTGAAGGCTTCGGACGTCTTCAGGGCCTCAACCCATCGTTCGGAGTGGTACCAGGTTTTGGCGAATAGCTTTTCCCGGTACGATTTTCTCCTGCTGCCCTCAGCCCAGGTATTTCCGTTCGATGCCGGCATCCACTGGCCCGGGGAGGTGGCGGGAAAAAAGATGGACACCTACCATCGCTGGATGGAAGTAACGGTTCCAGGTTCCCTTGCCGGTTGTCCCATCGCAAACGTACCCGTGGGATTCAACAGCCAGGGTAAACCCATGGGCATGCAGATCATGGGCCCTGCGGCAGAGGACCTGAAAGTCCTGCAACTGGCCCATGCCTACGAACAGGCACGTGGGTGGACGCGGAGAATTCCCCCTACGCCGACTTGAAGGACGATACCAGGTCGGAAAATTTTTCTCCCTGAATGACGACATGCGCCTTTGCCGCTTTTTCCGCCTCTTTGCTTTTGCCTTCTTGAATAGCGTTAAATATCTCCCTGTGTTCCGCTACAGACTGGCGCATGCGGAAAAGGACACGAAGCTGGAGCCGGCGATAAGGTGCCAGCCGTGTATGCAATGCTCTGGCCTGCTCAACGAGGAACCCGTTTTGGCTGGCTTCATACATGAGTCCATGGAATTCACTGTTGGCCCGGTAATAGTTATCGGGGTCACCGGCAGTTGCCGCCTGTTCACAGGCATCCATCGACTCGGCAAGCCGTTTCAACTGTTCCGGCGTGATCCGGCGTGTAGCCAGACGGGCACACATACCCTCCAGCTCCGCCATCACATCGAACATTTCGATTAGATCACTGATGCTGATCCGGCGTACGAACACCCCCCGCCGCGGGCGGTGTTCAACAAGGCCCGAGGCTGCCAGGCGCTGAAGGGTCTCCCTCACAGGTGTACGCGAAGTCGAGAAGCGCTTCGCCAGAGATACCTCATCCAGTCTGTCACCCGGCTTAAACACACCGGTAATGATATCCTGTTCCAACTGCTCGCGCATGGTGTCCACAAAGCTCATCTTTCTTGCATACTTGAACCGGAATAAAAAGTCAAAAATGTTTTTTTGCATACAAATTAATTGACATTGTACCCATAAATATGTATCGTGCATAAACAAACTAAATGACCCCCTAAAAGTATCATGCCGCCATCCGCAGCAGCACCGCTATGGGGGAATTAACCACGGATTTGCGTAGCCCCATACGACCTTGACCGCACACTTGAGTGTCTTAGCGTCACCACCCGCCCACTGACGATAACGGTTCTGATGCGGCCACAAAGGTTGACGTCGTATCCACTTGCAAAAGGCTTGAACCTGGCGGCCAGCGAGGAAGCATGCATTGACAGGTTTTTGCCATATTTTCCGGGACGGCCAGGGCCCTGCCTAACCCCTTGAGACGGCTTTACCAACAATCTGTTGCGGAAATGCCGCATGCGCAAAATGGATAGCCAACGATGGAAAAAATCTTAAAAAAAATAGACGCCGCCATGAACATCACGGGCAGGATAGTTTCATATCTGGTCTGGCCGGGAGCCATTATCCTCTTCATTGAAGTTATAGCCCGATATGCCTTCAACTCCCCCACTGTTTGGGCCCATGGCTACACCCAACGCATTTTCGGTTCCTATTTCATTCTTATGGGAACGTTTACCCTGTTGGCAGGCGGACATGTAAGAGTAGATCTGCTGTTCAACAAACTTTCACCCCGGCGCAGGGCCTTGTTCGATTCCCTCAACCTGGTCTTGCTGCTGGTTTGGTGCACCGTGCTGATTATTGAGTCGTGGACCTTTTTTTTAAATTCCTGGTCGTCAAGAGAGGTGGATCAAATGGTTCTGGCCCATCCGGTCTATCCCGTTAAATTCGTACTTTTCATCGGCTCGGTGATGATGGGCATACAGGGCCTTTCATTGCTTATGCAAACGTTGATCAAGTTTAAGGAGGACAAGTAGATGTCTCCCGAAGCCTGGTTAACCATTGGAATGTTCGGCGGCCTCATTCTATTGGTTATATTAGGCGTTTCTCTGAGTTTCGCCCTGGGCAGTGTTGCGGTAATCGCCGGCTATATTCTTTACGGCCCCGGCTCATTCATGTCCATCGTCGCCCCTGTTTTTGACTATATGTGGATGCTGCTGCTAGCAGCGGTACCCCTGTTCATTTTTATCGGGGTGGCGCTTTCCAGTTCAAAAATCGCAGAGGATATGTATGATACCTTCTACCTGTGGTCCGGCAGGGTTCGCGGTGGCCTGGCCGTGGGATCGTGCGGTTTCGCAGCGGCCCTGTCGGCCATGACAGGCAACTGTTCGGCTTCCACGGTGACCGCGGGCTTGGTGGGCATTCCCCCCATGCGTGAAAAGGGCTATGATGAAAAGATAATATTCGGCACCATCGGTGCGGCCGGCACGCTGGGCATTCTCATTCCACCCAGCATATCATTGATCATTATCGGCATGCTGATCGGGGAAAGCATCGGCAAACTTTTCGCCGGCGGGCTGGCTGCCGGCATGGTGATCCTGTTTGCCTTCATCGCTTATATCCTGATCAGGGCCTA
>CAYUAQ010000184.1:4202-5871 GCA_964442705.1 uncultured Desulfobacteraceae bacterium
TATAGATAAAGATCTGGCACCGGCTTCATCACAAAGTGTGACCCTGGCCACCAAGATGAGGGCGCTTAAATCGGTAGCACTACCTACTTTAATCATTGGGTCGGTCCTTGGGACCATCTTTTTCGGCATTGCCACACCCACCGAAGCCGCTGCAGTAGGGGCAATCGCCGTCATCATCGCCGTCATTATCCGGGGAGAATTCAACCGGGAATTCGCAAAAGAAGTCACCTACAAGACGGGCCAGATTACAGGAATGGTTTTATGGATCATGTTCGGGGCCGGCGCTTTTGTATCCATTTACAGCAGCGGCGGCGGGCTATATTTCTTTCAAAGCTTGTTGACCGGCCTGGATCTGAATCCCTGGATGCTTTTTATCGGCATGCAACTGTTCGTGCTGATTCTGGGCATGTTCCTTGATCCCATGGGCATCACTTTGCTCTGTCTACCGCTATTTTTCCCTATCATCCAGAATATGGGGTTTGATCCCATATGGTTTGCCGTCCTGTTCAACATCAACCTCTGTATCGGATACATCACCCCTCCCTTTGGCTACAACCTATTCTATCTGAAATCGCTCAGCCCGCAGACATCCATAAGCACGATCTATACCAGCGCATTTCCTTTCATCGTGATCATGCTTTTATGTGAAGCGGTGATGCTCATATTTCCGGAAATCATTTTATTTCTGCCTCGCATCATGGTCATCTGACAGGCTGGCAGGCTGAATCCGGTGGCAGCCCAATGTAACTGCCTTGGGAGAAAACTAAATCGTGTCAGGATGCTGAAAGATACAGAATTCTAACTCATTAACCTAAGGAGGACAAAAGTGGATTCTAAACTCACCCGAAGGGGAGCGATAAAGGCGGGTTTGGCCATAGCTGCGGGCAGTGCGGTCACAGGCGTACCGGGGATCGCAAAGGCGGCCAATACCATCAAACTGCGGATGCAGACACACTGGCCCACAGGCGTGCCCTGGTACAAATTGACTTTCGAGGGGTTTGCCAATCAGCTCAATGCATTGACAACCGGCGAATGGCATGTAATCCCCTTACCGGTGAAAACCGTGGTTCCGGCCAAGGATATTCTCGAAGCAGTGGGCCGCGGAGTTCTGGATATGTCCATGAGTTGGCCCTCCTACTGGGTTGGGAAAATACCGGTGGCCACCTTTTTCAGCGGTGCGCCGTTTACCTGGTCCGATTACGAAGGAATGCGGGCCTTTCTTTTTGAAACCGGCGCCCTGGATATCGTTCGCGCCGCCTATGCAGAGCACGGAGTCCATCTGGTAGGTCCTATTGCCTGTGGCCCCACAGGCTTTTATGCCACGAAACCGCTGGTCAAGCCTGAAGATTTCAAAGGCTTCAAACCAAGATGCACCGGTCTGATCTCCAACTTGATGCAAGGCATGGGCGCCTCCCCGGTTTTCTTTCCACTGTCGGAGGTCTACCAGGCGCTGCAGACCGGTGTTGTGGACGGAGCAGCCATCGGCGGTATGTTTGGCGGCTGGGCGTTTAAATTGCAGGAAGTCACCAAGTATTTTATCATGCCCTACATGATATCCGTCATCAATGCAGATGTGCTGGTCAACAAGAAAAAGTGGGATGCGATGCCCGCCCATCTCCAGAAGGCCATCGAGACAGTTTGCGTTTTTTCCAGTGCCAGACAGCAGGGC
>CAYUAQ010000185.1:0-5759 GCA_964442705.1 uncultured Desulfobacteraceae bacterium
TATGGACCGCCGTTTGAACTCCTTGACACCCTCGGGCAAACCCATATAGGCTATCCGCGGTATCATTCCCCAAAAGAAATATAATGCTTTACCGCCGACGGTGAAGCGGCAGCCACTGTTATAGCCCTTCTCCTTCAACTGTAAACCGTAAACTACAAACTGTAAACTGTAGTTTTTATGAAAGATCCATCGCCTTCAAAACCGAAAGAACCCCCGGATTCCATCCCTCGACCGGAAAGGTGGGTCGATCTGTACGGAGATTCGCTTTACGGCTACGCATTGTCCCGCCTGCAGGACCCTTCGGTCGCCGAAGACCTGGTTCAGGAAACGTTTCTGGCCGCCCTGGGGGCATTTAAAAATTTCAGGGGCCATTCGTCGCTTAAAACCTGGCTGACCGGAATTTTGAAACACAAGATCATAGACCACCTCAGACAAAAATACCGCGAGGTGCCCCGTGAAATTGGCGAGCCGGATGAGCACAACCGTGGCGGCTTTTTCGACGAGCACGGGGCCTGGAAACGCAAACCGACCAAATGGGCCGCGGATCCGCATCGCCTCGTTCAGCAGCAGCAGTTCATGGACACCCTGTTCGGATGCCTGGCCGAGCTTTCCGAACAGGCCGCCCGCGTCTTCGTCTTTCGGGAAATGGAGGGAATGAGTACCGAGGAACTCTGTAAGGTTCTAGACATATCGGCGACCAACAGTTGGGTAATACTCCACCGGGCACGGATGAAGCTGCGCCACTGTCTGGAGGTCAACTGGTTCGGGACAGGAAAAAAAAGGAGCCGCCAATGAGACACTGGATGTTCGACTGCCGGGAAATTTCCCGCCTGGTGTCCATCTCCATGGACCATAGGCTCCCACTGCGCAAACGCGCCGGCCTGCGTCTTCACCTGATGATGTGCCGATACTGCGCCCGCTATCGGCGGCAGCTCTTTTTTCTGCGCGAACTGATGTGCAGCTACAACCAGCGCTGCGATGTCCAGGCCGACAGCATCAGCCTGCCCCCAAAAGCCCGGGAACGGTTCCGTCGCCGGCTGCAAAAACGGTGACTGCCGATGTTTCGTCCGTTTCGATGACTGCCGATGTTTCGTCCGTTTCGTGGAAAGAAAATAAAATTGAAACCCTTCCTTCCACTTTGTGCCTTTGTGCCTCTGCCCCTTGGTGCCCTGTGTTATAAAATTGAACCTTCCCTTCGCTGGCAACTGTGAGCTTTCGACTTTCAACCGCATTTCCTGTAAGGTTTTTCCATCTGCCGCGACCGACCGGATAAACACTACAATGTAGCATAATGGGAGGACATCCATGGCCAGTTACGACTACGATATCGGCATCATCGGCGGCGGCGCCGGCGGGTTAACGGTGGCCTCGGGAGCGGCCCAGCTGGGGGCCCGGATACTGCTGGTGGAAAAAGAGCCGCAATTGGGTGGCGACTGCCTGCACTACGGCTGCGTGCCCAGCAAAACCCTGATCAAGACGGCCCGCGTTTACCATAATATGAAACGGGCGCCGGATTTCGGGCTGCCGGCCGTGGATCTGCCGCCGGTGGATTTCGGGCGGGTGTCCGAACGTATCCGCGCGGTCATCGCCGCCATTCAGCCCCATGATTCCGAGGAGCGTTTCTGCGAACTGGGCGTCCGCGTGCGGTTCGGCGAAGCGGTCTTTTCCGACGATCACAGCATTGCGCTGGACGGCCGACACATCTCCGCCAAAACATGGGTGATCGCCACGGGATCTTCACCGGTGGTGCCGCCCATTCCCGGCCTGGCAGATACCCCTCACCTCACCAATCGCGAGATCTTCAGCTTGGAACGGCTGCCGCGGTCCATGATCATCCTGGGTGGCGGCCCCGTCCGGAGGCAAATGGCCCGGGCCTTCAACCGGCTGGGAACCCGGGTCTCGGTGGTAGACCTGGCCCCCCAGGTGCTGGGCAAGGAAGACCCCGACATGGCCGCCGCAGTGATGAAGGTCCTGGCCGCCGAAGGGGTTGAATTTCACCTGGAGTGCGCCATCGAGGCGGTGAAGGAGACGGGCTCCCTGAAAACGGTTTCCATCCGGGACAAATCCGGCACTGCCGGCCGCCTGGAGGCCGAACAGATCCTGGTGGCTCTGGGCAGGCGGGCCAACACTGCCGGCCTGGGGCTGGACGCCATCGGTGTCGAGACGCACAGGGGGGGGATCAAGGTGGATGGCCGGCTGCGCACCAGCCAGCGGCACATCTACGCCATCGGTGACGTCAACGGCGGCTACCAGTTTACCCACGCGGCCGGCTACGAGGGCGGCATCGTCATCAGCAATGCCGTTTTCCGCCTGCCGCGCAGGGCCGACTATCGCTTTCTTCCCTGGTGCACCTACGTGGACCCGGAACTGGCCAGCATCGGCCGCAACGAAAGGGCGGCCCGAGAGGCGGGTATCGATTACAGCGTCTGGGTCGAGTCCTTCGGCGAAAACGACCGCAGCCTGGCCGAGGGGAATGTTACCGGCAAAATCAAGATGATCCTGGATGAGAAGGAAAAACCCATTGGCGTCCAGATTATGGGGCCCCACGCCGGTGATCTGCTGGGCGAATGGGTGGCGGCGCTCAACGGCGGCGTCAAGCTCTCCACCCTGGCCACCGCCGTGCACCCCTACCCGACACTGACCGAAATCAGCAAGCGGGTAACAGGGTCTTATTTCTCCCCCAAGATCTTTTCCGACCGGATCAAAAAAGGCCTGAAATTTTTCTTCAATCTCAAGGGTCGGGCCTGCTCGCCGGATTCGTGCCGGCCCTGACTCGCCGGCAACGCATCCGCCTTCGGGCACGGCCCGCCGATGCCTTGTCCAGCCCGAAGGCCCGAAACTATTCTTCGTTACCCAGCACCGCTTTGATTTTGCGGGACAATTCCTCTATGCGGAACGGTTTCTGGATAAATCCCCGGCATCCCCGCTCGAGAATTTCCTCGGCCTGGCCGCGCCGGCTGTACCCTGAAGACAGCAGCACCCTGACGTCCGGGTCGATGTGTTTCAGCCTCTCGAAGGTTTCGGCCCCGCTCATTTCCGGCATGACCATGTCCAGTATGACGGCCTGGATGTCGTTGCCCTGCTCCTGAAAAATCTCCACCGCCTCTTTGCCGCTGCGGGCGATGACGGCCTGGTATCCCAAGGCCTGTATCATCTGGCGGCCCACATCCAGAATCATCTCTTCGTCATCTACCAGCAGCAGGATGCCGCTTCCCCGGAGGGCGTCATCCCGGGCGGGGGGCGCCGGCTCGGCGGGCTGTTCCGATGCCGGCAGGTAAATGGTAAAGGCGGCCCCTTCTCCCTGGCGGCTCTCTACGGTCAGGGTGCCGCCATGGTTCTTGATGATGCCGTAGGCCGAGGCCAGCCCCAAGCCAGAGCCCCGGCTCATGGCCCTGGTGGTAAAAAAAGGATCAAAAATTTTCTGCTGCAGGGCCTCGTCCATGCCGATGCCCGTATCTTTCACGGAGATCGTCACGTAAGGGCCCGCTTCAATCTGCAACGATTCGGCCTGCCGGGGACCCAGCCGCTTATTGCCGGCTTCGACGAAGAGCCTGCCTCCCTCGGGCATGGCCTGGCCGGCATTGACATAGAGGTTCAGCAGCACCTGCTCCAGCTGTCCCCGGTCGGCTTTCACGCTCCAGAGTCCATTGGCACAGTTCAACGCAATGCTGATGTCCTTGCGGGTACGGCCGAACATGCGCGTGCCCTCGGACAGCAATTTGCAGACGTTCAGCAGTTTGACCTCGTACTTGCCACGCCGTGCAAAGCCCAGCAGCTGCCGGGTCAGCTCGGCACCGCTGCTGACGTATTTTTCGATGTTCTTGAGTTTTTCACACTGGGGATCGTCGGGATCCATGTTGAACAGCAGCAGCGAGGCATTTCCCTGGATCCCCATCAAAAGGTTGTTGAAATCGTGGGCGATGCCCCCTGCAAGGGTCCCGATGGCTTCCAGCTTCTGGGCCTGGATGAGCTTTTTCTCCATGCGAACCCGCTCGGTGACATCCCGCAGGATGACCAGCATTCCGGCGAGCTTGTCCTGGTGGTCCTTGTAGCCCGAGGCACTGATGCTGATGTACAGGAGCCTCCCGTCGCGGGTCAGCCGTCGGGTTTCGAAACCATGGCAAAGTTCGCCCGCCAGCACCTTTTCAATGGCATCCAGGCTGCGCTCTTTTTCGGAATCGGGCACGAAAGGGATCCGGCCGCCTTGGAGTTCCTCGAGCGTCCAGCCGAAAAGACGGGTAAAGGTGGGATTGACATACTGGACCTGGCCCTGGAGGTTGTAGATAACGATGGCATCGGCCGAAGAGTGAATCAGGGAACGATACAGTTTTTCGGTACGCCGGGCCTTTTCATAACGGCGGCGCAGGCGGTCGGTTTCGCTCCGCAGGGCGGCCGCCTCTTCACTCAGCATGTCGACACGCTGTTTCAGTTGGTCGTATGTCGGTTTTGTATTCATCGCCGGTACGGACTAACGCGGGCCGTGCCCGCAACCCAATTTTTACTCCGCCTGTTGCGTCACCAGGTCCGTGAAACCGGTGTCAATCTGCGGATAAATTTTTTGTTTTTTGTGGCTGCCTTGCCGGGGTAAGTGTCTACTCGTTTTCCGCCGGTCCGGTTGCTTTGCGCTTGCGCTCGGAAAGAGAAATTATGCGTGCAGGTCGCTTCGGAGAAGGATTCTCCTCGGCGTCATCCGTTTCCGGAAGATCCTTCTCCCCGGGGCAGATCACCTTCTCCAGGCGCATCTCCTTGCCCCCCATGGTAAAGGTTTCCCCGTCGATGTACACATCCCTCAGAATCCAGGTCACCACTTGCAGCGGCACTTGCAGCATCAGCAGCTTGACATGGTACCAGCCCGGTTTGTGATCGGCCTGGATGTCCTCTATGCGGGCGAACACCAGAGGTTTGTCCTCCATATAAATCAAGACGATGTCCTGCTCAGAGGCCATGGGCGGCTTCTCCTTGGATGGGAATCGAGTTATGGTGCGAGTATGACAAAAAGTCCACCGCTAGGCAAGCACGATTCATCGGGGGCACCGAAAGAACTTGGATGTTTTCGCCGGTCAGGCCTTACCAATGGATTCTATACGGCACTGCAGCGCGTCGACGATGTGCCGGGGATCCATCTTCAGCATCATGCCCCGCCGGCCGGCGTTGATCATGACCTCGGGGAAGTCCATTACGCTCTCTTCGATCACCGCCGCAAGCCTGCGGGTGGCGCCGAAGGGGCTGATGCCGCCTACCAGATAACCGGTCAGGCGCTGGGCGACGGGGGCATCGGCCATCACCGCCCGGCGGGCACCGAAGATCCGGGCGGTCTTCTTCAGGTCCAGCTGCCGGTCGCCCGCCACGAGGGCAAAGACATATGCCCCCGTGTCCAGGGCCACCACCAGGGTTTTAATGGTTTTCTCCAGGGCAAAGCCGGTTGCCCGGGCAGCAAAGGCCGCCCCCTTTTCCTCGTGGCGATAGGTGACCACCTCGAATGGGACCCCCGCCTCTTTCAGAAACTGGATGGCCCGTGTAGACACCCTGCGCCTCTCCCTCTAATGCGTGCGTTGTCCGCTATCCGATTCGTCACTTCGCCTGTTTCGTGGAAGGAGAAATAAAATGAAAACCATCTCTTCACTTTGTGCCTCTGCCCCTCTGCGCCTTGCGTTAAAACTTGAAACCCTTCCTTCGCTGACAACTTTCAACTATTTTATATCGCTGCACATCGACTGATAAATATTCTTGTTTTTTATGACAGCCTTACTGGAGTAAGG
>CAYUAQ010000186.1:0-5525 GCA_964442705.1 uncultured Desulfobacteraceae bacterium
CCTCCACGGCCAGGATGTCCGGGTGCTCCCTCATCGCCGCAGCCTCGGGTTGAGCACGTCGCGCAGCTGGTCACCCACCAGGTTGATGCTCACGATGGTGATCAGCAGCGCCACGCCCGGATAGAAGCTGATCCAGTAGCGGCCGCTGAGCATGTACTCGAAGCCGTTGGCGATCAGCAGGCCCAGGGAGGGCTTGGTCACCGGCAAGCCGATGCCCAGGAAGCTCAGGGTGGCCTCCAGGGCGATGGCGTGGGCCACCTGCACGGTGCCCACCACGATGAGCGGCGGCAGGCAGTTGGGCAGCAGGTGGCGGAAAACCACCCGGCGGTGGCTCAGCGCCAGGCAGCGGGCCGCCTCGATGTACTCCTTGCGCCGCTCCACCAGGGCCGTTCCCCGGATGGTACGGGCGTAGTAGGCCCACTGGGCGGCCACCAGGGCCAGGATGATCTTGTCCACGCCCTGGCCCAAGATGGCCATCAGCACCAGGGCGATGAGAATAGAAGGAAAACTCAGCTGCAGGTCCACCACACGCATGATGAGGGTGTCCGTACGGCCGCCGAAGTAGGCTGCCAGAAGGCCCATGGCGCCGCCGAAAAAAAGCGCCAGCAGGGCACTCATGGCCCCCACCCCCAGGCTGGTGCGCAGCCCGTAGAAGATGCCGCTGAGCATGTCGCGGCCCTGATCGTCGGTGCCCAGCCAGTAAGTGTAGCCGATGGTCGCGTTCTTTTCGCCCGGCGGCAGACGGCTGTCCAGGATGTCCAGCTGGGCCAGGTCGTAGGGGTCCTGGGGAGAGATCCAGGGGGCGAAAACGCCCACGAAGACAATGAGGATGAACACCGCCAGCCCCAGGATGGCTGTTTTGCTCTCGCAGAACTCGGCCACGAAGCGCCGGAAGGGCGTTTCCTCCTTTGCCGCCACCTCGGGAACGGCGGGTGCCTCGGCAGGCGTGCTCATGCGCGGCCCTCCCCCAGCCGTACCCTGGGATCCAGGAAAGAGTAAAGCAGGTCCACCACGAAGTTGATCACGATGAACATGGACACCGTCACCAGCAGGTAGGCCACGATGACCGGACGGTCCAGCACCTCGATGGAGTCGATGATCAGCTTGCCCATGCCCGGCCAGGCGAAGATGGTTTCGGTGACCACGGCGAAGGCGATCACATTGCCCAGTTCCAGGCCCAGCACGGTAACCACCGGGATGAGGATGTTCTTAAGCACATGCACCCCGATGACGCGGGCGTTGGAGAGTCCCTTGGCGCGTGCGAACTTGACGTAGTCCAGCTGCAGGTTCTCGCGGGTGCCGGCGCGCGTCAGGCGGATGGTCAGCGACAGCTTGAAGAGGCCCAGGTTGAAGGCCGGCATGACCAGGTGGGCCAGGCCGTCGGCGGTCAGGAAGCTGACCGGCACCCCCAAGAGGTTTACGGTCTGGCCGCGCCCGGAGGCCGGCAGCCAGCCCAGCATGACGGCGAACAACATGATCAGCATCAGCCCCACCCAGAAGGTGGGCAGGCTGAAGCCAAGGATGGAGCCGCTCATGATGCTGCGGCCGATCCAGCTCTCGGACTTGATGCCGGCGATCATTCCCAGGGGGATGCCCATGATCACGGCCAGCAGCAGCGCCCCGAAGGCCAGCTCCAGGGTGGCCGGCATGCGCTGCAGGATCAGTTTGAGCGCCGGTTCGTTGAACACGAAGGAATCGCCCAGGTTGCCGCGCACGGCATTGGCCAGGAAAATGCCGTACTGCTCCCACATAGGTTTGTCCAGGCCCAGGGCCTTGACGGCCTGGTCGTACTCCTGGGGGGTGGCTTCCGGGCTGATGAGGATGTCCACCGGGTTGCCGATGGCGTAAACGCCCACGAACACCAGCAGCGACATGGCCAGCAGGACCACTACGCTCTGCATGCAACGGCGAATGAGAAAAACGGTCAAGGCGTGTCGTCCCTGCTGCCGATGGGGCGGTGGCGCGTCTCCCGACCGGCGCATGGGCGGGAGACGCGAACATTAAACAATGGACTACGGGAAATCCTACTGGGCCTGGGTCACGTAATTGGCCAGGGTGTAAGCGTCCGTGCGGCCCGTGTAGTCCAGTCCCTTGCGCAACCCCCACACGCTGACCTGGTAGTGCAGCGGAATGATGCCCAGATCGTTGATGCCGATCTCGGTGGCCTTGATCAGCAGCTGTTTGTGCTTCTCGCGGTCCACGGTGCGCAGGGCCTCTTCCAGCACGGCGTCCAGTTCCTTGTTGGAGTATCGCCCGCGGTTGGTCAGGCCGAAGCCCTTTTCCTTGTCATAGGTGTGCAGCAAAGCCCCCAACGGTGAAGAGGGTTCGCCCGTCCCGGCGCCCCAGCCCACCAGCAGGAAACTGAACTCCAGTTTGCTGCCCCGGGGAAAGAAAACGTTCTTGGGCATGGTGTCCACCTTGGTTTTGATGCCTACGCGGGTGAGCATCTGGGCGATGGCCTGGCAGATTTTGGCGTCGTTGACATAGCGGTTGTTGGGTCCGTGCAGCGTCAGCCCGAAACCGTCCGGCCAGCCGGCCTCGGCCAGCAGTTTTTTGGCGCCTTCGGGGTCGTACTTCTCGGGCTTGAGGTTGGGGCTGACGGCGAAAAACCCGTCGGGCAGCAGTTGGCCGGCCGGGATGGCGTTGCCCTCCATGATGCGGTCCACGATGGCCTGGCGGTTGATGGCCTTGGAGATGGCCCGGCGCACGCGCACGTCCTTGAGCGGGTTCTTGTCCATGGGCTTGCCATCCTTGTCGGTGACGAAGGGCGACTTGTCGCGGTGGCTGTCCAGGTGCAGGTAGATGACGCGGTTGGACACCTGCCGTACCATGTGCATCTTCGGATTTTTCTTCATCTTCTCGATGTCGGCCGTGGGCACGAAGTCGATGAGATCGACGTCGCCGGCCAGCAGGGCCGCCACGCGGGCCGAAGAATTGGAAATGGGTTTGATGATCACCTTTTCCCACTGTGACTTCTTGCCCCAGTAGTCGTCGTTGCGGGTGTAGACGATGCGATCCCCGGGCACCCACTCCACGAACTTGAACGGGCCGGTGCCCACCATGGCCTTGCCCGAGTTGTAGTCCTTGGTGACGGCCCCCTCACCGTGCTTCCTGGACACGATGGTGAAGGTGGACATGTAGGTGGCCATCAGCGGAAAGGGGGTTTCCGTGTGCAGGCGGATGGTGAGCGGATCGACGATTTCGATCTTCTTGATGTGCTTGATGTAGCGCGCAAAGGAAGACGGGCTGTTGGGCACTTTGGGCGCCCGCTCCAGGGTGAACTTGACGTCTTCGGCCGTAAAGGGCGTGCCGTCGTGGAACTTGACGCCCTCGCGCAGTTTGAATTCCCATGTCAGGTCATCGACGGGTTTCCAGGAAACCGCCAAGCCGGGTTTGAGGTTCTGTTTTTCGTCCTGCATAACCAGCTTGTCGAAGACGTACATGGCCACCATGTTGTTGGGCGTCAGGTTGTGGTAGTGCGGATCCATGGAACTGGGTTCGCTCTTCATGCCGATCTTCAGCTCGGACGTCCATCCCAGGACCGGGGTCACTATCAGCCCGGCCGCAATAACCGCCAGAATCGCGTTTTTCACTCTCATGCCATCCTCCTTTGCTGATGATTTTTCGGAAAAGTCCGTTTGAAAAGGTTTTTATGCCAGTTGAAAATCCGCGGGCCCCGGATAAGTACAGCAGCGATACCGGAACATGGGGTGTGTCTCGCTACGGCAGTTGGGTATTCTAAACGCAGTGAGGGGGGAAATCAATCCCCTTTTTCCCGGCGGACGGAATCTCCGCCGGCGCGCCGCAGCAGCCAGGACCACTGCTCGTCCACCAGGTGCCGGATCTCATCGATGTCCCCTTCCGACAGGTGGCCGAAGCGCCCCTGGGCCCGCAGGTAGTCGGCCACGTCGGCCCGGCCGTGGTGGTTGATGGTGTAGTCGACGCCGCCTTCGACTTCATAGAGCGGGAACACGTTGCTTTCCACCGCCAGGCGGGCGATCTTGACCGACCAGGCCGAGGGGATGCGCCAGCCCGTGGGGCAGCTGGCGAACACGTGCATGAAGCGCGACCCGCCCTTAAGCTCCGCGGCCCGCCGGAACTTGCGCCGCAGGTCGTCGGGAAAGCCGATGCTGGCTGTGGCGGCATAGGGGATGCGGTGGGCGGCCATCACCTCGACGATGTTTTTTTTGCGCGTGCGCTTCCACTTCGCGCCCGGGGTGGTGGTGGTGCGCATGCCGAAGGGCGTGGCCGAGCTGCGCTGCACCCCGGTGTTCATGTAGGCCTCGTTGTCGTAGCACACGAAGATGCAGTCCTCGTTGCGCTCCACCGCGCCGGACAGGGACTGCAGCCCGATGTCGAAAGTGCCGCCGTCGCCGGCCCAGGAGAGCACGGTGACGTCACCGCGGCCGGTCATCTCCAGGGCCGCATGCAGCCCCGAAGCGGCCGCGCCGCCGGTGGCGAAGGCGGCCTGCATGACGGGGATGTCCAGAGAGGACTGGGGATACGGTCCGGAAATGATCCCCCAGCAGCTGGCCGGCAGGACCACCATGGTCTTTTCCCCCAGGGCCTCCAGGGCCAGCTTCATGGCGATCACCGCCCCGCAGCCGGGACACCCCAAATGCCCTGAAAACAGCAGTTCCGCTCGCTTTTCATCCCCTGCCGGGGGCTTCAGCTGTGCCATGGCTTCACCAGGTCCTCGTCCAGTCCGATCCAGATGTCGTCCCCGGCCGGTTGGGGTTCCTCGCAGGTGCGGCGGTAAATCTCCTCGATGGTCCGCGGGGTGATGTCGCGCCCGCCCAGCCCGGCCACGTAACCGAACACCTGCGGACGTGCGGACAGGTTGCACAGGGCCGCACGCACTTCCTGGGCGAAGATGCCGCAAGCGCCGAAGGAAACGTTGCGGTCGATGACCGCCACCTTCTCAACCCCGCCCACGTGATCGCGGATAAGGCCGAAGGGAAAAGGCCGGAACATCTTGATCTTCAAAAGTCCCACCTTTTCCCCTTCCCTGCGCAGCCGGCGGATGACCTCCCGGCTGGTGCTGGTGACGGTGCCCGAGGTGACCAGCACGACGTCGGCATCGCGGCAGCCCACAGCCTCCACGACGGCCTGCTCGCGGCCCATGTGACGCGCGAAATCGGCTCCCAGGGATTCGTAACGCTTCAGGGCCTCTTCCATGCCCTGCTGGATGCTGTAACGCATTTCCATGTACTGCGCCGGGGGCACCATCTGGCCGAAGTTGAAGGGTTTTTCCAGGTCCATGCGGAAACGCGGCATGTACGGCGGCAGAAAGACGTCCACGGACCCGGCGTCGGGCTCGTCCACCGGCTCGTAGGTGTGGGACAGGAAGAAGGCATCCAGCACCACCATGACCGGCAGGTTGACGGTCTCGGCCAAGCGGAAGGCCATCAAGGTGGTGTCCAGGGCGTCCTGGCCGTCCTCGCAGTAGAGCTGGATCCAGCCGGTATCCCGCTGGGCCAGGCTGTCGCTCTGGTCCGTCCAGATGTTCCAGCCCGGTCCCAGGG
>CAYUAQ010000187.1:0-5458 GCA_964442705.1 uncultured Desulfobacteraceae bacterium
AAGCTTTACCCGCACGCCCTGGTGGTATTCCCCGGCTCCCAGGAAAAAAACCTGCGCAACTTCTTCGTCAAATCCATGGTGTACCTGTTCAACATGGCCGACATGAAATCCATCGACCTGGCGCGCATCGGCCGGCTGGTGCTGGTGGACACCCGCCAGCCCGGGCGCATCGGCCGGTTCGCCGACATTCTGGGCCGGGAGGGCCTCAAAGTGGACATCTACGACCACCACCCGCCCCAGGCCAACGACATCCAGGGCGACCACGAGGTCATCGAACTGACCGGCGCCACGGTGACCATTCTCACCGAAATCCTGCAGCAGCGCGGCACACCGGTTTCGCCCGACGAGGCCACCATCATGTGCTTGGGGCTCTACGAAGACACCGGCTCCTTCACTTTCTCCTCGACCACCCGGCGCGATTTCATGGCCGCCGCCTGGCTGCTGGAAAAAGGCGCCAACCTGAACGTCGTCTCCACCCTCATCTCCCGGGAGATCAGCCCCGAACAGGTGGCGCTGCTCAACGACATGATCCAGGCCGCTCACCGCCACCTGATCAACGGCATCGAGATCGTCATCACCACCGTGACCACCGCCGGGTTCGTGCCGGACTTCGCCTTCCTGGTGCACAAGATGATCCGCATGGAGAGCCTCAATGCCATCTTCGGCCTGGCGCTGATGGAAAACAAGGTCTACGTGGTGGGGCGCAGCCGCATCCCCGAGGTGGACGTGGGCGCCGTGGTGGCCGAACTGGGAGGGGGCGGCCACAGCTTCGCCGCCGCCGGCAGCATCCGGGGCATGACCCTGGTGCAGGTGGAGCACCAGCTCCTGGAAATCCTGCGCCGCCAGGTGCAGTCGCGCCAGCGCGCGCGGGACCTGATGTCGTCTCCGGCCATCACGGTGGAAGCCGGCGTTTCCTGCCGCCACGCCGGCCGCATCCTGACGCGCTACAACATCAACGCCCTGGTCGTGACTGAAAAACAGCCCCAGGGGCGGCGCCTGGCCGGGTTCATCACCCGCCAGGTCATCGAAAAAGCCCTCTACCACGGGCTGGGCGACGTGCCGGTGCGCGAGTACATGTCCACCGACCTGGGCGCGGTGCCCCCCGACGCTGACCTGGCCGCCATCCAGGAGAAAATCATCGGCAACAAGCAGCGCATCCTGCCGGTGGTGGACGACGGCCGCATCTGCGGCGTCATCACTCGCACCGACCTGCTCAACGTGCTGGTACGCCAGGCCAACGCGGGCGATGAGCAGTCCCCGGACGAAATCCAGGCCAGCCTCAACGGGCGCACCCGCAACGTGCTGCACTTCATGAAAGAACGACTGTCCAAGCGGCTGCTGGAGCGGCTGCACTCCGTCGGCGAGATGGCCCGCTCCCTGGGCTTCCGGGCCTATGTGGTGGGCGGCTTTGTGCGCGATCTGTTCCTGTACCGCCCCAACGAGGACATCGACATTGTCATCGAGGGCGACGGCATCGCCTTCGCCCGCGCCTACGCCCGCCAGCAGGGGACCCGCATCCACACCCACGCCAAGTTCGGCACGGCCGTCATCATCTATCCCGACGGGTTCAAGATCGACGTGGCCACGGCCCGCATGGAATACTACGCCTCGCCGGCGGCGCTGCCCACGGTGGAGATGAGCTCCATCAAGCTGGACCTGTTCCGTCGCGATTTCACCATCAACACCCTGGCCATCGAGCTCAACCCCGACCGCTTCGGCACCCTGATCGACTTCTTCTCGGCCCAGAAGGACCTCAAGGAAAAGGTCATCCGCGTGCTGCACAACCTCAGCTTCGTGGAAGACCCCACGCGGGTCTTCCGCGCCATCCGCTTCGAGCAGCGTTTCGGGTTCACCATCGGCAAGCTGACCGCCGGGCTGATTAAAAACGCCGTGCGCATGGACTTTTTCAAGAACCTTTCGGGCCGGCGGGTGCTGACCGAACTGCG
Organism: uncultured Desulfobacteraceae bacterium; assembly: GCA_964442705.1. Classification (GTDB taxonomy): domain Bacteria; phylum Desulfobacterota; class Desulfobacteria; order Desulfobacterales; family JALSRD01; genus JALSRD01. Next base: position 1,947 of record CAYUAQ010000187.1, read on the forward strand.
GCTGCTGCTCAGCGAGGAAGACCCGGCGGCTCCCATGGACAAGCTCAGCGCCCACGGCCTGCTCAAGGTCATCCACCCGGCCCTCAAGTGGGACGACTTCATGCAGGCCCGTTTCGAGGCCGTCAAGAAGGTGCTGGCCTGGCATGATTTGCTCTTCCTGGATGAAACCTACAAGCGCTGGGCGGTCTATTTCCTGGCCCTGGTGGGGCGGCTGGGCCTGAAGACCTGCGGCGACGTCTGCCAGCGCCTGGAAATGCCGGCCCCCGACAGTCAGCTCTTCTGCCGCCAGCGGGCGGCCGCGGCCGGGTGCCTGCTGTGGCTGGAGCGCAACCTGCCGGTCAAAAACAGCATCATCTACCGCAAGCTCTGGCCCTTTCCCATCGAGCTGACGCTGTACATGATGGCCGTCACCCGGCGCGAGGGGGTCAAGCGCGCCATTTCCCTGTATTTCACCCGGCTGCGCGGCATCACCGCATCGGTCAGCGGCAAAGACATCAAAAGGATGGGCATCCCGCCGGGGCCGATTTACCGGGAGATCCTGCAGGCCGTGCTGGACGCGCGCTTGGACGGGGAACTGAAAACCCGGCAGGATGAACTTGATTTTATTGCCCGGTATGTTAAATGAAGGCACTTTTTGTGGTTCAGCAGATGAGAGGACTCCATGGCTAAAAAGCGTATCTTGAGCGGCATGCGGCCCACCGGGCCCCTGCACCTGGGCAACCTGCACGGCGCCCTGGCCAACTGGGTGGCCATGCAGGACGAGTACGACTGTTTCTACTTCATCGCCGACTGGCACGCGCTCACCAGCGACTACGAGGACCCGGGCATGATCCCGCAGTACGTGCAGCACATGATGATCGACTGGCTCAGCGTGGGGCTGACGCCCGAAAAGAGCACCCTCTTCGTGCAGTCCCGGGTGCCCGAGCACGCCGAGCTGTTCCTGATCCTGTCCATGATCACGCCCGTGCCCTGGCTGGAGCGCAACCCCACCTACAAGGACCAGATCGTGCAGATGAGCAATAAGGATCTGTCCACCTTCGGTTTCCTGGGCTATCCCGTGCTGCAGGCCGCCGACATCATCATGTACAAGGCCCACGGCGTGCCGGTGGGTCTGGACCAGGTGCCCCACGTGGAGATCACGCGGGAAATCGCCCGGCGTTTCAATTATCTTTACGGCAAGGTCTTTCCGGAACCCGAGGCCGTGCTCACCAAGACGGCCAAGGTGCTGGGCGGGGACCGGCGCAAGATGAGCAAGAGCTACAACAACGCCATCTACCTGTCGGACCCGCCCGACGAGATCGCCCACAAGGTGTCGCAGTTCATCACCGACCCCAACCGCGCCCGGCGCAAGGACCCCGGCGACCCGAAGGTGTGCAACGTCTTCAGCTTCCACCAGATGTACACCGACGCCCACAAGGTGGCCGAGATCGAGCAGGACTGCCGCCGCGCCGGCATCGGCTGCGTGGAGTGCAAGAAACTCATGGCGGCCAGCCTGGTGGAGGCCCTGGCGCCCATCCACGCAAAGCGCCGCTACTACGAGGAACGGCCCGACGAGCTGCAGGAGATCATGCGCACCGGCACCGAGCGGGCCCGCGAAGTGGCCCGGCAGACCATGGCGGAAGTGCGGGCGGCCATTAAAATCTGAACCAGCGAGCGGCAGATGACGGATGAGCCCTACCGGGTAAAACTGGAAGACATCTTCGAAGGCCCCATGGACCTGCTGGTGCACCTGGTAAAGAAAAACGAGCTGGACATCACCGACATCCCCATCGCCCTGATCACCGACCAGTACCTGGGGTACCTGGAGTTCCTGCAGTCCATCAACATCGACGTGGCCGCCGAGTTCCTGGTCATGGCGGCCACCCTGATCCAGCTCAAATCCAGGATGCTGCTGCCGCGCCACGACGAGGAGGAAGATGACGAGGAGATCAGCCGCCAGCTGACACGGCCCCTGCAGGAGTATCTCAAGATGAAGTCGGCCGCCGAGCAGCTGGCCGGCCGCCACCTGCTGGGCGAAGACACCTTCACGCGGCCGCCGGCGGTGGACGACCTGCAGCCGGAGGAAGACGATATCGAGATCATCGAGGTGGGTCTGTTCGAACTCATCGACGCCTTCAAGCGCATCCTGGAGAACATGTCGGCCGAGCACCGCGTGGACATGACCGCGGACCACATGTCCATCAAGGACCGCATCTCGGAAATCGTCACCCTGCTGGAGGAGAAGGGGTCGGCCACCTTCGGCGAACTGTTCGCCGAGGACAGCACCCGCGCCCAGGTGATCGTCACCTTCCTGGCCATCCTGGAGATGGTCAAGCTGCGGCTGACGCGCATCGTGCAGCACGTACAGTCCGGGGTCATCCGGCTGTTTTACCAGTAGAGGGAAAGGCACAGAGGGGCAGAGGCGCAAGGGGATGGAAAACCTCAAACATATTGTCGAGAGCCTGCTGTTCGTCACCGACGACCCCCTGAGCGTGGACAAGATCAAGAACGCCCTGGGCATCGCCGAGGCTGCACCCGTGCGCGAGGCCCTCAGGGAGCTGGTTGCGGAGTACGAGGCCCGCGGCGGCGGCTTCTACCTCAACCAGGTGGCCGGCGGCTACCAGCTGCGCACCCGCCCCGAGTACCGTGAGTGGATCAAGCGCCTGGTGCAGCCCAAGGCCCACCGCCTCAGCCGGGCGGCCCTGGAAACCCTGGCCATCGTGGCCTACAAGCAGCCCATCATCCGCAGCGACATCGAGCACATCCGCGGCGTGGACAGCGGCGGCATCCTGCGCACCCTGCTGGAGCGCAAGCTCATCCGCGTCATGGGCCGCCGCGAGATCCCCGGCCGCCCCCTGATCTACGGCACCACCAAGCTCTTCTTAGAGGTCTTCGGCCTAAAGAGCCTGCAGGACCTGCCCACGCCCAAGGAGATCGAGGAATTCGAGGAAAAGCCCCTGCCCGAAAACCCGCCGGCCGGAGAGGCGCCAGGAGACACCGCCGAAGGCGAAGAACCGGTCCCGCAAGCGCCGCCCGAACCCGCGCAGACTCCTGAACCTCCCGAGGACACCGGAACCGACGAAGAGACCCCGCCCGAACCGGACAGCCAGGCCCCGCCGACACCCCGGGAACAACCCGAATCGTCCGGAGAGCCGCCACCGCCGGGCGACACCGAAGCTGAGCAAGGGGCCCCGCCCCCGGCGGACGGCGAACCCCCGGAGCCTCCCGAACCCGGGGCGAACCCCAAAAAAAGCCTTGACGGGGGCGACCCGACTCCCCTATAAAGGCGGACAGTTGCGGGCGGTTAACTCAGTGGGAGAGTGCTACCTTCACACGGTAGAAGTCGCAGGTTCAAATCCTGCACCGCCTACCACAATAAAAACAAGGGGTTACGAAATTTTCGTGACCCCTGTTTTTATTAGATTTGGTAAATCTGGATTTACCAGGCCTTTCTCTATCTACCGTGTCAGGGTCAGTGTTGATGGTCTCGTAAAAAGTCAGCGCCGCCGGCACCATGCATTCTGAGAATAATC
>CAYUAQ010000188.1:0-5425 GCA_964442705.1 uncultured Desulfobacteraceae bacterium
CATGCCGCCCGAACCCATCATGGACCCGGCCGCCGAGAGGTTTTCGTAGTCCACCGGCATGTCCAGATGGCTGGCCGGGATGCAGCCGCCCGAGGGGCCGCCGGTCTGCACGGCCTTGAAGGCACGCTTCTTGGGAATGCCGCCGCCGATCTCGAAAATGATGTCCCGCAGCGGGATGCCCATGGGCACCTCCACCAAACCGGTGTTGTTGATCTTGCCCACCAGCGAGAAGATCTTGGTGCCCTTGCTCTTCTCGCTGCCGATGGCGGCATACCACTCAGCGCCCTTTTCGATGATCAGGGGCACATTGGCCCAGGTTTCGACGTTGTTCAGGTTGCTGGGCCGACCCCACAGGCCGCGGTCGGTGGTGTGCACGTATTTGGGCCGCGGCTCGCCGGCCTTGTCCTCGATGGAGGTCATCAGGGCCGTGGATTCGCCGCACACGAAAGCACCGGCGCCCAGCACCACCTTGATGTCGAAGTTGAAGTCGGTGCCGAAGATCTTCTCCCCCAGGAAATGCTTCTCCCGCGCCTGGTCCAGGGCCAGCCTGAGGCGCTCAACGGCCAGCGGATACTCGGCGCGGATGTAAACGAAACCCTCTGACGAGCCGATGGCGTGGGCGCCGATGATCATGCCCTCGATGACGCTGTGGGCATTGCCTTCGATGATGGAGCGGTCCATGAAGGCGCCGGGATCGCCCTCATCCGCATTGCACAGCACGTACTTGATGTCGCCCCCGGCCCGCCGGCAGCTCTGCCACTTGATGCCGGTGGGAAAGCCGCCACCGCCGCGGCCCCGCAACCCCGAAGCCTTGATGATCTCGATGATCTCCTCCGGATCCATGGCCAGCGCCTTCTCGGCGGACTTGTACCCGCCGACGGCCAGATACTCATCGATGGACTCGGGGTCGATACGGCCGCAGTTGGCCAGCACCAGTTTCTGCTGCTTGTCGTGGAACTGGTGGTAATCTTTTTTGACCAGCCACTTTTCGATGGGCTGGCCGCCCCTGATGTGCTCCTCGACGATCTTGCGGGCGCGTTCCGGCGTCACATACTGGTAAGTGTGCAGATCACCGCCCACCGCCACGTCCACCAGTACGTCCTTGGCGCAGAAGCCGCGGCAGCCCACCTTGTGCGTGCGCGGCGTGTAGGTGGCTTTCAGGCCGCCTTCGGCCAGCGCCTGCTCGAAAGCTTCGAGCACCTTGTATCCGCCGGCGGCTACGCCGCCGGTACCCGTGCACACGGAAATGACGATTTCCTTATTTGTTTTGGGACTCATGATGCGTATCCTGTCACCTTTGCAAACTCTTCTCGGCGCATGGCACCCTGCCGGGCGGGATGTCGACAGCGGTGCTACTTGTACTTGTCAAGCATTTTACCCACCTGGCGGGGCGTCACCTGGCCGTAAGTTTCCTCGTTGATCACCACGGCCGGCGCCAGGCTGCAGGCACCGATGCAGCGCACCTCCTCCAGCGTGTAACGCATGTCGTCGGTGGTTTCGCCCGGTTCAATGTGCAGCTTTTCCCGGATGGCGTTGAGCACCTTCTCGGCGCCGTTGACGTGGCAGGCCGTACCCAGGCACACACACACCTCGTTACGTCCCTTGGGCGTCAGGCTGAAGCGGTTGTAAAAATTGACGATGCTGTAAATCTGCGTGATCGGAATTCCGGTCCGTTTGGAGATATAACGCAGTTCGGCTTCGGGCAGGTAGTGAAAGTGGTTCTGGACCTCGTGCAGAATGCCGATCAGGTTCCCCCGCACTTCCGGGTACTTTTCAAGGATGGCTTCGATGGCGGCGACATCCATGGCGCATCTTCCTTCGTATTAGAGGCTTGTCTGTTGAATCCTGTCGTAAGTGACAGGGGAACTCATCCGCAGACGTGGCGAAATAAATAAAAGTAGGCCGTTGTCGGTTAACAGCGAAGGAAGGGAATCGATTTTATTTCCCATCCACCAAAACCACGAAAGGGACGAAACAGACCAATAACGAATCGGGTTGCGGGTATCGCCCGCGATAGTTGACTATGGTCGAACGTTCACCATCAGCTGGGGTCGTGGCCGCGGGCCGGGGCAGTCGGTTCTGCGGTTGTCCGGGCGGCGGGATGCCGTCGCCCGGATACGGTGCGCCACACGACCGTTCACGCCACGGCGCTAGTCCAGCGTAGCGGCCCCCTTGCTGGCGGCCATGGCCTTGGCGTAACGTTCACGCTTGACGAACGGCAGACTTTCGGTCTGACCGAAGTTCAGGCAGTGGGTGAGACAGACCGTCACACAGGCCGGTTTCAGGCCGGCATCGATGCGGTCCATGCAGTAGTCGCACTTGACCACCCTGCCCGCCTCCGGGTTCCACTGGGGCGCGCCCCAGGGACAGGCCGAGATGCAGGTCTTGCAGCCCACGCACAGATTCTGATCCACGAAAACGATGCCGTCCTTCTCACGGCGCTGCATGGCCCCGGTGGGGCAGGCCGCCACGCACCAGGGGTTTTCGCAGTGAAAACAGGGCATGAAAATGTAAGAAGCCCGCGGCTTGCCGTCGATGAACTTGGGGCCTACCTCGACGACCTGGCACAACTTGGGGCCTACCGGCAGGTTCTTGTTGCTCTGGCACTGCACTTCACAGGAATGGCACCCGATGCACTTTTGCTGATCCTGCAGCATGAAATACTTGCTCATTATTTCCCTCCGCTATGGTGTGCTCGGCAAGGCGGCGTAGCCGCTGGCCCCCGCCGTCCGCGCAGAATGCGTGTTTGTCTTTGCCGGCAGCCTTACGCCGGCCTGACCGCCACAAACGTCTCGTGAAGGCACGGGCTGCCACCGATCTTGTCGTAAAGATTCTCCATCAGCAGCGCGTCGTTGAGGCCCTTGTTGTAGGATCGCGCCGCCTTCTGGGCCTGGTGTCCGAAACCGTGCAGCATGAACACCGCCTCGGGATGAATCAGATCGGTCACCCGGGCGCGGATCCTGCCGCTGCCGGCCACAGAGGAAACCTCCACCTCCTGGCCATCGGTGATCCCCAGTTCGGCGGCCTTCTGCTCATTGATCCACAGGCTGTTTTCAGAAACCAGATCGTTGAGATAGGGGTTGTTCTGGGTGGAAACGTGGGTGTGCTGTGCGCAGCGACCCACCACCAGGCGGAACTTCCCCTCTTCGGGCGACTTGGGCTCCTCATAGGCTGGAAACGACTCGAAACCGGCATCCTCCAGCAGGGCGGACTTGAACTCGATCTTGCCCGAGGGGGTCTTGAACTTGATGCCTTCGGTGCGGTCCCAGAAGATCTGTTTCTTGCCGTAGGCCACGAAGCCCTTGGGCTCGAAATCCTCCAGGGTAAATCCGGTGCCTTCCAGCTGCCAGCGCACCAGGTCTTCCATGGTTTCATAGGGGAAGTACTCACCGATGCCCAGGCGCTCGCCGATCTGCTTGAGAATGACGGCCCCGTCACGGGTGTCGTAGCGCGGCGGCACCACCTGCCGGCGCAGGAACATCTGGGGTTTCAGTCCGTTGGCCTGCTGGATGGAGTCGGTGCGCTCCAGGTAGCAGGACTCGGGCAGGATGACGTCCGAGTACCAGGCGATGTCGCTGTAGTTGATCTCGATGGAGACGATCAGGTCCAGGGCCTCCAGGGCCTTGCGCGTCAGGTTGGTGTCCGGAATGGACATCAGCGGATCGAAGCGGTAGGCGATGAGCGCCTTGAGCGGATAGGGATCCTGGTTCAGCACACAATGGGTGAACATGGAGGGCACCCCGTGGTTGGGGTCCGGTAGCGGAAAGTCCGGTGTGCCCACCTTGTCGAAACGAGGTACCTCGATCTTGGGAAACTCCTGCTCGGTGAGCTTGCGGGCCGGCTTGCCGCCCTCTTCACCGGGGCCCTTCTTGAAGAAAAAGCCGCCCTTGGCTTCCACGCTGCCCATGAGGGAGTTGAGAATCATGATGGAGCGGCGCACGTAGATCTCGTCGACCTGGTTGGCCCCGCGGTAGCCGAAATGGAAAACCACCGAGGGTTTGTCGTGGCTGACCTCGCGGGCGAAATCCACGATGGCGCCGGCCGGGATGCCGGTGATCTCTTCGGCCCACTCGGGTGTGTATGGGCTGACGAATTCGATCAGCTCCGACAGGCCCACCACCCAGCGATCCACGTAAGCGGCATCGTAGAGCCGCTCCTTGAGAATGACGTGAATAAGGGCATAATTCAGGGCCAGGTCGGTGTTGGGCCGGATCATCCAGTAGCGGTGGGCCTTGGTGGCGGTAACCGTCACCCGCGGGTCGATGTAGGTCAACTTGGCACCGTGCTCCAGGGCGTACATCATGTTGTTGACCTCTTTGACCGCCACGGACTCGAAAAGATTGCGGCCGTAAAGCACCATGTGCTTGGTGTTCTTGTAGTCGATACCCATCTGGGCGTCGGTGTAGCCGAAGAGGGAACGGCAGGCGGTGTTGACCGAGCCCTTGCAGAGGGCATCGTGGGTGAAGTGGTTGGGAGAACCGATGGCTTTGAGGAAAGTCTTGCTCACGTGGGTGGCCAGCTGGGTGCGCTCACCCAGCGCCACGGCGTGTCCTCCGTGTTCGTCGATGATTTTTTTCAGCTTGTCGCCCACGTAATCCAGGGCTTCGTCCCAGCTGGCCTTGCGCCAGTGGCCGGAACCGCGTTCGCCGACCCGGATCAGGGGGGTCTGCACCCGCTGATCGTCGTAGAGCAGGCTGATGCCGGCGGCCCCCCGGGGGCAGAGGCTGCCCTCCATGCCCGCCACGTGCGGGTTTCCCTCGATCCACTTGACCTGCCCGTCTTTGGCGATCACGCGGATCGGGCATCTGACCGAACACATGAAACACAACGAGTAGACTTCTTTTTCCATGGCTTACCTCCAGGTATTAAAAAATGAAAGAGGCCCGGCCTCCTCTGTTACCTCTCATTGTTGCTGCCGGATCCGGCACCTCTTGTTGCGAGCGGGTTCTGAATCACCTCAACCAAGCAATAATCGTACCAGCAGCCATATCCAATAGGCAAAACGGGAAAATCATTCTGATGGACAGCAAACCGCTATTTTTCCAGTAAGATAGCCACGTCGGCGAGGCTAGGGCCATCTCCCCTGGCGGGTCCTGGCCCGGACTGTGATGCAATAATTTGATTGCATCGCAACTGCTTTTTTGCATATTTTTAACTTACTGTATTTATTATTTTTTAATGGCCGCCAGTTATATACGCAATAAAAATCATGCATTTTTTTCACCTGACCGCATCGTCCACGTTGGAGGCCTAAAAAAAAGATTGCCGGATCGATTTTCCGCTTATCGACATTTCAACTACCCGCATTTACAACTTTTTCAAGCACAGAAAACGTCCGCCAGGCCGATGGCCGGCATGCTCCCCCTTCGATGGCATATCCCTTGCTTGTTTTGAGTTGACCTGGGAAAGATCGATGCAAGGCGAG
>CAYUAQ010000189.1:0-5304 GCA_964442705.1 uncultured Desulfobacteraceae bacterium
CTGAGTATTCAACCAGGTCATGAACCGATTCCCGGCTGATTTTACCGGCGCCGCCCAAACACAGGATCTTCATCTGCCTCTCCCTTCATTAATGAAATAAAACTTTGTTTGTATATACATTTACGCTTTGCTTAGTTCTTCACCAAGACCGTGTCAATCTTTATGCAAACCTCCGGTTTCCAGCCCGCCTACCAGGCGGTGCAGGTGGAGGTGGCCGAGGCGGATGAAATCGTGATGGAGCGGCTGAAGCGGAAAGGGGATCGACGGGCCCTATACTCGCTGCGGGTGTTGCATGCGAACAACCAGCCGGTACTCATCGAAAAAAGTTATCTGCCTTATTACCGCTTCAAGGCGGGCCGCTATATCCCCCACGCTTCTGCGTAAGCCGGAAGGCCACAGGCCACCTGGAAGGCGCACCACCGTTTGAGGTGTCCTTCCACCGTCGACTTGACGTCCGAACCGGCCCCTTCATTTCCATCTCACCGGAAAATCTTCATTTTAGGCTTGACACTGGACGTCCAACTAATATATCAATTGGCATACTAATTACCCCAACTTCATGTCTCCTGACGAAAAACAGGCTGTCACAAGGAGGATAGTCCCTGGCGCATGCATTTGACACCGCTCTTTGACGGCAATCCGGATGCCGTCACCATGATCGGCTTTGATTTCGGCTCGACCACCAGCAGCGCCATGGTGGCCGAAGCCTCCGTCGGTTTGAACGCGGTCACCGGCAGGATGGAATTCGGGCCTCCACGGGCGCTGTTTCGCTCGGAGCCGGTCTTCACGCCTTTCAACGGAAAAGAAATCGATTCCTTTCAACTGAACCGCCATATAGCGCAATGGCTCGGTGAAAGCGGCATTGTCTACAAAGATGTCTTTGCGGGGGGCGTAATCATCACAGGCCTGGCGGCTAAACGCTCCAATGCAGACGCCATTGCCCGCATGGTGGGCGCCCGCTTCGGCGAGGCGCTGATCGCCACGGCCGATGATCCACGCCTCGAATCCTGGATGGCCTTCATGGGAAACTGTTCGGTTCTATCCCGCTTTCACGCCCAGACACCTTTCATCAATCTCGACATCGGCGGCGGCACCACTAATGCCGCTTACGGCATCAACGGCAATGTGCTGGCTACGGGCTGTCATTTCATAGGGGCCCGGCATTTTCAGTTTGAGCCAGGGGACTACCGGCTCGTTGACATCTCGTCTCCTGGGAGGTCGCTGCTGGCAAAACTGGGCATTAACAAAAGCATCGGCGAACGATTGACATCGCCGGAAACCGAGGCGATTCTCCAATTTTGCGTTGCCGCCCTAGAGGCCATCACCACGGGCGACAGCGGATTTTTCAACCGCCCCGATTGTAGCGTCTACCAGCAGGTTCCCTTTATTTTTGACCCCGCAGGGTCTGCCCCCGTAGTGGTTTTCTCGGGAGGTGTCGGTGAACTGGTGTATCGCTTCAGCCGGGGCGAAAAAATGCCGGGAATCACCCATTACGGGGATCTGGGCATCGATCTGGCCGTGCAGATTGCACAATCTCCGATTCTTTCTACCCATATCGACACCTTGGTGCCGGAAAATCAGGGCCGCGCAACGGTCTATGGCCTCACCTTGCACAGCACCGAAATATCGGGGTCGACGATTTTCCTGTCGGCACCAAGGGTACTGCCCTGCAGGGATCTGCCCATCGTGGCCCGGTTGCCCATGGACGCGAACCCAGAGGTGATCCACCAGGCGATATTGCTGGCTGCAAAAAGCCCTGCCGGTGCATGTATCCAGGTGCTGTCTGGAGAAAACGACGGGGGGGAAAAAGCGGCAGCACCCGGCGCCGAAAGCCTGGAGAAAATAAAAATGCTGGGCATCCGTCTTTACGATGCCTGTCTGTGTGTAAGACCTGAACAGCCGGTGGTGGTACTGGCGCCCGGCAATTACGGCCAGACGCTGGGCAACTATGCCACCGGCTGGCGGCAGTCGCCCGTCGATTTCATCGTCATCGATGAAATTCCGGATCGGCGGGCCCACTTCGTCAATATCGGCCGCCTGCGCAACAACTTTGTGCCGGTGTCTTTTTACGGCATCGGTTAGCCGCATCAGATGAGAAAGGAACCATGAAAAATTTTACACCGGTCACCGAAATCCCGGTCCCGGAACCGGCACCCGATGAAGTTTATTCCTTGCGGGTTCTGGAAAAAACGTTCCGATTCGAGGGGCTCAAGACGCTGCTGGGCGCCGCCGACATCAGCAAGGCCGGGGACCGTAACACCGCCTTGGCGCCGGCCAGCGATATGGTCCGCGAAAGCGCCCGTTCGATTCTGTCTTCCCTCACGCTGCGGCATATCTACGACCATCCCCTCACCGACGATAGCGGCGGATTGGACGCGGTGATGCGGGTGGGATACGACATCGACCACACGCTTTTCGACACCATCGCATCCATGACGCTGGGCGAAATGAAAGATCACCTGCTGCAAAGCGACGGCCAGGAACTGAAGCGCGTGGGCCGCGGCTTGACCCCGGTCATGGTTGCCGCCCTGGCCAAACTCATGGATGCCCACGAACTGATCTTCATTCCGCGAAAAATCGCCACCCCCACCCGCGCCAGAACGCTGATCGGGCTTCCGGGAAGCCTGTCCTTCAGGATCCAGCCGAACCATCCCACGGACAATCTGGACGCCATTTCCCTGATGGTTTACACCGACCTGGCCCTGGGCATGGGCGACTGTCTCATCGGTGTCAATCCCGCCGAAGGGTCCATCGAAACCATCAAAACCATCATCACCCACCTGGACAAAATCCGCCGGAAAACCGGCGCCCCCACCCAGATCTGCGTGCTGGGCCATGTCAGGAACCAGCTGGCGGCGCTGGAAGCGGGGGCGCCCGTAGAAATCCTCTTTCAAAGTTTTGCCGGCACCGAGTGCACCCTGACCGAAGAATTCGATGTCACCGTCGAATACATGGACCAGGCCTACGCCACCATGGCGGAAAAAAGCCCCCTCCGGGAGGTGGCCCGCCAGTTCATGTATTTCGAGACCGGCCAGGGCAGTGAAATGACTTACGGAAAACACAACGGCATCGACATGACCACCTGCGAGGCGCTGTGCTACGGCTTGTGCCGCCGCTACGATCCCTTCATGGTCAACAGCGCCACCGGTTTCATCGGACCGGAAACCCACTTGAACGACATCGAACTGATGGTTTCCAACCTCCAGGACAACTTCATGGGAAAACTCCTCGGTCTGCCCATGGGGGTCAGTCCGAGTTACACGCTGCATTCGCAAACCCATTTGGAGGGCCAGCAGTTGACCGCCCATGTGGCGGCTGCGGCCGGCGCCAATTTCTTCATGGACATTTACCTGGGAACCGACCGCATGCTGGCCCACTTCGTCAACAGCGGCCACGACGACCAGACCCTGCGCGAGGTTCACAACCGCATCCCGGCCCCGGAATTCCTGGAATGGGCCAAGGAGAGGGGCATTTTCACGCAGGCGCCCGACGGACGGGTCTGCCGGGGCCCGCAGTGGGGCAACCCCAGGCTGTTCTGTGAGTCCGATGTCGAATTTCAGCGCCTGCGGGAGTCCCTGCCGTCGGCGCCCGGATTCGAAAACGCCGGTCCGCGGCCCGCCAATCAAATCCAGAGAACATTGCTCTTGGACCAGGCCGTGGGACGGGAAGCCGTCCACAGCGCCCTCAAACGAAATAAACTCCGGGGAATCGATTTCAGGATACTGAAAACCAGGGCCCGCAACCGGCGTGAGCATTTGAAAAGGCCGGAACTCGGTACAGAGTTGTCCCGGGAAGACCGCATGGTCCTCTGCCCGGAATACCGTGACGTACAGATCGTCATCACAGACGGTCTGAGCGCCGAGGCCGTCCACCACAATATCCATGACCTGCTGGCGGTTCTCGAAGACGGCCTGAAAAGCCACGGCTGCAGCCTGGGACAACACATTCTGGTCGACTATGGCCGGGTCAAGCTGGCGGAGTGCATCGCCGATGTACTGGAACCTAAACTGGTCATCCTGCTCGTCGGCGAACGCCCCGGTGGCAACGCGCTGGCTTCCAGAAGCATGTCCGCCTACCTGGTCTATCGTCTCGGTAGTGCGGATATTCGACAACGGGCTGCCGAATACAGCCGAAGTCCCGTCATCCGGTATGAATACACGCTGATCAACAACATATATGCCGGCGGACTCCCCGCCGTAGAGGCAGGCAGCGCAGTGGTTGAGAAAAGCATCGCGATACTGACGCACCAAGCCGCCGGCAACCGTCTGGAGGAGATGCTCGGAGAGCGAAACGTCAATTCTTAGAGAAAGGAGGTTTTTCTACTATCCCAAAATGGTCCGACCCGGTGATTTCAACATCACAGTAGCCTAAAAGGAGTACAATCCATGGCACAGAGAACGGTTTGCAAAAAAAGTTGGCTGAGGTTTGTGGCGGTGTTTTCCCTCATTTTGATATTCGGCGCGGTGAGCGCCGGTGCCGCCACCTTGAAATTGAAATTTTCCCACCAGAACAATGTCTATGACGCCGACCAGCTGCTGGCGGAAACGTTCAAGAAGCTGCTGGAGGAAAAAACCAACGGTGCCATAACGGTAACCATCTACCCCGGCACCCTGACCACCAGCGAAGAGGAGGCCATTGAGTTCATCAAAGCCGGCACGGTCGACCTGGACACCAACAGTGCCGGCCATATTGCCGGTTTCTATGACGACATTCAGTTTCTGCAGCTGCCCTACCTCTTCAAAAGCCATGCGCACTACACTGTCGCCAGGCAGTCAGAGGTCGTCAAACAGATACTGGCAGAGGTCAGCAAGGCCACCGGTCTCGTTGCGCTGGGCATCTATTCGGACTGCAACGGCTTCGGCATCGCCAGCACCAAGCCCATCAGGAGCATCGCCGACACCAAGGGAATCAAACTGCGGTGCATGCAGAATCCTCTGTTCATCGACATCTATGAAGCCTTCGGCTTTACCGTGACCCCCACCGACTGGGGCGAACTGTACACTTCCCTGCAGACCGGGCTGGTCAATGCCAATGACCTGGGATGCTACTGCCAGTATATTTTCAAGCTCAAGGAAGTGGTCAACAGTTTTGCGGTTCTGCAACAGATGTGGACCCAGAAGATTCTCATGATCTCCCCAAAGACATGGGCCAAGCTCAGCGATGATCAGAAACAGATTGTTAAGACCGTCGCCAACGAGGCCATAGAATTGACGGATGCGTGGCAGTATGCCAGGGAAAAGGAATCCATCGAAAAGGCCAAGAAGGATGGCTGCACGGTCACCTATCCGGACACGGCGCCTTTCA
>CAYUAQ010000190.1:0-5250 GCA_964442705.1 uncultured Desulfobacteraceae bacterium
TTCAGGTTACGGCTGACGGTTTGCCGTTCCCGGCGAAGGTGTAAAGGCAATTTTATTTGTCCAGGTCGATGCCGACGCGTCTTGCCAGGGCTCGGACGGAATCGAACTCCCGATCTTGGGACGGCAGGATGCCTCGCATGCTGGCGGCTTCCAGTATGCGGCGATCGGCTTCATTGTCATAGTCCAGGGAAAGCAGGGCGCCCTTTATTTTTTCGACTATTTGGGGCGCCAGGCCAGCCCGGGCGGCGTATACCCAGCCGGGATAGCGGGGAGTGCTGGCCACTACCCGGATCTGCCGGATGTCAACCTTGTCCCGCACCACGTCCAGGGTGCCTTCCCTGATGGTGCCGATGTCATATTTGCCGGCAAAAACCGCCAGAACGACCTTTTCCTGTTTGCCGCCGGGTCCCGGGGAAAAGGCGATTTCCTTGAAATCAGCGGGCATGATGCCATTGGCGATGAACAATCCCAGTGGATACAGAAAACCGCCGGCCGAACCGGGGTCCACGGCAATCCAGCGTTTGCCGCGGCAATCGGCGATGTGGTGAATGTCGACATTGTCCGCCCGGCAGATGATCTGTCCCCGGAAATCTTTGCGGCCGTCGGCTTCCACGATGCGGCAGAAGGCCCGTGCTCCGTACCGGTGGGCAATTTTAATGTAAATAAATGGATTGGAGTAGGAAATATCTATCTTACCCTGCCCCACCATCTTCATGTGCTGATCGAAGGTGTCGGGAAAGATCTGCCGGATCTTCAAGCCGGTTTTGCGCTGCAGAAATGCCACCAGCCGGTGGTGACGCTGGTAGGAGACGGTGTGGGAATACTGGGGAAGGTAAGCGTAGGTGATGGCATCGGTTTCCGGAGAAACCACCGGGTTTTCCCTGCGGGACAGATCCACCTTCAAGGGGGACTCTTCCTGATTGCAGGCCAAGGTCAGCAGCACAACCGCCACCGCCAGCAAGTGCATGCACTTTCCCATAAGGGGGACGTCCTTAAGTAATTCAGTAAGTCGGCACTGTCTCAGCGGTTCCCGGTTGACGGGGAAAGAAGTCGACCAGTTGGAATTCCATTCACGAAAACCGCACCTGACTCATTGGGTTGCGGGGATCGACCGCGCTGGAAAGTATGGCATCACCCCGTTTGTTTGGCAACGAATTTTTCAAGTTTACAGGAACGACACGAGAGGAGGGACGGAAGGGTAAAAACACAGAGTTTGGCTGCCTGACGGTTTACTTGCAGTCGGGGATAAATGCAGGAACGGGGAATACAGGAGGGTAACGATTCCCGGTCGGCAGTTGGCGGCGAACAAAGACCCGCCAACCGGGAATTTCAAATTGCTGTTCGCGGCAGGATGCTATATTACGAATCCAGCAGGCGCAGGCAGTCCTGGGGAAAACGGTGGGTGCCGCGGTCTTCCAGGCTGACTTCCACCAGTGCATCGGGATCGTTGATGGTCGCATCGGGGTCGGTGATGATCCCGTGGCAGCCGACGAACTCGTCCATGTAGCTTTCCCACCCCTCGTCCTCGGATTTTCTATAAATTTCTACGCGTTGTCCTCTTCGAAACGCCATGACATTTCCTCTTCGGTAAAAATGGTTTCTGGTGCTTAAAACGCTTCTCGGTCAATGGGCAAAGAAAAAGATGCCCACTGTGCCCGCCACTTATTGAATTACTTAAGGACGTCCCCCTCTTTCATATATTGGAGGGTGGCAGGCCTCCGAGATTAGGTGCTGCCGTTCGCTTGCGCGCACAGGCGTCGCACACCATGTGGTCGGCCGTTACCTGGCCCACCGTGTGGAAACGCTTTTTGATGTAGTCCAGGTATTTGGCCGGCCCCATTACGGCTCCGCACTCTTCGCAGTACACCAGTTTCTGGCGGTTGAGAACCGTTCCGCAGATGGACAGGACCCGCTCGCCGTCGCGGTCTTCGATGCGCATGGCACCGTTGGGGCAGTTCTCGGCACAGGCCCCGCAGGCGATGCAGCGTTCCTCGGTGAGCCGGAAGTCGGTCTGCACCGGGTGGTCGAAGTCCAGGTATCCCAGCTGCAGGGCATCGATGCCCATCTTGTCCCGGCAGACCTTCACGCATTCCCCGCAGCGCTTGCAGATATCGCAGCGCAGGCAACGGCGGGCCTCCTCGCGCACCGCGTTTTCCGGATAGCCCAGTTCCACCTGCTGATAGGTGGTGCGCCGGCGGTCCAGGTTGAGCAGCGGCATCTCCGGGCGTTTCAGGGTCATCTTGGTGCTGGCCGGCACCTCCAGGAAGTCCACCCGCGCCCGCCGTACGGGAACCGGTGGCATCTTGGGCTGGGGAATGCCTTCGAGGTAACGGTCGATGGCATCGGCGGCACGTTTACCGCCGCCGATGGCCGAGATGACCGTGGCCGGTCCGGTCACCGCGTCCCCCACGGCAAACACGCCCTCCAGGGAGGTTTCCATGCTGGCCATGCGGACGTCGATGGTGTTGCGGCGTGTCCACTTCAGCGCCTCCAGTTCGTGCATGCACTCGCTGTCCACGCGCTGGCCGATGGCGCCGATGATGACGTCGGCCTCCATGAAAAAATCGCTGCCCATGATGGGCACCGGATACATGCGGCTGCTGCCTTCGCGGCGCACCAGTTCGGCCCGGTGGCAGTGCAGCGCGGTGACCCGGCCGTCCCGGCCTTCCACCTTGATGGGAATCGTCAAAAAGGAAAACTTGACCCCCTCTTCTTCGGCCTGCTCGATCTCTTCCACGTCGGCCGGCATTTCGCGGCGGGTGCGCCGATAGGCGATGGTCACCTCTTCGCAGCCCAGGCGCAGGCAGGTGCGGGCAGCGTCGATGGCCACGTTGCCGCCACCTATGATCACCGCCTTGCGGCCCGGCACGTGGCGGTCGCCCAGGGCCACCCGGCGCAGCAGGTCGATGGCCTCGATGACCTGGGGATAGTCCTTTTCGCCGGGAATGCCCATCTTGAAGGCCTTGTGCGCCCCGATGGCGAACAGGAAGGCCTCGAAGCCCTCCTCGCGCAGCTGCTCCATGGTCACATCGGTGCCGAAACGCGTGTTGTACACGAACTCGACACCCAGCTCCTCGATCATGGCCACCTCGCGGTCGATGACTTCACGCGGCAGGCGGTAGCGGGGAATGCCCACCATGATCATGCCGCCGGCCACGGGCAGGGCCTCGATGACGCGTACGGTGTATCCCTTGAGCGCCAGGTAATAGGCGGCGCTCATGCCGCCCGGACCGGCACCGATGATGCATACCTTTTTACCCTTGTCCGGTTCTCTGGGCGGGTTCTTGTAACGGTGCTCGGAAAGGGCGCGCTCGGCGGCAAAGGCCTTGAGAAATTTGATGGACACCGGTGTGTCGATGCGGCCGCGCACGCACATGAACTCGCAGGGCCGCGTACACACCAGCCCGCACACCCAGGGGAAGGGGTTGTCACGGCGGATGACCTCGATGGCCTCGGCATCCTTGCCCATGCCGATGAGGGTCACGTAGGTGGGCACGTCGATGCCCGCCGGGCAGGCCATCTGGCAGGGTGCCGGGGTAAGCTTGTCGCAGTCTCCGGTGGCACAGTTGTGTGTGGTGATGTGGCTTTCGAAGACTTCGCCGTGTTCCTCCATCGTCATCTGCAACCAGGCGGACAGTTCAGTGCCGGCCGCGGACTGGGCGCCCTTTTCAAACTCGTCTACCAGGGATTGGACCGTGGGCAGATGTTCCTCACTGGCCCCGCCCCAGGCGATGTCTTCCACCAGTTCTAGAAGCTCCTCGGCGATGCGCCGGCATCTGGGGTTTTTCAGCTGTCCGGACTCGATGGTCTCCTGCAGCCTGGCGATGGTTTCGCTGACCGGGCATTTTTCTGACATTTCCTACTCCTACTGAAAGGGTGGACTTCCAGTTTTCGTTTTTCTCGTTACCGCCGCTACCGCGGCACCGACCACTTGAGGGCCTGGCGCAGGGCGCCGGCCTTGCGGCCCTCGGGTACCCGGTCCCGCTTTTTGAAGCACTCGGGGCAGACATACTCCACCATTTCCAGCCCCTTGGGCTGGTAAGCACGCTTGTTGACCAGTTCCAGGTATTTCTTGGGGGCAAAGGGGGTTCCGCAGTGTTCGCAGCGCTCCAGTTTGAAGCGCGCCAGCACCTGGTCCCAGGTGAAAATCTTGCGCTGATCACCCTTGTCCTCCACCTGGATGGCGCCGGTGGGGCACACGTTGGCGCACGAGCCGCAGCCGATGCAGTACTCCGACAGCCGCTCGAAGTCGGTGGTCAGCCGGCGGTCCGGGCCGCGGTTGACGAAGCACAGCGCGTAGGCGCCGATCTCGTCTCGGCACACGCGTACGCAGCGCCCGCACAGGATGCAGTCGTTGTTCTCGCCGGTGGCGAAGCGGTTCTGGGTGACGCCGTAACGCTGGGCCAGGTCCTTTAATATCTTCACATCCGGAGAACGGCCCAGCAGCAGCTCGATAATCAGCCGCCGGGAATGGTTGAGCCGCTCGGTGTCGGTTTCCACCACCAGCCCCTCTCTGACCTCCTGGATGCAGGACACCCGCACACTGTGCCGAATGGCGCCGCTGACCTCCACGATGCACAACCGGCAGGTGCCCTCGGGCTCCAGCGCCGGATAGTCGCACAGGGTCGGGATGAATATGCCCTCTTGGCGGGCGGCCTGCAAAACGGTGGTCCCCGGTGGGGCCTGGATTTTCTTGCCGTCGATCGTCAGGTTGACCATTTCAGTCATGAGCCATGTCTCCCCGTCCCTTCATCACGGCGCCGAACTTGCAGTTTTCGTAGCACACGCGGCACTTGACGCATTTGTCCTGGTCGATGTGATGGGGTTCCTTCTTTTCGCCGTAGATGGCACCCGCCGGGCAGTTGCGGGCGCACAGGGTGCATCCGGTACACTTCTCCTCGTCGATGGTAAAGGAGGTGAGCGCCTTGCAGACGGCGGCCGGACACCTTTTTTCGTAGATGTGGGCTTCGTATTCCTCGCGGAAGTACTGGAGGGTCGACAGCACCGGATTGGGGGCGCTGGTGCCCAGGGCGCACAGCGAAGCGTCCTTGATCATGACCGCCAGCTCTTCCATCAGGTCGATGTGCTCCGGGGTGCCTTTGCCCTCGGTGATCTCGGTGAGCAGGCGCACCAGCTGGGCCACCCCCTCACGGCAGGGCGTGCACTGTCCGCAGCCCTCGCCCTTGCAGAAATCCAGGAAGTACTTGGCCACGTCGACCATACAGGTGTCTTCGTCCATGACAATCATGC
>CAYUAQ010000191.1:0-5232 GCA_964442705.1 uncultured Desulfobacteraceae bacterium
ATCGCCGATGGCCGTAAACTGCCGCCTGGGTTTTCGCTGGGAAGACATGTGCTAAATTTATGGACCACGGGCGAAACTGTCAAGTAAAAGACATCGGCGGCCCGGACACCGGTGAATTTGGCCACGGCAACGCGCCGCGGCCTCTGGCCAAGGTCGGATCCGTCTGTGTATGTGCGGTGATCATGCTTTTTGCTTGACTTGCGGCCATTGGTCACCTATTTTAGTAATTCATATCATCGCTTTCTGTGTCTGGTAGATGCACCCTTATACGGAAGAAACAAATCAGGTTAAAACCTATGAACTGGGATTGGGAAAAACTCAAACAGCAGCAGCAGCGGCCGTCCGGCGGTGGCGGAGTACCGCCCCAAATGGACGAAATGCTCAATAAAATAAAGAAAATCAAACTTCCCGGCGGCCCCATCGTGATCCTCGTTCTGCTGATCCTGCTGCTGGGTTCCACCACCTTTTACACCGTTGCGGTGGACGAGGTCGGTGTGGTCCAGCGTTTCGGGAAATTCGTACGCCTCAGCCAGCCGGGCCTCAAATTCAAGCTGCCGGTGGGCATCGAGAAGGTCACCAAGGTCAAGGTGCGGCGGGTGTACAAGGAAGAGTTCGGCATTCGCGGCGGTGGAGAAGGCGTGACCCGGTTAGGAGCGGAAAACGAACGCAGCGTAGCCCTGATGCTGACCGGAGATCTGAACGTGGCCGTGGTCCCCTGGATCGTACAGTACCGCATCAAAGACCCCTATAACTACCTCTTCAAGGTGAGAAATCCCAACAAACTGCTGCGGGACATGTCCGAAGCTGCCGTGCGGCTGGTGGTGGGCGACCGCAGCATCAACGAGGTCATCAGCAAACGGGAAGAGATCGCCGTGGAGTCGCGCGAGGTGCTCCAGGAAGAACTGGACAATGCGGAATCCGGCATTCACGTGGTCACCATCGAAATGAAGAAAACCAACGTGCCTAGGCCGGTGCAGCCCTCATTCAACGAGGTTAACCAGGCTGTCCAGGAAAAAGAGCAGATGATTTACAACGCCAAGCGGGAATACAACATGGCGATTCCGGCGGCCAAGGGCCAGGCGGAGAAGACCATCAAGGAAGCCGAGGGGTTTGCGCTGGACCGCGTCAACCGTGCCAAGGGTGACGCCGCACGCTTCGACTCCATATACAAGGCTTACATCCAGGCCAAGGATGTCACCAAGCGGCGCCTCTACCTGGAAGCCCTCAAAGACCTGTTCCCCAAACTGGGGCAGAAATACATCGTCGACAGAAACCAAAAGAACCTACTGCCGCTGCTCAACCTCGGACCCAAAGAGAGCATCAACGCCAAATGAAAACCAAAGGCATTCTCATCATCGGCGCCCTGATCGTGGGGATTATCCTCTTTGCCGCCGCCTACACGGTTGATGAAACCGAGCAGGTGGTGGTGACCCAGTTCGGCAAGGTTGTCGGAAATCCCAAAACCAACCCGGGACTTTACTTCAAGATCCCATTCATCCAGAAAACCACCTTTTTCCCCAAGAACCTGCTGGAGTGGGATGGCGACCCCGGTCAGATCCCTACCCTGGACAAGACCTACATCTGGGTGGACACCTTCGCCCGCTGGAAAATAGTCGATGCGGTGAAATTCTTCCAGACCGTTAACAACACGGTCAGCGCCATGGGACGGCTGGATGACATCATCGATCCGGCGGTGCGCAACTTCATCACCTCCTACCCGCTGATTGAAACCGTACGTCGGAGCAACCGGCAGCTGGACACCTATGAAATAGGCGTGGGGGAAAAGGATGACCGGGAAATGATCGATCTGAATGAGAAACTGCGCATTTTCTCAGGTCGCGAAAAAATCACCCAGGGCATCCTGAAACAGGCGCAGCCCAAGCTCTCACCGTTCGGCATCAAACTGGTGGATGTCAAAATCAAGCGGGTAAACTACGTGGAACAGGTGCGTAAATCCGTTTACAACCGCATGATCGCCGAGCGCAAGCAGATCGCTGAGAAGTTCCGTTCCGAGGGACGCGGTGAAGCCTCGAAAATTCTGGGAGAAAAGGAGCGCGAGCTCAAACTGATCGAATCGCAGGCCTACCGCACAGCCCAGGAAATAAAGGGCAAGGCCGAGGCCCAGGCCATCGTGCTGTATGCCCAGGCCTACGGCAAGGATCCAGAATTCTACTCCTTTACCAAGTCGCTGGATGTCTACCGCCAGACCCTGGGCGACAAGACCACCCTATTGCTGTCCACCGACTCAGATTTCCTGAAATACCTCCAGAGCTACACCCAGTAGTGCCCGGAGGGGTGGGAGATGGAGCGCGCCTGATCCCTGAACGACTCGTGAAAGGCGTGGTGAAGCGTTTTGAATTGAGGTAAACACCAAGAAAGCACCGGTCCGTTTCCTGGAAGCCGGTGCTTCTTTTTTTCAGAAAAGTCACCCTCCACATATTTATTTACCTTTTCTTCTCTGATGACGCGTCCGCGCCAGCAGCTTGCGGTGCTTGTGCTTTCTCATTTTTTTTCTGCGTTTCTTGACGACGCTGCCCAACCGATCACCTCCTTTCTGAACATTCCGACTCAATCTGTTTCCAAACGGTATCTATAACACCCTGGAAAGCGACTTGTCCATATTTTTTTCCCATACGCACTGCAGCCTTGCCGCCACGGTACGTTCCGGGCAACGAGGCACCACGTGGGCCGGAAAAGGACGGAACCAGGCGGCTGCAAAACCTTTTGACTTTCCATGCCATGTTTAATAGGTGTTCGGCACCGGGTCGACAGTCACACCATCGCTCTCAATGAGCCCCTTACGGGAGAAACGGAAATGAGAAAAGTGGGGTTTCTGTTCCTGCTGCTGGCAGTGGTGCTGGTGGCACCACCGGCCGGGACGTGCGTGCGGCCCGGCCCCGGAAAACTTGACGTCCACCGATTGCTGCTTAACGTACTTTTCGTAGGCAACAGACCAATATTGGCCGCCGTGTGGAAGCGCAGTATGCATGCGTATGCGCAATGAAAACAAGGGAAACATTCAATGCAGACCAGATCAGACAGGTCACCGAGGCCGTGGCGGTGGCCGAAGAACTGGTCAGCAATTTTTACAAGCTCTCCGATAACCAGTGGCTGCACGCCCGTTACGACGTAAAAACGCTGGCCGATCTGGCACCCGATGAAATCGTAGACGGCCCTTTTGCCCAGATAATCCGTTACGAGGCCCAGCGCAGAAACACCTCTCTGGGTTCCGGGACCTATGATTTTTACAAGATATGCATCCAGGATCACGCTATTCTCGGTGCCATGAAGGCGACATCGGATCTGCGGCTTTTCCCGTTTGCACTGTACATCGGCACCCATGAGCTCGTCCACATCGTGCGTTTCAGTAAATTTCTGCAGAATTTCAACGCCCCCCCGGCCGAGCGCCTGAGCGAGGAAAATCGCGTTCATGCGCTGACCCGCGACATATTAGAAGGCCTTTCCACGCCGGGCCTCGACCAGGTGCTTGCCTTTTACCGCCGCTGGCAGCCCACCTTCGAAGGGCTTCAGAATCCCGCCTGAAAAATTTGCGGACATACTTTTAACAAGCCGTTCTTTCAATAAAAAATCGTCCACTTGTGTCGTTTTGGACCTATCTGTAGGCGCCCACTCTCGGACGAATGCCTTTTGTCCGGAAAAGCCGGGCTGTCCGCTTGACATTGGCCCAACATGACCTATTTTAGAGACGTACTTCAGAACAGTGAAGCGGTTATCGTCTTTCAACGCCAGGAGGAATGCGAGGTATGCCCATTTACGAATATGAGTGTACACAGTGCGGGCGAATTGAAGAGGTGCTCCAGAAGTTTTCAGACAAGCCCCTTACCACCTGCAGACACTGTTCCGGCAAGCTCCACAAACTGATTTCCCACAGCACCTTCCACTTGAAGGGCAGCGGCTGGTACGTAACGGACTACGCCGGAAAGGAAAAAGACAAATCCCCTGCCAAAGACCGCGAAATGAAAGCGTCAGCGGGAAAAGGCGGCGATTCGGCTTCGGCTTCAGGCAAAGGGAAAAAAGAGGCCGCGGCAAAAACCCCTGAATCTTCATAATTTAAAGAAATCCCTGTACATTTATGCAAACATGGCCGCAGGTCTCCCCCTCCTGCCCTGCTAGAGGGGCGGGTTGTACATTTCGGCAGGAGGGAGGGGGCGGTACCTGCGGACGGCCTGCATGCCTGCTGACCGGGGAGTGCAAAAAAGTGCGGAAAGATCTCTTTACAAACCTGAAAGTGTGATTATTTTTCAGCCCAAATTATCAAAGCGGCGCCACCCGGAAGGCTATACCACAGAAGCCGACAAAAGCGCGCCGGATCACCAGGCTGGGGAAAAACCGGCGGACGGCTGCAGCGTTTCATGTTTTTTAGTTTAAACGTATAACCAACAGTTTAATCAGGCAAAAGGAGAAATGGAGCCATGAATTTAAGACCACTGCAGGATCGTATTCTGGTAGAACGTGTCGAAGAGCAGGAAAAGACCAAGGGCGGCATCATCATTCCCGACACAGCCAAAGAGAAACCGGCCGAGGGCAAAGTAGTGGCCGTTGGACAGGGCAAACTGGACGATAGCGGCAAGAGAATCGCCCCGGAACTGAAAGTCGGCGACCGTATTCTGTTCGGCAAATACTCGGGCACCGAGGTAAAGATCGAAGGCGAAGACTACCTGATCATGCGTGAAGATGACGTACTCGGCGTCATCGAATAGGCAGCGCTGAAAAAATACAGCAGATTTTTATAATTTTTTCATATCTTACCTTAATTTAATGGAGGGCAAGCAAGATGGCTGGTAAAATCGTAAAATATGACATGAAAGCCCGGGAAGCGATGCTTCGAGGAGTACAGGCCCTGGCAGACGCCGTAGTGGTCACCTTGGGCCCCAAGGGACGTAACGTAGTGCTGGACAAGTCCTGGGGATCCCCTACCGTAACCAAAGATGGCGTCACGGTAGCCAAGGAAATCGAACTGGAAGACAAGTTTGAAAACATGGGCGCCCAGATGGTCAAAGAAGTGGCCAGCAAAACCAGCGACATGGCCGGTGACGGCACCACCACGGCCACGGTGCTGGCACGCGCCATCTATGAGCAGGGCCAGAAACTGGTGGCGGCCGGCAACAATCCCATGTCCATCAAACGCGGCATCGACAAGGCCGTGGAAGTGGCCGTCAAAGAGCTGCACAAGATGAGCAAGGCCACCAAAGACCAGAATGAAATCGCCCA
>CAYUAQ010000192.1:0-1127 GCA_964442705.1 uncultured Desulfobacteraceae bacterium
GGTATCAGCTGTCAGCTTTTTAATGGTGCCGTAAACACCTTGTAGCGGACACCTAACACCTTCTTTCGCCTAAAAGGTATCACATAACCAGACGGCCGGCAACACGATGACGAATCCGCCACAAGAAGCAAAAGCGGCGTCAGCCTTTCAGCCGGTCCACTAGGTAGCCATCCATCATCAGGTGCAGCAGATGGTGCACCACGCATACCGTCAACGCATCCGGGTACTGGGGAAACAGGGAAACCTGCAGCAGGATGGAGAGGGGCAGGGTCTTCTGGGCGCCCATGAAAATGACGCTCTCGCGGCGGCCGCGGGGGATCCTGAACCGCCACACCAGCAGGCCGGCGGCGGCCAGCATCACGCCGTGAAACCCCACGCTGAGCAGGGCGATAATGGCAAGACGCATGCCGCTGAGCAAAATGGCATCGCGGCTCCGGGAAAGCGCCATCCAGACGATGAACAGGATAAGCGCCTGGTTGAGCTTCTGCAGTCCGGACTCCAGGGCCCGCAGGGCCTTGCCCTCCAGGCGCCTGACCAGCAGGGCCTTGCCGGACAGCCCCAGCAGCAGCGGTACCAGCACCAGTGCCCCCAGTTTCAGCATGAGAGACGCCTCGTCGATGGCGATGGCGCCGCTTTCAACGCTCCCGTGCAGGAGCAGGGTCAGGCTCAGGGGAATGGTGAAAACGGCCAGGGCATTGGCCACGATAGTGATCACCAGGGCGTGGGCCATGTTGCCGCCGGCGGCGCCGCTCATCACCACGCCGCTGGACAACGTGGTGGGCATAACGGCCACCAGAAACAGGCCGATGACGATGCCGGCCGGCAGCGGCAGACTGCCCGTCAGCCAGGCCAGTGCCGGGGCGACCACAAAGATGAGCGCCAGGGCCAGCAGGATGCCCTTCACATCCATGACGCCGTCGCGGATCTGGACCCAGTTGAGAATCAGCCCAGAAGTGAAAAAAATCACGAAGATGGTCGCCTCTGGGCCGTGGTGCTGCTTCAGCCATGTGCCGGCGGCTGCAGCCCGGCCAGACAGATCGGCAAAGGTGATGATCACCACCAGCACCAACCCCAGGGGAAACCAGTATTTTTTCATCAGGTCGGACATATCGTTTTATATCCTCAGC
>CAYUAQ010000192.1:1227-4953 GCA_964442705.1 uncultured Desulfobacteraceae bacterium
TTATATCCTCAGCGGCAACCCCGGGGCAAGCCCCAATGCCCCAGGGCCGGAGAGTCTTATCCAGAGGGCTTGACGGCGACGGGAAAGGGGCGATAGAGTGAGTCTTCTTCAAATATAGGAGGCCCTGTAATGAAAATCATCGTCCTGACCGCAAAGGACATCGAAACCGCGCTTCCCATGAACAAGGCCATCGAAGTCATGCGCGGCGCCTTCGCTCAGCTGGCCGACGGCGAGGCCGTCCTGCCCTTGCGCAGCCATCTGCCCACTGCCGGGGGCGCCACCCTGGTGATGCCGGCCTACCTGCAGCGCAGCCGTGATCTGGGCATCAAGGTCGTTTCGGTGAACGAGGGCAACGCCTCCCGCGGCCTGCCCGTGGTCAGCGCCGTGGTGCTGGCCGTGGACCCGGAAACCGGCGTGCCGGCCGCCTTACTGGAGGGCACGCGCCTGACGGCGCTGCGGACCGGGGCCATCGGGGGGCTGGCGGCCGACCTGTTGGCCCGGCCGGAAGCCTCCCGCGTCACCCTCTTCGGCGCTGGCGTCCAGGGCCGCTCCCAGCTCGAGGCCGTGTGCTGTGTGCGCAACGTAAAAAGGGTCACCATCGTCGACCGCTCCGAGGCCGCCGCACGGCGGCTGGCCGATGAAGTGGCGGCCTGGCCCGAAGCCCCCGAGGTCCACACCGTGGCAGATCCCGGGAAGGCCGTCGGCAGCGCCGACATCGTCATCGCCGCCACCACCTCGCGAACGCCCCTGTTCGACGGTCGTGACCTTTCGCCGGGCACCCACGTCACCGGCATCGGATCCTTCACCCCCGAGATGCAGGAAATCGACCCCGAGACCGTAAACCGCGCCCGGGTGGTGGTCGACCAGCGCGACGCCTGCCTGGCCGAGGCCGGCGACCTCATCCAGGCCGGGGCCACCATCGACGCCGAGATCGGCGAGATCGTCACCGGCCGCAAAGCCGGGCGCACGTCACCCGCGCAAATCACCTTTTTCAAATCGGTGGGGGTCGCCGTGCAGGATGCCGCGGCCGCCGGCGCCGTCCTGGAAGCGGCCCGTGAAAAAAAACTGGGCAGCGTGGTTGAATTGTCCTGACTCAGGAAACGATGTCTTTCAATTCCCGGCGGATCAGGGAGAGGTGGCGGCGCATGGCGGCCGCTGCCCGCACCGGGCTGCCGGCCTCGATGGCCGCCACCACCTGGCGCGCGGTGTCAATGGACTCGGCCCGGTAGGCGGACGACAGCCGCCCGGTGCGCAGCCGGGCGTGGTGGCCGGCCACGCGGGGAATCAGCAACTTCATCATCTCGCAGATAACGCGGTTGCCGGTGCTTTCGGCCACGGCTTGGTGAAAGGCCAGGTCGCTCTCGAGGAAGGCTTCGTAAGTGGCGGAGGCCCCCTCCAGGTTGCCCATGACGGCTTTCAGGCGCCTCAGCTGGTCTTCATCGGCCCGTTCGGCGGCCAGCTCGGCCGATTTGCACTCCAGGGTCTCGCGCACCTCCATGAGTTCCAGCAGGCTGCCGGCACCGAAAGCGGCCTCAAACCGCACGGCCGCCCCGTCGGTGGCCGGGTGATCCTCGCGGATAAAGGTCCCCCGGCCGTGGTGCACGTCCAGATAGCCCATGACCGTCAGGGCGTTTATGGCTTCGCGCACCGAAGAGCGGCCCACGCCCAGGGCGGTGGCCAGCTCCCGCTGGGCCGGCAGGCGATCGCCGGGTTTCAACTCGCCCCGGCCGATCTTCTGCAGGATCTGCTCGGCCACCTTCTCCGGCGCGCTGCGCTTGCGAATGGTCTCGAAATCCGCCAAACCGCCCCCTTCCCGGCGCCTCACAGCGCCTCGTGTTCGGTTCTTCTGATGATCTCCTCCTGCAACTCCGGCGTCAGGTCCACGAAATAGTCGCTGTAGCCGGCCACCCGCACGATGAGGTCACGGTACTGCTCGGGATGCTGCCGGGCCCGGCGCAGCTGGGCGCCGTCCACCACGTTGAACTGGATGTGGTGCCCGTCCATGCGGAAATAGGACCGGATCAGGTGCGCCAGCTTGCCGATGCCCTCGTCGCCGGCCAGCACCTGGGGAAGGAACTTCTGGTTGAGCAGAGTGCCGCCGGTGCGCAGGTGATCGATCTTGGACACGGTCTTGATGACCGCCGTGGGGCCGTGGCGGTCGGCACCCTGCACCGGCGAGATGCCCTCGGACAGCGGCGTGCCGGCCCTGCGCCCGTCGGGCAGCGCCCCGATGACGCTGCCGAAGTAGACGTGGCAGGTGGTGGGCAGCAGGTTGACACGGTGCACCCCGCCGCGGGTGTTGGGGCGACCGTCCACGGCCTGGTAATAGGCTTCGAAAACCCGCTTCAGGACATCGTCGGCCGCGTCGTCGTCATTGCCGTACTTGGGGGTTTCATTGAGCAGCTGCCAGTGCAGGTCCTCGTGGCCCTTGAAATCGTCAGCCAGCGCCTGCAGCAGCTCGTCCATGGACACGCTGCGGCGCTCAAAGACGTGGGTCTTGACGGCCGTCAGGGCGTCGGTGATGCTGCCCAGCCCCACGCCCTGGATGTAGGAGGTGTTGTAGCGAGCGCCGCCGGCGTTGTAGTCCCGGGCGTTGGCGATGCAATCGTCGATGAGCAGCGAAAGCAACGGCACCGGCATGTATTTGGCGTTTATGCGCTCGATAATGTTGTTGCCCCGGATCTTGATGTCCACGAAGTGCTGCAGCTGCTTGCGAAAAGCGGCAAACAGGGCATCGAAATTCAGGAACGCTCCGGGCGCGCCGGTGCGCGGCCCCAGGCGCTGTCCACTGCGCGGGTCGACGCCGTCGTGCAGCGTGATCTCCAGGATCTTGGGCAAGTTGAAGTAGCCGGTCAGGAAATAGGCCTCGCGGCCGAAGGCGCCGGCCTCCACGCACCCGCTGGCGCCGCCCTCGCGGGCGTCCTGCACCGATTTTCCCTGGCGCACCAGTTCCTGCACGATGGCGTCGGTGTTGAAGATGGAGGGCTGGCCGAAGCCGGTGCGCACGATCTTGAGGGCCCGCTTGATGAAGCGGTCGGGGTTCTTCTTGCTGAGCTGGACCATGGAAGAGGGCTGCAGCAGGCGCATTTCCTCGATGACGTCCAGGATCAGATAGGACACTTCGTTGACCGCATCCTGGTTGTCGCCGGTGACGCCCCCCACGTTGATCAGCGCAAAGTCCACGTAGGTGTTGCTCTCCTGGGCCGTGACGCCCATCTTGGGCGGGGCGGGGTGGTTGTTGAACTTGATCCAGAAGGCCTGCAGCAGCTCTTGGGCCTGTTCACGGGTGAGACGTCCGGCGTCGATTTCGCGGCGGTAGAAAGGGTACAGGTGCTGGTCCAGCCGCCCGGGGTTGAAGGCGTCCCAGGGGTTTAGCTCGGTGATCACGCCCACGTGCACGAACCAGTAGTACTGCAGCGCCTCCCAGAAGGTCTCGGGCGCGCGGGCCGGCACCTTGCGGCAGATGCGCGCCATTTCGATCAGCTCACTGCGGCGCCGGGGGCCGTCTTCTTTGGCCGCCATCTCGTCCAGCAGGGCGGCGTGGCGATGGGCGTATCCGATGAGCGCGTCGGCGGCAATGGCCATGGCGCGCAGCTCTTCCTGCTTGTCCAGGGCCTGGGGGTCGTTGTAAAAATCCAGCCGGTCCATGACGTGCTGGATTTCGGCCCTCAGATCCTCGAAGCCCCGGCGGTAGATCTTGCCCCCCATGGCCGTGTGTCCCGGCGA
>CAYUAQ010000193.1:0-4937 GCA_964442705.1 uncultured Desulfobacteraceae bacterium
TGATGATGATTTTGAAGATCCGCTTGATCTTGACGATGACGATTCAGACGATGACTGGTGCGATGCAGATGAAGCGGTATCGGACGTTGGTTTCAATGACGATGGCGATGAGAGCCCTTGCGCCTGGAAAGAGGCGTTTTTCACTGGCGGAGCGATGGGGTGGGCGTATGAGGAGGGGATGGTAAGGAGGAAAAAAAGAAAAAAGCGGCGGCCGGCCTTTTGATTGTCCTGCTCCAGCCTGGGAACGCTGCGTGTGGGATCAAATTCGGTGCGCATCAGGGCTCCGGCCCTCAGCGGTGATGCAGGCGGCGTAGCCAACAAGTTCGGCATAGATGTCGGGCAAACCGGTTTCGTAAAGGCGCCGGTCGATGGTAAGGACGTTGCCGTTGTCCATGCCTTGCAGTCCGCGGAGCGTCAATACTTTCTCGGAAGAGCCGGGATGTAAAAATCGTGCAGGATGTCCACTGGTTCGCCGTCGGGGCCGGTTTGCGACGTTTTGTAGGTATAGCGCTAGTTGGCGGCGGTGAGTAGTCCGGGGGATTCTTTTCGCTCGGACATCAAGGCGTTCCTTCTGATATGGCGGTCAAGCTGTTTTCCAGAGGGCACGGATGGGCACGGCCTGGAGGCCCTCGCCAAAGCCGGCCACGGATTCACCGTCGTACATCACTACACCGGCGGCGAATTTCTCTCCGGCCGCCTCCCGGAGTTTTCGCAGCCCGCGGAAATCTCTTCCCGTCACGGTGGCGGCGGCCTTCACCTCGACACCGGCCACCCTGCCGGCTCTTTCCAGGACAATGTCCACCTCGACGCCGTCCTTGGTGCGGAAATGATGGAATCGAACCGGTGTGTCGTCCCGGCTGGCCTGCCGTCGGAGTTCCTGGAACACGAAAGTCTCCAGCAGTTGGCCCAGCAAGGGACGATCCTTGGTAAGGGCTGCGGCGTCAACACCGAGCAGCGAGGCGGCCAGGCCGGTATCGGTGAGGTGCAGCTTAGGACGTTTGATGAGGCGGCTTAGGCGGTTGTTGTGCCACGGCGGCAAATGCTCCAACAGAAAGATTCGTTCCAGCAGCACCACGTAATCGCGAATGGTCGGCCGGCTCAGCTGGAAGGCGGATGCCATTTCGGCCACATTGACCAGTCGCGCGGTCTGACCGGCGGCGAGCTGCAGCAGTCGGGGGATGGCGTCCAGGGCGCTGATGCGGGCCAGGTCCCGCACATCCCGTTGCACCAGTGTTTCGATATAGTCGCGGTACCAGGCCGCTCGACGCTTGGGCGCAGCGCGCAAAAGCGCCGCAGGGTATCCGCCGGCCGCGATCTTTTCCGCCAAGGCTGTCCCAAGACGCTCAAAGCGACGGTTTCCGAAGCGGGCGGAAAACAGGGTGTCCAGAAACCGGGCTGGACGGCCCCTCAGTTCATCCTGGGCCAGCGGGTGCAACCGCAGGATCTCCATACGTCCCGCCAGGGAGTCTGCCAGACGGGGAAGCAGCAGCACGTTGGCCGAACCGGTCAGGATGAAGCGGCCCGGCCGCCGGTCCCGGTCCACCGCTGTTTTCAGCGCCAGAAAAAGCTCGGGGACACGCTGAACCTCGTCCAGGGTCGTTTTGTCGGGCAAATCGGCCACGAAGCCCACCGGGTCAGCCTGGGCCGCGGCCAGTTGGACATCTTCATCGAAGGTGACGTAGGCATAACCGGCCGCGTTGCCGACCATCTGCGCCAGCGTGGTCTTGCCGCACTGGCGCGGCCCGTGGATCAGGACCACCGGGGTGTCCTCCAGGGCTTCCTCCAGGCGGCGCTGCACAAATCGTGGATAGAGGGTCGGCTCAGCCATTACGTCCATTCGAAAACAAAGGGTTCGGCCAAATGAAAGGTTTGCTATCGGCCAAATGAAAGGTTGTTGCCATCGGTGGCAACTTCTCGCCAGGTTTCTCCATCACGCTCCAGGTCCGCAAGGGGTCTTGGAGCACTATTTCAATCCAAAAAGCAGGGCCTGAGCCTCCTTATCAGCACCTTGCGGCCCCCAAAACCGCATCCATATAGGCCCCTGGCCGGCGTGGCGTAAGAGGCGGCTTCGTCCTACCGGTACAGCGCTTCGCCACCGATTTGATACGCGATTTTGCCCTGAATATCGGTTATTTCTACTTCTTACCGAAATAAATGTCAATGTTATCGACCTGTTTCCAATGGTAGGTCACTCCAGAAAACTGTATCCCTTCCCGCTGAATAAACTAACCCTTTCAAGAGTAGAGGGACATTTTTTTGAACTTTTTTCATTTTTTCACTGACCATCCCGATAAAAATAGATGGGCCGGTGGGTTTCGTCGTTTTGACGGGCCTCTGTCATCCGGGTCGATTGGGCGATCTGGACGATGTTTTACAGGGATTGTCGTGCCACAGAAAGGATCTTGTTTTGATACGGCTTGAAGACACCCTCAAAGACACCGAACACGAGGGCCAACGATACAAGGGGCTTGATTTCGCCTGCGAGCACTGCGGGCAGATCTACAACAAACGAACCCTGGACATAGCGGTTTTCCTGTACGGGGTCTTTTTCCTGGTGGGAAAGGAGGCCGGCTTCATCGGGTTCAACTGCCCCCAGTGCCTGAAAACCATCGCCTTGAAGGGCGACATGAAACAGGTGATGATGGCCTGGTACATCGGTTTCCGCCAGATCTGGACCGCCCTGAATCAAAATGAGAGCCGGCTGCGCTATTTTCCGTCTATGAACTATGCGCCGGAGAAGATACGGGGCCTGGGCGACTTTACGATCCACACCTGCAGTTTCGATATCCACAATGATGTTCGGGAGATTCACAACCAAGTGGCCCATCAGATCCAGGAGGCCCCCGATCTGGAAACCGACTACCTGTGCTCGTACCTGGGTGACCCCCAGGTCCCCATGGGAGACCGGTGTTCCGTCAGCTGGTTCAAAGAGGATGAAATCGAAGCCCTGGTCAACTTCGAAAACAGCAGGGCCGTCAAGGTCTTCCCGCGCTATTTCCACGACAACCCCCTGTTCGATTCCGTGGAGCGCTTCTGCTGGGAGCACTATCTGGGGGACGAATACCTGGATTCCATTCGGGACGACATCCAGAGCGACTATGACGATCTCGAAAATTTCGCGGTGAAGAATGGGATTGAGTTGGAGCGACTGCTGGCTGAAAGCCCCACCACCAATTCCCGTGTGATAGATTTCGTCAAAGCCAACAGGATCAAAGGCGACGACTGGAATGTTGCAGCCGACTTTATGCAGATCCTGGCCGCCGATCCCGACCCGTTTCCGGCCCCATCGGCGGAAACCGAACCTTTCGGCTGGCTGTGGAAGGCCCTGCATCCATTCCGGAACCGAGCCATTCCAGATGCCCTTGATGATGAGAAACTGTTGCGGTTGCAGGAAGGCATCGCCGGAAAAAACCACGCAGAGATGGTGGGCGCCATCAAAGCCGGGTTTTATCGCCAGGCTGTCCAGGAGTTTCTGGCCGGAAACTACATCGATTTCATCGCCGATTATATCAACTGCGCCAGGAAATCGGCCTTTTCGTATGCGGATCTGTGGACCCTGAAGGAGGGATACCTGGAGCGCCTGCACCGGTGTTTGGGGAAAGGATCATCTGCCGGGCAGTCGGCATCTGCCGGGCAGTCGGCCGAAAAAGATGTTCAGGCAGACAAACCCCAGCCGGCACAGGTCCTGCCGAATTAAGGCCCCAAAAACGCAAAGGCGAAACCCGCCGCTCGTAATAATAACGAAGAGTTGGGCAGGGTCATGTATGTGAGGGACGTGGCCCGGTACCTTGGTGTTGACGTAAAGACCGTCAGGAAATACCATACCGCGTTAGGTGGAGTACGCTTGGGTCGCCGATACGTGTTCTTTGAAAAGGAGTTTGCCAATGCCATACAAAGTTGGAAACCGATGGAAGGCCCAAGTGCGAAGAGACGGACGAAGAAAAGAGAAAACGTTCAACACGAAAAAGGAGGCGATCGACTGGGAAGCGGAGATGCGGAAAATGTCCGCAGAAGATTGGTTAGAGAAGACCGGCACGGTCTGTTTGGGTGATTGAGCGCAGGCGTACCTGGATTTTTCCAGGGTGCGGCACTCCGACAAGACCTATGATGAAAAGCGGTTGATGTTCCGGCTGTTTTTCAAAAAGGTAGATCCGGCAAAGGCTGTTGCGGATCTGAAACCGGCGGATGTCTTGGCGTACATCGTCAAGCAGAAAGAGAACCGCTCGGGATATGCCGCCAACAAGGACCGCAAGAACCTCGTGGCAGCCTGGAACTGGGGTATGAAATACCTGAACCCGCGCCTGCCCGGGCCAAACCCTTGCCTGGTCGAAAAAATGCCGGAGGTGCGAAGGCCCCGCTACGTGCCACCCGAAGAGGACTTCTGGAAGATCTACGAAGTCGCCGAGGGCCAGGACAAGGTGATGCTCCTGACGTTCCTGCATCTCGGTGCGAGGCGAGGCGAGGTCTTCCGGCTGACCTGGGCGGACGACATCGACTTAGTCAACAGCCGAGTGCGGCTCGGCACCCGCAAGCGAAAAGACGGCACACTCGAATACGACTGGCTGCCGATAACGCAGGAACTCCGCGAAGCGCTTCGCTGGTGGTGGCAACATCGACCGATCAAAGACAGCCCATACGTGTTCCTGTGCCTCAGCGAAGAGGAGTTCTGCCGGGAAGATTACGGCAAGCCCTTCAAATACCGGCTCCATTTTATGCGCAGGATGTGCAAGGCGGCGGGCGTGAAGCCGTTTGGCTTCCACGCCATTCGGCACCTCACAGCATCGGTGCTGTTCAACCTCGGATATGAAGTCGCCGTGATGCAGACGATCCTGCGCCACAGAAGCCCGAACACCACGGAGTTATTTGAAAACATTGGGCTTGGAGAGGGTCCGGGAGGCCTTGGAAGACCTGTCGAAGAAAGAGGGCCGGGTGATTGC
>CAYUAQ010000194.1:0-4915 GCA_964442705.1 uncultured Desulfobacteraceae bacterium
CGCCTTTCAAAAAGGCCTCGGAAAAGGTATATGCCAAATGGTTCAAGAGCCATCCCCGCTGGAAAAAATGGTACGACCAGATACAGTATCTTGACCCGGACGCCAGAATGCCGGAGGCGGCGATGAAGAAGTAACGCCTGCCGGAATTCCGGACAGGTGGTGCCCCATTCGGATAAGGGCCGCCCCCACAGGGGCGGCCTCGGGATGGGAAAAGAAGGGCGGGAAAGCCAAGTAAAAACGAACGTAGCAATCATCCCGGAGGGATGGTACCATGACGACCGAAGCCAATCACAATTTCATCACAGCGGCCCTCGAATCGCTGATAAAAAAAATAACCGCCGGCATCGATGCCGCGCTGTTCGTCATCCTGCTGGCCATGGGACTGATATTGGGCGCCAATATCGTTCTGAGATATTTTTTCGAAAATCCGATCTCCTGGTCCAACGTCGTCACGCGATACGCCTACATCTATATCGTGCTGTTGGGAACGGCCATATCCTACATCGAAGGCAGTCACGCCCAAATCGATTTTGTCTACAACGGTGTTTCCAAGCGCACCAAGGCTATCTTCGATCTCTTGCACTACCTGACCATGACCTTCCTCTGTATCGTGCTCATCTTTTTCGGGACTAAACATGTGATCACCATGTGGCCGGTTCACTCTCCAGTCGTAAAATCCCTCTCCGTGGGGGTGGTGTACCTGTCGGTTCCCATCAGCGCTGCCGTGATGATCGTTTTTCTAGTCAAAAAAATTCTTGAACTCAAATTCAGGTAGGGGCGGCACCATGACATACATCATCCTCATGATCATCTGTTTTGTGATTTTGATGGCCATCCGCGTACCCATTCCCTTCGCCTTGCTCATTTCAACTTTCGTGTATTATATCGGTTTGGATCTGCCGATGAATATCATCATCGTGCGGTTGTTGAGGTCGTTCGACTCCTTCATCCTGCTGGCCATCCCCTTCTTCGTGCTGGCCGGCAGAATTATGTCAGACGGCGGCATCAGCGACCGCCTGGTAAAGCTGTCGGACCTCATCGTCGGTCGGGTAAAGGGGAGCCTTGCCTATGTGAATATCGTGGTCAGCATGTTTTTCGGCGGTATCACCGGGACGGCCATTTCCGATACCACCGCCATCGGATCGATCCTGATCCCCTCGATGGCTAAAAAGGGGTACTCCAAGAGTTTCAGCGGTGCGGTAACGGCCGCCTCTTCCACCATGGGGCCCATCATCCCACCGAGCCTGATGTTTATCATCTACGGTTCCATCGCCCAGGTGTCCATACGAGATCTTTTTCTGGCCGGGGCCATTCCCGGTATCATGGTCGGTCTGGCCCAAATGACCGTTGTCAGAATAATGGCCCGAAAGCATGATTTTCCCAAAAGAGAGGAGAAGATAGAATTCAAGGCGGCAACCCGCATCGTCTCCAATGCCATTCTGGCGATCCTGCTGCCCATTATCATTCTGGGGGGCATCCTGCTGGGTGTTGTAAGCCCCACCGAGGCGGCGGTAGTGGCCACCTTTTATGCCGCTTTCATCGCCCTTCTGGTTTACCGTTCGCTCACGCTGAAAAAAATGGTTGCCGTTGTCAAAGACTCCGCCGTGGAAACCGGAAGCGTTTCGATCATCATTGCCGCCGCGGCGCTGTTCGGATGGGCGCTTTCCAATGAGCAAGTTCCCCAGCAGTTCGCCCAGTTTCTGATGGCGCACATCCAATCAAAATGGCAGATACTGCTGCTGATCAACATCATGCTTTTCGCATTGGGCATGTTCATGGACAGCATCCCGGCCATCATGATTGTCACTCCCGTTTTCATGCCGCTGTTCAAGATGCTGCACGTAGACCCGCTGCAGGCGGGGCTCTTCATGAGCGTCAATCTGATTACCGGCCTGGCCACCCCACCGGTGGGGTGCTGCCTGTTTGCCGCCTCGATTATTTCCGGAGAATCCATGGAGAAAATCAGCAGGGCGGTGCTGCCTTTTCTGGCCGCCAACGTCGTGGTCGTCCTTTTGGTCACCTACATCCCTCAGATCACGCTGTTCGTCCCGTCACTTTTTAAATAGGGGAAAACCGTCACCTTTAACCCATACAAATGCGGAGACTTATGGCAAAGAACCACCAGAACTCGATTAAAACAAAGGCCTACGAAGACCTGCGATACAGGATAATTACCCAAGAACTGCCGCCCGGAGAGCTTTTAAGGGAAAAGGAGCTCATGGAACGCTATGCCATCGGCCGCACGCCTTTGCGGGAAGTTATCCAGGAACTGCAGCGACAGGGCCTTGTCCGTAGGGTTCCCCGATCCGGCACGTGGGTGGCGCCGCTGGATCTGAATTTTGTCAAACAGATTGCGGAGGTTCGTCAGCCCCTGGAAAAACTGGCTGGAGAACTGGCCACTGAGCGGATTACCGCAAAACAACTGAGGGGTCTCGACGATATTCTGCAAAAGGCGGAAGCCAACCTGTCCGTCGAAAACACCGATCTTCAACAGCTCATCCAGTATGAATCCCGCTTTCATCATGTCATCTATGCGGCTACGCACAACCAGAAACTGGAGGAACTGCTGCTGGAGTTTCAAAGCATCAGTTCCAGACTCTGGCATAACCTGTTTTTCACCAGGGAACATCTCCGCAAAATGTTCGCCGACCACAAAGCCATACTGGACAAGCTGAAAACAGGGGACGGAAAAGGCTGCGGGGAATTACTGCAGCAGCACACCCAGGCCTACTTCGGCCAGAGAATAAACGGCCTACAGTACTGACACCATAATTGTTTTAGCACTCAAATGGAGGGCGGGATCATGGAAAAGCCCCGCGGGAAAATCTTGTATCTGTCCAGACAGGACGTTGAATCACTGGGTCTCTCCATACCCGAAATCATCACCCGGCTGGAGATGGTGTTCCAGGAAAAGGGACACGGACGGGTGGAGATGCCGCCCAAACCGGCCATCCACACCCATGGCGATGCCTTCCTGCACGCCATGCCGGCCTTTATTCCCCGAATCGACTCCGCCGGCATGAAATGGGTAGGCGGATATCCTGAAAACTACAAAGAGGGTCTGCCCTATATTACCGGACTGCTGATACTCAACGACACCCAGACCGGCGTACCCTATACCGTGATGGACTGCACCTGGATCACCGCCATGCGAACCGCGGCGGCTACCGCGCTGACGGCTAGATACCTGGCCCGTCCTGATTCGTCGGAACTGGCCATACTGGGGTGTGGCGTCCAGGGGCGCTACAACCTGGAAACGCTGAACACCCTTTTTCCCGTTTCCCGCGTGAGGATATACGATATCTCCAGGGAAACCGCCCATCGGTATGCCCGCGAGATGGGTGAACGTCTGCAAATAGACGTCGAAGTGTGCGAAACGCCGCGGGATGCCGTACAGCCAGCAGACATCGTTGTAACGGCGGGACCTTTTCTGAGGAGCCCCCGGCCGGTTGTCGAATTCGGATGGATAAAAAGCGGCGCTTTTCTCTGTCCCCTGGATTTGGATTCCTATCTGAAACCGGAAGTGTTTATCAACTCGGATTTTCTATGCACAGACGACCTCGCACAGTTCAACCAGTTCAGAAAGAGCGGATTATTCAAAAACTGCCCCAGTGACATTGTCGACTTTGGCGAGGTCGTCATCGGCAGGGTTAAAGGCCGAAAAAGGAGCGGCGACATCATCACAGCTGTCAACATCGGTCTGGCGCTGGAAGATATGGGCGTGGCACCCATCGTCTATGAAAGGGCCCGCCAGAAGAACAGAGGGCTGTGGCTCGATCTTTAATTTGAACTCTGCCGGAAAAAATTGAATCCTTTTCAACAGTTGCCAACCATCTGCAAAAGCATATCAGGCGGGAGATAAAATGAATTTCAATCCGGAAAAAGTGGCGGTTCTGGGGGGAGGACACGGCGCACATTGTATGGCTGCGGACCTTGCTTCACGCGGGTTTACGGTCAACATGTTCGAAATGCCCGAGTTCAGACATAACCTGTCCAGACTCTTGGACACGAAAACCATAGAAATAGATGGCTGCATCAGGGGGCGCTATACACTGGAAAAAGTAACGTCAGACATCGATGATGCCATTGACGGTGTCCGTTATATCCTCATCGTCACCCCGGCTTTCGCCCACAAGGCCTATGCCAAATTACTCAGGGGAAAAGTGGACGTACACAACCAGATCATCGCCCTCTATCCCGGCGCCTTTGCCGGGCTTTTGTTCAAAACGGTTTTCGGTGACCACTGTCCAATCATTGCCGAAGCCAATAATCTGCCCTATGACACGCGCCTGCTTGGCGCAGGCAAAGTGATGGCCTATGGGCTGAACAAGGTCAATATCGCCTTCATGCCGGCGCGGGAAGGGGAGAAGCTGTTTGAAGAACTGAAACGGCTTCACCCCTTTGTGCACCTATACAATGACGTGCTGGAGGCTGGCCTCAGCATCGTCAATCCCGCCTTTCACGCCGGACTGTGCCTATTTTCCATCAATGAGATTGAAAACTGGCCCAAGAGACCCTTTTTTCTCTACGAACACGGCGTGACGCCTTCCTCTGTAAAAATGAACATGGTGCTGGACCAGGAAAGAAAAGCCATTGGGCGGGCTTTCGGTTACAGGCTCAGACCCATCGAAGATTTTTCCGATCTGCCAGAGGGATACACTTGGCAGGATCTGTACAGAGCCATCCACGGCGACATCTCCCTGACCTCAATCTCGGGCCCCCATGATATCAACAGCCGCTACTTAACGGAAGACATCCCCTACGGACTGGTTCCCTGGAGCTATATCGGCAGAGCGGCCGGTGTCAAAACCCCCTATATCGATACGATGGTGAATATATACAATGTGATCCACGAAAAAAACTGGTGGGCGGAAGGCCGCAACATGGACGATCTTGGGATAAAGGGAATGAGTGT
>CAYUAQ010000195.1:0-4830 GCA_964442705.1 uncultured Desulfobacteraceae bacterium
GTGGGCTGCAGCGGGCCGACCGTGGGCCTGTGGCGCCGGAAATTCGAAGCACTCGCAAAATTAAGGAGGGATCAATGAAAGTTGCCGTGGTGGGATCGAGAACCATCAGGAAAATCGACCTTGAAGCCTACCTGCCGAAAGGCACCCGGGCGATCATCACCGGCGGTGCTGCCGGCGTTGACACCTGCGCCATGACGTATGCCAGGCAAAACGGGTTGCAGCTGATTGTCTTTTACCCGGATTACAAAAAATACGGGCGCGGGGCGCCGCTGAGAAGAAACGGCCGTATTGTAAAAGCTGCCGATCTGGTCATCGCCTTCTGGAACGGCAAATCCAGGGGCACTTCCAACACCATCGAAAAAGCCCACCAGGAGGGAAAACCGTGCCGGGTTGTCAAGTTGAGCTGATTCGAAAAATCGGGCTGCTGCGGCACAGAGACGTTTACGCCGTCGAAAAGTACGCCAGCTATATCTCCATGTGCTTCAAGAGAAAGTCAAAAATCGAGAAACCGCCCAGGCAGGATGTCCTGTTTGTCTATCGCTTCAAGAAATATTTTGCCAGGGCCGACACCTGGGATCTCATTATTCGCATGATCTGCCGCCATTTCGACTGCACAGACATCGTGGCCGTGCCCGGCCATCTGCCGGCAGAAAACAGCATCCAGAAGCTTTTCGGCGTAAAGATCGAGCGCATCCAGGCCGTTGAGCCCAGAAAATACACCCGCGCCGCCGGCTGGCCGCGGGATTACACCGCAAGCTACCGGGTCCACCATGACCGCATCGCCGGCAGCCGGATCCTGCTGGTCGACGACATCTACGTCACCGGGGAGACCATGAATCACTTTGCCGGCATGCTTGGAGAAAAGTACCAGGTGATCCCCCTGGCCCTGGGAATCGACTACAAACTGAAAACCCACGAGGCGGACCGTCTCTATCTCTACCGGCAGGCCGACCCTTTGGCCTCAGAAATCGAAAGCCTCCGGATCTGACCATGGACAAGGACCAACTTCAGAAGCTTTTGCAAACCCTGGACGAAGCCGGCCAGATCAAGCTCAAGGTGCTGCACAACGCCGTCATCGACGGCCTGGAGGCCTACCGCGACAAACCCATCCAGGCGAACCTGAAGAACTGGCAGGCGGCCGAAAAGGCCCTGGACGAATACCTGGAAGAAATCAGCGATCGCCAGGAAGAGTCTACGCCCGCGGCGCTTCCAAACATCAAGGCCGTGGTCGCCTTTTTAAAAACCAACGGCTGGAACGCGCCGTCATCCACGGTCTACCTGCACCACCAGAAAGGCAAGCTGCGCGCGAGGGACGACGGCGGCTTCGATCCCCAGGCGGTGCTGGCCTATGCCACGGCAAACCTGTCGCGCCTGAGCGGCCGTGGAGAGGAAAGTCACTCCGACGGCGACGGGATCGAAAGCCTGCAGCGGCAGAAGCTCATCGCGGACGCCAAAAAAGCCGCGGCCCAGGCCGATCACTGGGATCTTAAGACCCGCATCCAGACCGGGGAATACATCCCGAGGGCCGAGTTCGAGCGGGCCCTGGCCGCAAGGGCCATGGTCCTTAAAAACGATCTTATGACCTTTTTCCGGTCGCTGGCCGCAGAAATCGTCCAGATCGTGGACGGCGACGCGGCCAAGGCGCCGGATCTGATCGATTTTGCCGTCGAAAAGCTGGAAGTCTACCTGGGCCGCTACGCTGTAAAGGGCCAGGAGTTTGCCGCCGAAATCGAACTACCAGAGGAGGACGAAAGTGCCGTCGAAACCACAACAGCCTGAGCCATCGGACGCGGTGCACCACCCGCCCCACTACACGGGGCATCCCAGCGGGGTGGAGTGCATCGAGATCACCCGGCACATGAATTTCTGCCTGGGTAACGCCTTTAAATACATCTGGCGTGCGGGCTTTAAGGGAAACGCCATCGAGGATCTTGAAGAGGCCCGGCGCTACATCCAGATCGAGATAGATCGCAGAAAGGCCCTGGAGGAAAATGGACGATAAGCCCCCGGTAAAGGAACGCCGCTGCATCATCTGCCGCTCCCGTCCGTCAGACGGCGATGACGGCTGGTGCGGGCATTGTCTGACATCGTACCTGGACGGCTGGATGCCGCCTGAGCTGCTGAAAAGGGTCTACCTGCTGTGGGGTGTGAGAAACGATGAAGCGTGAAGCCTGTTTCATCTGGACCGGGTCCGAGCGCCGTGTCTTCCGCCCGCGCGAAAAGGTGACCGTCTCCCAGTGGGCGGTCCGTCACCGCCAGGTTGAAGCCGGGCCCATGCCCGGGCAGTGGTCCAACGAGATGACCCCCTACCTGGTAAAGCCCATGGATGCCTTCAACCAGCCGTCGGTCCAGAAAATCATCCTGTGCTTTGCCCCCCAGACCGGCAAGACCCAGGTGGCCTTCAATTCCCTGCTCTATGCCATCGACCAGGACCCGGGCCCGGCCATGTATGTCATGCCCGACGAAAAGACCGCCAAGCGCATCAGCCGGCGCCGCATCCGGCTCATGTTCCGGGGCACGCCACGCGTGGCAAGCCTTTTGGGGCC
Organism: uncultured Desulfobacteraceae bacterium; assembly: GCA_964442705.1. GTDB lineage: Bacteria > Desulfobacterota > Desulfobacteria > Desulfobacterales > JALSRD01 > JALSRD01. The sequence continues at coordinate 2,547 of CAYUAQ010000195.1, forward strand.
GCGTGCCGATGACGTCACCACCCTGGCGGTCACGTTCGCAAACGGCATGGACCTGATGCTGACCTGGGCCACCTCGGCGGCCGAGCTGGCCTCGGAGTCGGTGCGCTACGTCTTTTTCGACGAGGTCGACAAGTACCCCCGCTTTGCCGGCCAAGAAGCAGACCCCCTGTCCCTGGGAGAGGTGCGCACCACGACCTATCCCCACACCCGAAAGCTAATCTATCTGTCCACGCCCACCACCGAGGACGGCCATATCGCGCGCGCCATTGAAAACGAAACCGACGAGGTCTGGCGCTACCAGGCGCGCTGCCCGTTTTGCGATCACTTGCAGGTCATGGAGTTCGACCGGATCCACTGGCCCGAGCGCATCCGCGACCCGCGCGCCATGGTACGGCGAAAGTATGCCAAATACAGCTGTGTCAAATGCGGCCTGGACTGGGACGATCACACCAGAAACAAGGCCGTGCGCACCGGCGCTTGGCAGCGCTGGAGCGCTCCGCCCTGGCAAAACGATGCCCGGCCGGTACCGGACGGTCCCCGCCGGCCCCTGGCCGTGGGCTTTCATCTGCCGTCGTGGTATTCGCCCTTTGTGAGCCTGTCCGAGGTGGCCGCGGCCTTTTTGCGCGGGCTGCAGGATCCGTCCAAGATGATGGTCTTTGTCACCCAGCACAAGGCCGAGCCCTGGAAAGAGGTCATCGAGAGCAAGGCTGAAAGCGAGATCATGGCCCACAGGTGCGATGTCCCGCCGGGCATCGTTCCGGAAGAGGCCCTGGCGTTGACCTGCGGCATCGACGTGCAGAAAACCGGCTTCTGGTTCGTGGTGCGCGCCTGGGCCCGGGACCTGACCTCCTGGCTGGTGCAGTACGGCTACCTGTCATCCTGGAGTGATGTGGAAACGCTGCTGTTTGCCACGCGCTACCCGGTGCAGGAAGGAAACCGACGGCCCCTGGGCATCTGGCGCGCCGGCATGGACACCGGCGGCGGGGTCTCCGATGACGGCCAGTGGTCGCGCACCGAGGAGATCTACCACTGGCTGCGTGCCAACGGCCGCGGCGTGGTTTTCGGCGTCAAGGGCTCCAGCCGCCCCCAGCTGCGCAGGGTGCAGGTCAAGGTGATCGACCGCATGGCCCGCGGCAACCGCCCCATCCCCGGCGGCATCGAGCTGCGCATGCTCGACACCCACCAGTTCAAGGGGCTGCTTCACTGGCGCCTGGGCCGTAAAAAAGGTGAAACCCAGCGATTTCACCTGCACGCCGAAACCGGCATGGACTACGCCCGTCAGATCCTGGCCGAGGAATTGCGCAAGGACCGCCGCGGCCATATCGAGTGGAAACAGGTCCGGCGCGACAACCACCTGCTGGACGCCGAGGTCTACGCGGCGGCCTGCGCGGATTCTGAATGGTATCCCAGCCTGACGCTGTTGGCCCGGCAGATGGAGCAGCGCCCGCAGCAACCCGACAAACCGCGACCGGAAATGCCGGCGGCCTCATCCGGAGGCTTGTCCGGCGGCCGAATTAATTTTGAACGACCGGGATGGCTGAACCGATGAGCAAACGCAAGATCCTGACCAGCAAACAGGAAATCCTGGACTATCTGGAGATCGCCGAATACAAGTTCGACCAGATGATCCGCAACAAACTGATCGCGGCCATCGTCATCGACGGCCGCTGGTATGCGCACACCGATAATCTGGATGAATATTTCCGCGAACGCACCCGCTGCGTTCCCGATCGGGTGCCGGATGAGGCGGAGTGACGGATGTGTTTTGCCGGCATCATGCCAGCGGTAATCATCAACTATTCCGCATTAAGATTCTTCAATATTTTCTTTGCCAATGGTTCCTTGATCTCGGTGTGCCTGGGGACGGCTTCAATCGCTCCATTCTTCGGATTTATCCAAAGTGAGTGGGAGGCGCCTTCGCGCTTCAGATAGCAGCCTGCGATTCTCAATCTCCGTTCCAAATCCCGTCGCTTCATCCGACCATCACCTTGTCTTGGATAGCGTCATCGGGCAGCCCTCGGAGAATGTCGGCCTTTCGATCCTCTAATATCAACTCAATAGCTTGACGCAGACTATTTTTGGCTTCCTCTATTGTTTCGCCCTGGCCATTGGCGCCAGGCACTTCCGGGCAGATGGCCCAGAAGCCACCCTCGGGCGCAGGTTCTATTATGGCTGTGAATTCTGCCCTCATTATAATCCCCCATCTTTTGTTTGTGACGTTGAATTCAGCCGTGTGGGCTCATAGCACCGGATAAATGCACAAAATTTTACGCGGAAAACAATT
>CAYUAQ010000196.1:0-4797 GCA_964442705.1 uncultured Desulfobacteraceae bacterium
ATGCGGAACTTGTACTGCTTGAGTTCCTTGCCCAGGGCCTTTTTGGCCTCGAATCCATCAGGCGCCGTGGCCAGCTCCTCATCGGTGACCAGCACCGGCCGGATGGCGGCGTGGGGGCATACCATGGCGCACTGGTTGCACTGGATGCACTCGTCCATGATCCACTCGGGCACCATGATGGCCACACCGCGCTTTTCGTAGCGCGTGGTGCCCACCGGAAAAAGCCCGTCGGGGGTAAAGAGACTGACGGGCAGCTTGTCACCCTGCTGGGCCAGCATGGGACGGGCCACCTTGGTCATGAATTCCGGCTCCTTGCGAGCCGGCGGCGGGGTTTCACCGGCTTCGGCCCAGCTGGCCGGGTAGTCGATCTTGACCAGTTTCTCCAGCGTGGCGTCCACGGCCGCGATGTTCATGTTGACGATCTTGTCGCCCTTTCTACCGAACATCTTCTTGATCTGGTCTTTCAGGTAGGCCAGCGCCTGGTCCACGGGAATGACATTGGCCAGCTTGAAGAAGGCCGTCTGCATGATCATGTTGATGCGGCCGCCCAGCCCCACTTCCTGGGCGATCTGCACGGCGTCGATGTTGTAGAAGTTGAGTTTCTTCTGCGCGATGGTGCGGCGCATGGCGGGCGGCAGTTTTTTCTCCATTACTTCGGCCGTCCAGGGCGAATTGAGCACGAAGGTGCCGCCCTCTTTGATGCCCTCCAGGACATCGTAGGTGTTGACGTAGCTGCGGTTGTGGCAGGCGATGTAGTCCGCCGAGTCGATGCAGTAGGTGGACTGGATGGGGGCCTTGCCGAAGCGCAGGTGGGAGATGGTAACGCCGCCGGACTTCTTGGAGTCGTAGGCGAAGTAGGCCTGGGCGTACATGTCGGTGTGGTCGCCGATGATCTTGATGGCGCTCTTGTTGGCCCCCACCGTGCCGTCGGCCCCCAGACCCCAGAATTTGCACTGCACGGTGCCCTCGGGGGTGACGTCCAGGCTGTCTTTCACCGGCAGCGACGTGTGGGTGACGTCGTCATCGATGCCCACGGTGAAGTGCTTCCTGCCTTCGGCCGCGTCCATGTTTTCGTAGACCGCCTTTACCATGGCGGGGTTGAACTCCTTGGAGCCCAGGCCGTAGCGTCCGCCGTAGAGACGAGGCGTCAGGCCGCGCTCCAGGCAGGCCATGCTGACGTCCAGGAAGAGCGGATCGGCCGGTGCTCCCGGCTCCTTGGTGCGGTCCAGCACGGTGATGCGGTCGGCTGAGGCGGGCATGACGTCGAGGAGGTAGTCGGTGGAAAAGGGGCGGAACATGCGCACCTTGATGAGGCCGACCTTCTCTCCCTTGGCGCCCAGGTAGTTGACCACTTCCTCGATGGTTTCACAGGAGGACCCCATGGCGACGATCACGCGCTGGGCTTCGGGGTCCCCGATGTAGTCGAAAGGTTTGTAGGCGCGGCCCGTGAGCCGGCTGACCTTCTGCATGCTGTCCACCACGATCTGCGGTGTTTTCAGGTAGTAGGGGTTGGCGGCCTCGCGTCCCTGGAAGTAGATGTCCGGGTTCTGGGCGGTGCCGCGCAGTTCGGGCCGTTCGGGATTTACGGCCCGGGCGCGGAAGCGGTCAATGGCCTCCCAGTTAACCAGCCTGGCCATGTCGTCGTATGCGATGAGTTCGACTTTCTGAATCTCATGGCTGGTGCGGAATCCGTCGAAGAAGTGCACGAAGGGCACGCTGGATTCGATGGCTGCCAGATGAGCTACTAGGCCCAAATCGATTACCTCTTGAACCGAGGCCGACGCCAGCATGGCAAAGCCGGTCTGGCGCACGGCCATGACGTCCTGGTGGTCGCCGAAGATGGACAGGGCGTGAGCGGCGATGGCGCGGGCCGTGACGTGGAAAACCCCGGGCAGCAGTTCCCCCGAGATCTTGTACATGTTGGGAATCATCAGCAGCAGGCCCTGGGAGGCGGTGAAGGTGGTGGTAAGGGCACCGGCGGCCAGGGATCCGTGCACCGCGGCGGCGGCCCCGGCTTCGGACTGCAGCTGCCGGACGGTCATGGGCTGCCCGAAAATGTTCAGCCGCCCGTCGGCGGCCCATTCGTCGGCGATTTCGCCGATGGGTGACGACGGCGTGATGGGGTAGATGGCCGCCACGTCGCTCATGGCATAGGCCACGTGTGCGGCCGCGGTGTTGCCGTCAATGGTTTTCATCTCTTTTGCCATGGGGTTGCTCCTTGTGTTGTATTTGAAAAACAGGGTCGGAAGATGGAAGATGCAGGTTTTCCCTCGCGGTTTTTAAAGAAATTACAACTGAAACAGAAATATTAAAGGAATGCGGCATTTTTGTAAAGGAAAAACAGAGAAAAGGAACCCGGTATCAGCTGACCCCTGATACCGGACGGCGGACACCTAATTCTCAATGAAACAGTAGGGATCGCGGTCGCTGAAGATGTCCAGTCCGCTGCCGTAACTCACGGCCAGGCAGCCCCCGCACACCGGGCGGATGGCGCAGTGGCGGCAGGCCTCGGTGCCGCTGCGATAGCGCCGGGCCGGTGCATCCTGGTAGATGTCGTACAGGGACCGCTCGCTGATGTTGCCGATCAGGGAGGGCAGCTTGCGGCAGGCGTGCACCTCGCCGTCCGGCAGCAGGGAGACGAAGTTGAAGGCCGCCCCGCAGCCGAAACCGGCGCAGCCCCCGAAAAAGGGCTTTCCTTTTTCACGCAGCAGGATGTTGAATAGGTTGTCCTTGAGCCGCATGGCGGGGTTGGCCCGGGCGGCCTGCAGGTAGTCTTCCAGAAAGGCGCGGTAACGCCCGATGTCCGCCGGTGCCAGTTCGGCGCCTTCGCCCACCGGCGAGAGGCGGTTGAAGGTGAACACGTCGGTACGTCCCCGCAGACGTTCGGCCAGGGGCAGCACCTGGTCCATGTTGGCGTCTGTCAGGGTCAGCATGACCATGGCGTAGACCTTCAGGTCGCGCAGGACGTCCAGAAAGTCCATCACGCGCCGGAAGTGACCGCGGCCCCGGATGTAGTCGTTGTGTTCGGCCAACCCCTCCAGGCTGACCTGGTAGAATTCCAAGTCCTGGATACGCAGCAACGCTTCGATGCGCTGCCGCGGCATGGGGTTTCCCAGCACGGCGGTCAGAAAGCCGCGTTCGGCGGCCTGGCGGTAGACCTCGTCGATGTGGGGGTAGAGCAGGGGGTTTCCGCCGGTGAAAGTCACCTGCCCGTAAACGTGCTGCCGCTGACAGAAATCGTAGAGGTCGTCCAGTACCCGCAGGGCTTCTGCCAGCGGCAGGGGGTGGCGGTCGCTGCGGTCGTAGCAGTGCCGGCAGTGCAGGTCGCACGCCTGGGTGATGTGCCATTGGAGCGTGAAGCACCTGGCAACCAGAAAGTCCTCATGGGCGATCTCTCCCCTGGGAAAGTCCGTGGATCGGGCGATGCGCGAGGGCGGCGCCAGCAGCAGCCCTTTTTGGGTTGCACCATAGAGAATATTGTCGATGGTACCCAGGGAGACGCCTCCATCGGCGGCGGCCCGACGGGGATCGATGCCCTCGCTGACGATTTTCAGTGCCAGCAGGTCGTGGCCGCCGGCGGTGGCGGCCTGCACGCGGCCGGAAGAGGGCGCCTTCCAGACCAGCACGAAACCGTTTTCACTGCGGTGGGGGATGATCTGGTCGTCCTGGAGCCGTTCCGGCAGGTGATGCCAGGACACCGGCAGCAGCACCATAGCGGGGTTGAGGCGGAGTTCCTCTACCCGCGCTGGGAATGCCGGGGGGGTAGTGTTCATTTCATGAACGGCACTTTCGACGCGGGCCAGGTCGGCCAGGTAAGGATGGCGCCGGAGCCTGTTGGCGATTTCCGCCAGGCGTTCAGGAAAGTTTTTCACGTCCAGCGGTGTATCCCGCCTCGGCAGAGGTACTGCCTCCTCGGCCGCGAGGCGGCTGCAGACGGGATAAACACGCTTGAGTTCTTCCGAAAAAGGGTTCATGGCGACCGTTTCTGGAGGGCGGGGGGTTCACAGAAAAAAGCAGAGCCGGAACCCTGGGGGGCACCGGCTCCCACTGGCTGCCCGGCCGGCCATGGGCTATTTCAGCTGGGTTGGTATACACCGAGTGTACTGCAAAACGGCTTATCCGGCGCCTCCGGCGCCGGTGGCGTTAACTACTTCAGCTGCTCTTCCCGGATTCCTTCTTCTTGCCTTTTTCGTGTTGCGTATCAGTGCCAACTGCACTGTCTGTGCTGGCCCCTCAGCTGCTTGTGCCGGGTTCTTTCTTGACTTTTTCGGCTGCTTCCTCGGCTTTTTCCTTGCCTTCTTCAGCCGCCTTTTTCTTGGCTTCTTCGGCGCTCACGGCGCCGCTGGTCTGACCGCTTCAACTGCTGCCTGCTGCGGGCTTTTCAACTTTAGTGCTACCTGCACTAGGTTGTGCCCCTCAGCTGCTGCTGCCGGCCTGGGCGCCCGGCAGGGTGAATCCGCCCAGGCTGATCAGTCCGGCAACGCTCAATCCGGCAAGGTATTTCTTGATATCCTTGCTGTCCATTGTGCCCTCCTGTCTCAAGATATAGGGATTACGGGGAAGGACCGGCATTTCAGACATCCCTGAAAGAAGGGGTCACTGTTTAAAGGCACCCCTGCCGGCGGTTCAGTAAAGTCAACGCACTGCGTTTGAAATCACACCAAAGATGGTCCGAAAAAGGAGAAATCCAGGAGACTTGCCCAACTTGAAGCACTAAGAGATCTCAATGGTCGGAAAACTAACGCACGGCCTCAGCCTATGCGAAGTACCACTGTGTGTCAAGGAGAAATTTTTAAT
>CAYUAQ010000197.1:0-4630 GCA_964442705.1 uncultured Desulfobacteraceae bacterium
AGATCCGCAAGCAGCTGCTGGAATACGACGACGTCATGAACCAGCAGCGCGAGGTCATTTACCGCCAGCGGCGCGAAGCCCTGAGCGGTGCGTCGCTGCGGGAGGCGGTGCTGGAGATGATTCGCGACCGGGCCGAGGAAATCGCCGCCGACTTCGCCCAGGAGCGCATACCCGCCGAAGAGTGGGACCTCAAGGCACTGGACGATGCCGTCTACGAGCAGTTCAATATCCACCTGCCCCCGTTTGACGAGGACACTCTGGACGGCCTCACGGCGGAAGGTCTGGCCGAGTTGATTTTCGGAGAGGCCCGGAAGCGCTACGAGCAAAAAGAGGCCCTGGTGGGTGACGCCGATTTCCGCCAGCTGGAGCGTATGGTCATGCTCCAGACCGTGGACAGCCTGTGGAAAGACCACCTGCTGAGCATGGATCACCTGAAAGAGGGCATCGGCCTGCGGGGCTATGCCCAGCAGGATCCCCTCATCGTGTACAAGAAAGAGGGCTTCGAGATGTTTCAGAACATGATATCCAGGATCAAGGAACAGACCCTGGGCATCCTGTTCCGCATCCAGATCGCCGAGCCCGAAGAGATCCGCGAGCTTCGCCGTCCCCGGCAGCAGAATTTGACATTTTCCGGTGCCGGGGAGGAAGAACCCCGCCGCAAACCCGTCAAACGCAAGACCAAGAAGGTGGGCCGCAACGACCCCTGCCCCTGCGGCAGCGGCAAGAAATACAAGAAGTGCTGCGGCCGCTGACGCCGGGCAATTTGGACTGCCCTCTTTACAAGCGGCGGCCGGAATGATTATAATTAAGCTGATTCATAGTACCATGGAGAATCCGGCAGGCTGCCGTGGAGGAGATCGATTTCCATGGCCCCAATGAAACCAGAACTGGAGGAAGGCGCTGAAACGGGTGTCGGGGAGGAAACCAGAGAACCTCCTCTGTACAGGGTGCTGCTTCTCAACGACGATTACACTACCATGGAATTCGTGGTCCAGGTGCTGATGACCGTTTTCAGCAAATCGGTTGAAGAAGCCACCCGCATCATGCTCAACGTCCATCACAGGGGTTCCGGGGTCTGCGGGGTCTATCCCTTCGAGGTGGCCGAGACCAAAGTGGAGACCGTACACAGCCTGGCCCGCGAAAGGGGATTTCCCCTGAGGTGTGTCATGGAGCAGGAATAAGCGATGATCAACAAAGAACTGAGCGAAACACTGGGGTTTGCCGTCCGCGAAGCCAAGAAACGACGGCATGAATATGTGAGCATAGAGCACGTGCTCTTCGCCATACTGCATGACCGCACGGGCGTGGAGATCATTGAAAACTGCGGCGGCAACGTGGAGAATCTCAAGCGGCGGCTGGAGGAATTTTTCGACGAGCGCATGGAGAGCATCCCCGAGGACAGCGACTACGTGATCCAGCAGACGCTGGGGTTTCAGCGCGTGATCCAGCGGGCCGTCAACCACGCCCGCAGCGCCGAGAAGCCCGAGGTGGCGGTGGGGGACATCCTGGCCTCCATTTTTCAGGAAAAGAACTCCCATGCCGAGTATTTTCTGACCTCGGAAGGCATTACCCGGCTGGACGTGCTCAACTATATCTCACACAACCTGCTGCGGGAACCATACAAGGAGCAGCCGCCCGACGAAACGGGCAGACCGGTCAGGGAAGAGAAGAAGGGTGCCTCCGACCCCCTGGAGGCCTTTGCCGTGGATCTGGTGGAACTGGCGGCGCGGGGAAGACTCGATCCGCTCATCGGCCGCCGGCTCGAACTGGAGCGCACCATCCAGGTGCTGTGCCGCCGCCGCAAGAACAACCCCGTATACGTGGGGGATCCCGGCGTCGGCAAGACGGCCATGGCCGAAGGACTGGCTGCTTACATATACGAGGGCCGGGTTCCCGACGTGCTGGAGGGCTTTCACGTATACTCGCTGGACATCGGCTCCCTGCTGGCCGGCACCAAGTTCCGCGGTGATTTCGAGCAGCGTCTGAAGGGCGTCATCACCTCCCTGAAGAAGAAGAAAAACGCCATCCTTTTCATAGACGAGATTCACACCATCGTCGGTGCCGGCGCCACCAGCAGCGGTTCCATGGATGCCTCCAACATCCTGAAGCCAGCCTTGGCGTCCGGTGATATCCGCTGCATCGGCTCGACCACCTACGAAGAGTTCAAGAATCACTTCGAAAAGGACCGCGCCCTCTCGCGGCGGTTCGAGAAAATCGAGATCGCCGAACCGACGGTGGAGGAAACCGTGAAAATCCTCCGAGGGCTGAAATCCCGCTACGAGGAACACCACGGCATCGCTTACAGCGACGCGGCGCTGAAAACGGCGGCCAGGCTGTCCGACAAGTTCCTCAACGACCGCTATCTGCCGGACAAGGCCATCGACGTCATCGACGAAGCCGGCGCCTATGTGCGCATTTCGGGCTCATCGCGCCGGCGGCGCATCAACCCCGCCGACATCGAAAAAATCGTGGCCAAGATGGCGCGCATTCCCACCGTCAGCGTGTCCACTTCCGACCGCTTCAAACTGGAAACCCTGGAAGACCGGCTGAAAGAGGTCGTTTTCGGACAGGACACGGCCCTCCGTGCACTGGTGACGGCCATCAAACGCTCGCGGGCCGGCATGGGTGCTCCGGACAAGCCGGTGGGCTCTTTTCTGTTCACCGGCCCCACCGGCGTGGGCAAGACCGAGGTGGCCCGCCAGGTGGCCAGCATCCTGGGCATCCACTTCATGCGCTTCGACATGAGCGAGTACATGGAAAAGCACTCCGTGGCACGGCTCATCGGCGCCCCGCCCGGCTACATCGGTTTCGATCAGGCCGGACTGCTGACCGACGGGGTGCGCAAGCATCCCCACAGTGTGCTGCTCCTTGACGAGATCGAAAAGGCCCATCCGGACCTGTTCAACATCCTCCTGCAGGTTTTCGACCATGCCACGCTGACGGACAACAACGGCAAGCAGGCCGATTTTCGCAACGTCATCATCATGATGACCTCCAACGCCGGGTCCCGGGAGATGACCACCCACAGCATCGGGTTCGGAGACGCCCGATACAACGACAAGAGCAAGAGCCTCAAGGCCGTGGAAAAGTTCTTCAGCCCCGAATTCCGCAACCGCCTGGACGACATCATCACCTTCAACTCCCTGTCGGTGGCCATCATGGAGAAGATCGTGGACAAATTCATGGGACAGCTCAACGAGCAGTTGCTGGCCAAGAAGGTCGTTCTGCGGCTGACGCCCGCCGCCCGCACCTACCTGGCGAAGAAGGGACACGATCCTAAATACGGGGCGCGTCCGCTTTCCCGCCTGATCCAGGTGGAAATCAAAGACGTGCTCTCGGACCGTATCCTCTTCGGTTCCCTGGAAAAGGGGGGAGAGGTGCTGGTGGACGTCGAAAACGGCCAGCTGGTCTTCGATCAGCACTGAAGCACGGACGGCGCCCGCCGTCCGCCCCGCCGCCTGCCTGTTCATGCCGGTTTTCAGACTGCCTCAGGAGATCAGATTTCCCCCGCCCCAGCTTGCCCGGGAAGACGGGCTGCTGGCCGTGGACGGCGACCTGAGCACCCCGCGCCTGCTGACGGCCTACCGCATGGGGATTTTCCCGTGGTTTTCCGAGGGGGACCCCCTCTTGTGGTGGTCGCCCGATCCGCGCCTGGTGCTTTTCCCGCAGGAGTTAAGGGTTTCACGCCGACTGGCGCGTCTGGTGCGTTCCCGCAGGTTCGCCGTCACCGTGGACACCGTTTTCGAGAGGGTGATTACGGCCTGTGCGCGCACGCGGCTGGAAAACGACGAACCCACCTGGATCGATGAGCGTATGATCGCCGCTTATACCCGTCTGCACAGGGAAGGTTATGCCCACTCGGTCGAGGCCTGGCAGGATGATCGGCTGGCCGGGGGATTGTATGGCGTCAGCCTGGGAAACTGCTTTTTCGGCGAATCCATGTTCACGCACCTCAGCAACGCCTCCAAGGTGGCCTTTGTCACCCTGGTGGCCTGGCTGCAGCGCCAGGGGTTCGAGATGATCGACTGTCAGGTCAGCACGCCGCATCTCAAAAGCCTGGGCGCGGTGGAGATACCGCGCAGCTGGTTTCTGGCGCTGCTGGCCAAAGCGCTCAAAACCTCCGATCGCCGGGGGAAATGGCGCTTCGACGAAGAAAAATGAAGGGAGGAAGACAGCTGTGACCGGCGACTGCCTGTTCTGCCGCATCGCGGCCGGCAAGAGTGATACGCAATTTCTGTATGAAAACGCCAATCTGGTGATTTTCCGGGATATTCATCCCCACGCCCCCGTCCACCTGCTGATTGTACCCAGAAGGCACATCCGCAGCGTCAACGACCTGCAGGACGGCGACCGGGAACTGCTGGCCGAGATGTTCATGGCCGCCAGGGACATGGCACGGCGGCAGGGCATCGACCGCTCGGGCTACAAGCTGCTGTTCAACGTGGAGCGGGGCGGCGGGCAGGTGATCTTTCACCTGCACCTGCACCTGTTGGGGGGATGGAAGTGAAGAAGGGTGTCCGGGGCGCCCGCAGCAAGCGTGCCGGCAGCTGCTTGCGGTTGGACTGTATTCGATGTCAGGGCAATCGCAAGTAAAATTAAATTTTGAAGATGGCGATAAGGTAATCAGTAT
>CAYUAQ010000198.1:0-4600 GCA_964442705.1 uncultured Desulfobacteraceae bacterium
TGATGCCTTTGACCGAGTGCAGCAGAATCTCGTCGGCCTTCTTGAACATGTCGATCATGCGGGCGTTCTTGGAGGCCAGCCCCCGCAGACGATCGTTGGGAATGGTGATGACCGTGTCGGCCACTTCCTTCAGGGCCTCGATGCCCTCTTCGGCCATGCGCTTGCGCTTGCGCCCCTCGAAGGAAAACGGCTTGGTGACCACGGCCACCGTCAGGGCACCGACTTCTTTGCAGATCTGGGCGATAACCGGTGCGGCGCCGGTGCCCGTGCCGCCGCCGAAGCCGGCGGTAATGAACACCATGTGGCTGCCGTCGAGCACCTTGCGGATGTCCTCGGCGTTTTCGTGGGCCGCCTCGCGGCCGATGTCCGGATTGGCGCCGGCGCCCAAGCCCTCGGTGAGTTTTTCACCGATCTGGATGCGCTGGGAGGCCCGGGAGACTTCCAGCGCCTGGCTGTCGGTGTTGGCCACGATGAACTTGACCCCCTGCAGGTTGGATTCGATCATGTTGTTGATGGCGTTCCCGCCGGCCCCGCCCACACCGATCACCCGGATCCGGGCCTGCTTTTCCGGATCCAACATCGCGTTCTCGGGTTCCACAAAAGTAAATGTCATGTCCCCACCTCCTGTGAATGAAATAAAAAGTTAACGTTGATTGACGAAAAATGTCTGTTGAGGCCGCTTCCCGTCGGCCCGGTTAAACCAAAATTAAAGCACATCCTTGAACCACCGTTTCATGCGGGCGACCAGACGGTTGAAGATGTTGCGGTCGCGGATTCTGAACTTTTTTTCGGACTGATTCTTGGCACCGTAGAGCACCAGCCCGACCCCGGTGGCGTACATGGGGTTGTTGACCACATCCACCAGCCCGCTGATGCCAGTGGGGGTTCCCAGGCGCGTGGGCAGGCTGAAAACGGCCTCGGCGATCTCGGTGGCCCCTTCCAGGATGGCCGTCCCGCCGGTGAGCACCACCCCCGAGGCCGGCACGTGTTCCATCCCCACCCGGATAATCTCCCGTTTGGTGAGCTCGAAGATCTCCTCCATGCGTGGTTCCAGGATCTCTCCCAGAATCTGCCGCGGCAGTTTGCGCGGCTTGCGCCCTCCCATGCCCGGCACTTCGATGATCTCATCGGGGTTGATGTTGCGCGTGACGCAGGCGCCGTATTTCTTCTTGATCTTTTCGGCTTCGCTCAGCGGTGCCCGCAGCCCCACGGCGATGTCGTTGGTCAGGTTATTGCCCCCCAGGGCCAGCACGAAGGTGTGCCGGATATTCTTGCGCGCAAAAATGGCCAGGTCCGACGTGCCGCCGCCCAGATCAATGAGGGCCGTTCCCAGCTCGCGCTCTTCGGGGCTCAGCACGGCTTCTCCGGACGCCAGGGACTCCAGCACGATGTCGCATACGTCCAGCCCGGACTTGTTGGCGCACTTGACCAGGTTGTGGGCCGAGGTGACGGCCCCGGTGATGATGTGGATCTTGGCCTCCAGGCGCACGCCGGCCATGCCCACCGGGTTCTGGATGCCGGCCTGGTCGTCCACGATATACTCCTGGGGCAGCACGTGGATCACCTCGCGATCCATGGGAATGGCCACCGCCCGGGCGGCATCGATGACCCGCTCCACGTCCACGGCCGTGATTTCCGGTCCCTTGACGGCGATGATGCCCCGGCTGTTGAAACTGGTGATGTGCCCGCCGGCAATGCCGGCATACACCGCACGGATCTCGCAGCCGGCCATGAGTTCGGCTTCTTCCACGGCTTTCTTAATGGATTCCACCGTGGACTCGATGTCCACCACCACGCCTTTGCGCAAACCGATGGAAGGATGCGTCCCGATGCCGATGACATTGATTTCGTCTCCCGACACTTCGCCCACCACGGCACAGATCTTGGTGGTGCCGATATCAAGACCGACGACAATATTCTCGTTTGCGGACATTGCGAACCTCCCTGCCGGTCCCGGCGTCGGCGCTCATACCGCGGGGACTGACAACAACCCGGTTGATGTTTTGAATATCGACCCAGAGAAAATCGGAAACAGCCGCGTTTCTCTCCAGGAATCCCAGTATCTTGGCCAGCCGCCGGTATTTGAGGCCATAATTTCCAAACCCCAGCCGGATCTCCCTGCGACCGTCGTCCACCAGAAGCGTAAGGCCGCAGTCGCGGTCCACCGCGATACCCTGGATGCCGGCATTGGGCAGTATACTTTTGGATGTACTTCCCAGCTTCAGTACCGCCATGACGGCCCCGAAGGGCCGGGTCGTCGGCATGCCTTCGGGACTGAAATCCCCGAAACCCAGTCCGGTGATAGTAGGCAGATGGCGGGGGTCGTATTTCCCCTGGGCTTTGAAAATCTGGCCCTGCCGGTTGATCAGAAACGGACGTCCCAGGTCGACCACGGCCAGGGGTTGCTGCTCCCGGATGCGCAGAATGAGCGTGTCGGGCAGCTCCCGCTGCGCCTGGGCTTCAGCCACCCAGGGATGGGCCAGCAGCCGTTTGCGCACCAGCGGCAGGTTGACGGCCAGGATGTTGACACCCGGCTGAATGCCGGCCTGCCTGAGGAGCTCGGTGCGCTCGATCCGGTGGGTGCCCTCGATCCGTATGCGACGGCTCTTGAAGTAGTCGCACTGGGTCAGCACATCGTAGCCGAAGATGAGACTCACGCTCATCAGCCCCACCAGCAGCATGCCGCTGGAGATGCGCGCCACCAGCATCAGCCGCCGCCTCAGGGCGACGTGTTTCCTTTTTATTCTCTTGCGGTAGCGGTTCTTCTTTCTCATGACGTCACCGGCCGCCTGCGCCCCACGATCACGACTTCAGGCTCCAGGTGTATGCCGAAGCGCGCGTATACACCCCGCTGAACCTTTTCCATCAGTGCCAGCACATCGTCCGCCGTGGCCCGGCCACGGTTGATGATGAAATTGGCGTGTTTGCGTGACACCGCCGCATCACCGACCCGGATACCCTTCAATCCGGCGGCATCGATCAGCCAACCGGCGGGTTTGCCGCCCGGCGGATTCCTGAAAAAACTGCCGGCGCTGGGCCGTGTCAGCGGCTGCACTTTGCGGCGTGCCCGCATCAGGTGCCGGGCCCGATGTTTTAGCCTCGTCGGATTCGCCCGGCGCAACCGGAAGCGGCCGGACAGGATAACGGTCTGCCGGCCGGCGCTTTCGGCGGTCACCTCTTCCGGAAGAGTGAGGCAACGGTAACCGAACGAGAGTGCGTCGGCTGCCAGTCGGCGTATGCGCCCCGCCGGCGTCAGCACCGTGACCTCTTCCAGCACGTCCGACACGCTGCCGGCCGCCGCGCCGGCATTCATGGCGATAGCCCCGCCCACGCTGCCCGGGATACCCACGGCAAATTCGATGCCGGCCAGGCCACGGTGCAGAGCGAAACGGCACAGGGCCGCCAACCGAGCTCCCGCCAGTGCCGTCACCCGGCGAATTTCCCCGCCTGCCGGCGACTCCGCCAGTGCGATGGTATTGAAACCAGCCGACAAATCAACCACCACGCCCTCAATTCCCCCTTCTCTGACCAACAGGTTGCTGCCCCGTCCCACCACCAGCAGCGGCAGGCCGCGCCGGGCCGTGCCGCCCACCAGTTCCCCGAGCTGCCGCATGTTCCGCGGCCGCACCAGCGCATCGGCGGGACCACCCACCCGCAGGGTGGTGTGGTGCGCCATGGGCTCGTCGAACCGTGCTGCTGCGGGGGCGATCTCCTCCAGCCATTGCCTGTCCTGCGGGTTCAATGCCATGTTCCGCCGCCATGAATCACTGTTCCGTTTCTAGCTGGGCCAACAGCCTTTCGCCGACCCGGTAGACGTCCCCGGCCCCCAGGGTAAGCACCAAGTCACCGGGCTTGACGACGGTCCTCAGATAATCTACGGCCTCCTGCAGCCCGTGTCGGTAGACGGCCTCCCGGTGCCCGTGGGCGCCGATCTGCCGGCACAGATCGGCGGCCTCCACCCCCTCGATGGGGTCTTCACTGGCCGCGTAGATAGGCAGCACCAGCAGCACGTCAGACTGATAGAAGGCCGTCACGAAGTCGTCGAAGAGGGCCTGGGTGCGTGTATAGCGGTGGGGCTGGAAAACCACCACGATGCGCTGCTCGGGCCAGCTTTCGCGCACCGCCTGCAGGGTGTGCTTGATCTCGGTGGGGTGGTGCCCATAGTCATCCATGATGCGGATGCCGCCCACCTGCCCCTTGAGTTCCAGACGCCGCTGCACCCCTTCAACGGCCTCCAGGGTCTGTTTGATGGTCTCGAAACCGATGTTCAATTCCCGGCCCACGGCGATGCTGGCCAGGGCGTTGTAAACACTGTGGGTGCCCTGCAGGTTGAGGACCACCTCCCCCAGGTGCGCGTCCTGGTGGTAGGCCTGGAAGCGCGTCCGCTGCCCCTCGAAACGCACCTGTTTGGCGTGAAAGTCCGCCTGGCTGGTCATGCCGTAAGTGGTGAATCGCTTGTCGATGCGCGGAATGAGTTCCTGGATGGGCCCGCTGTCCAGGCACAGCACAGCCAGTCCGTAGAAGGGCAGCCGCCCGATGAACTGCAGGAAGGTCTCCTTGATCTCCTCCAGGTCTTTGTAAAAATCCAGGTGCTCGCGGT
>CAYUAQ010000199.1:0-4515 GCA_964442705.1 uncultured Desulfobacteraceae bacterium
CTGCTGCCTGAACATGTGCGGCGCCGTGCACTGCTCGGACATCGCCATCCTGGGCTATCACCGCAAGCCGCCCATGATCGACCATGAATACCTGGACAAGATGTGCGAAATCCCCCTGGCCATCGCGGCCTGCCCCACGGCGGCCATCCGGCCGGCCAAGATAGAGCTGCCCGACGGCACCAAGGTCAACTCCGTGGCCATCAAGGAAGAGCGCTGCATGTTCTGCGGCAACTGCTACACCATGTGCCCCTCCCTGCCGCTGGCGGACACCGAGGGCGACGGCATCGTCATCATGGCGGGCGGCAAGGTTTCCAACCGCATCAGCACGCCCAAGTTCTCCAAGGTGGTGGTGGCCTTCATTCCCAACGAGCCGCCGCGCTGGCCGAAAACCGTCGAGGTCATCAAGAAGATGATCGAGGTCTACGCCGCCGATGCCCGCAAGTACGAACGCCTGGGTGAATGGGCCGAGCGCATCGGGTGGGAGCGCTTCTTTGAAAAATGCGAACTGGAATTCAGCCATCATCTCATCGATGACTTCCGTGATCCGGCCTATTACACCTGGCGCCAGACCTCGCAGTTTAAATTCTAACCCAGCAAAACACCGGACGGGGGCAGCCTTCCTTAAATGAAGGTGCCCCCGGACAAGGGAAGAGAGGCAGTAAGATGGAATACGAAGAGGCAAAAGAGAAAATCACGGAAGCGCTTACGAAGAAGCTCAAGACCAAGTCGAAATTCTACTTCAGCGACCTGGCCAAGATCCTGGGTGAAAAACCGCGCGTGGCCAAGAAACTCATCAACCAGATGGTTCAGGAGGGAGTCCTGGAATACTGGTCCAGCGGCAGCACCTCCATGTACGGCATGCCCGGAACCGGCAAACAGGCCCACGCCGAGCACGAAGACGAAGAAGCATAAGCTTTCAGGAGAACAGGACAGGGCCGTCGGCACGGGAAGCCTCCTGCAGATGGAATCCCGGGACAGAATATCATGGGACTTCCTGGAATTGTCATTGCGGCCCTGAAAGGCGGGTCCGGCAAGACCATTCTGGCGGTCGGGATTACCGCCGCCCTGAGGGGGCGGGGAAAAGCCGTCGCCCCTTTCAAAAAGGGTCCCGACTATATCGATGCAGGCTGGCTTGCCCTGGCGGCGGGCCGGCCCTGCTATAACCTGGACACCTTCTTCATCCCGCCCAGCTGTATCCAGCACTCCTTCACCACCCGCATGCAAGCGGATGACGTGGCCGTCATCGAGGGCAACCGGGGACTTTACGACGGCATCGACGACGCCGGCAGCACCAGCACGGCCGAACTGGCCAAGCAGCTGGATCTTCCCGTGCTGCTGTGCATCGACTGCACCAAATCCACCCGCACCATGGCGGCCGTGGTGGGCGGCTGCTGCCAGTTCGACCCCGACGTGCGCATCCGCGGCATCGTTTTAAACCGCGTGGCCGGCAAACGCCACGAAGGCGTGCTGCGGCGCAACATCGAACGCTACTGCCACATTCCGGTAATCGGCGCCATCCCCAAGCTGGACAGCCGCAAGTTCCCCGAACGCCACATGGGCCTGGTGCCCACCGCCGAACACCGCTGGGCAACCCAGTCCATTGCCGCCGCCGCCGACATGGCCACCCGCTACATCGATCTGGACGCCGTGGAGAACATCATGGCAGAAGCGGCGCAGCGCACGCCCCCGCCGCTGAACCCGGAGGTTCCCTGCCAAACGACCGCCGTTGCCGATACCGCCCTGGAAAGACCGCGCATTGCCGTGGTGCAGGACTCGGCTTTTCAGTTCTACTATCCCGAAAACCTCGAGGCGCTCACGGCGGCCGGCGCCGATATCGTCGTTACCAGCCCCCTGAAGGAGGCACGGCTGCCCGCCGGCATCGATGCCCTGTACATCGGGGGCGGTTTTCCCGAAACCCACGCCCAGGCCCTGGCCGGCAACGCCGGCTTCCGCCGGCAGATCCGTCGACTGGCGGACGAGGGGCTGCCCATTTATGCGGAGTGTGGCGGTTTGATGTATCTGGGGGAAGCCCTGGTGCTGGAGGAAAACCGCTACGAGATGTGCGCCGTTCTGCCGGTGACCTTCGGCTTCTCACGACGTCCCCAGGGCCACGGATACACCATCATAGCGGTGGACCGCCCCAACCCCTATTTCGAGGTGGGCCTCCGGCTCAAAGGACACGAATTTCACTACTCCCGCGTACTGGCATGGGGGGGGCACGCCGGCGACACCGTGTTTGCCATGCGGCGGGGCAGCGGCTTCGCCGCTGGAAGGGACGGCCTGTGCCACCGCCGGGTGCTGGCCACGTACACCCATCTGCACGCCCTGGGCACCCCCTCCTGGGCGCCGGCCCTGGTCAAACAGGCACGTATCTTCCGGCAGGAAAAAAAAGGGGGCGACGACTCCCCCCATACGGGAACCGTCACCCCTGATGACATGGAAAAATAGCCGGCCGTCACACGGTTATGTTTTCTTTTTCTTGGGATGGCACTTGTTGCAGGTTGTGGGCGCCTTTTTGGTCTTGTGCTTCTTGTCGAAAGCCTTGTGGCAGCCCCTGCAGTTGTAATGCAGGGCCTCGGCATGGTACTGCAGCCGCTCTTTCTTGGACAGCTTTTTTTTCTTGGCTTTTTTTCCCTTGGGTCGCTCACCGGGGATCTTGTGGCACGCGATGCACTTCTGCACCTCGTCACCGGGTTTCAGCTCCTTCAGCGGTTTGCCATCCTTGTCGTGATGGCATTCACCGCACCCGTTATTGTAAAAATCCGGGTACTGCTTGGCGTAGTCCTCGGCGTGTTTCTTGTGGTGAAACTCCACGATGCCCTTCTTGTGTTTCTCATAGGCCTTGTCGTCCATCTTGATGACGTCGGGAACCTCGGCGGCCGCATAGATAACGGCGCTGAGAAAGAACACCGCCAAAGCAGCCACCATGCCTGCCTTCAGCCAGAACTTCTTTTTCTGCATTCCACTTACCTCCTTTCTGAAGCAAACAGGTTGTGAATAGTGAACACCGTCTCCAACCTTTACCAGCCAAATCAATCGCCGGTTCCGCCGGCCGCAGAGGCATCCCCCGCTTCACTTTCTTCATCACCGGCGGTATCCACGGCCTTTTTCCCGAACAGACGGGCGCCGATGATGCTGACCTCGTAGAGCAGCATCAGCGGCAGGGCCATCATGACTTGGGTAACCACGTCCGGAGGAGTTAAAATGGCCGCTCCGGCAAAGAATATCAAAATGGCGTATTTGCGGTTCTTCTTCAGAAAATCGACGGAAACGATCCCCAGGCGGGCCATGAAGGTCAGCGCCAGGGGAAGCTCGAAAACCAGCCCGAAGGCCAGCAGCAGTTTGGAGGCGAAGCTGAGGTATTCCCTCATGGAAGGCAACGGTCGAATGCGATCGGTGGCGAAGCCGAGAAAAAACTGGAATCCGTAAGGAAACACGATGAAATAACCGAACAGGGCGCCGCCCACGAAAAAGACGGTCGAAAGGAAAATGATGGGGATCAGTAGGCGCTTTTCCCGGCGATAGAGCCCCGGCGAGACGAACATCCAGAATTCGTAGATGATAACCGGCGCGGCCAGTATCAGGCCTGAGAGAAACGACACTTTCAGGTAGGTGAAAAAGGCCTCCGGCAGGCCCGTGAAAATCAGCTTGTCGTCAGCCTGCATGGCGCTGATCAGGGGCTGTACCAGGATGTCAAACAACTTCTCCTTGAACCCGTACGAAGCCACGAATCCAATACCGACAGCGATGAAACACACGATCAGGCGCTTCCTGAGCTCCTCGAGATGGGCCGTGAAAGGGAGCTTTTCATCTTCATCCATGCCGTGCGGATTCCTCCTGCGCAACATTCGGGTCCTCCGGCGAGCCGGATGCTTCCCGCTCTTCAGGAGGCGCCCCCCTGCCATCGCCCTGGGCGGCAGTGGTCTTCTCTTTTTCCGCGTCGTCCGGCAGAACCGGTCGGTCTGCTCCGTCGGCCGGCGCTTCTTCCGGGGGGTCGACGGAGAAAAGATCTGCTGTTTCCCGCTCCGGCAGGGTCTGGTCGCCAGTCTCACGCTCTAGGGCGGATGACGGCTCGGCGTGCGCGTCGGCCTCTTTGGCGCCCTCTTCCACCGTATCGCGAATATCCTGATTCATGTCGTCGAAGGCCTTCTTGACGTCCGAAAGATCCGTGTCGATCTCAAGGGTCTCCTTGAGATCGCTGGTGGCCCTTTTGAATTCGCCCAGCGCCCTTCCCAGGGACTTGGCCAAATCAGGGAGTTTCTTAGGGCCAATGACGATCAGCGCGATGGCCAGAATCAACAGCATTTCCGGCATACCAATGCCGAACATGTCAGCTCCTTTGGTAAAAAAACAGCTTTCCCGTCCCCCTTTTGCGCGGCAATTAAAAGAGGAGGCGAATCTCCAAGCATTGTATTATGGCAGATACCCGCTCCCATGTCAATGAATGGATGTGCCGCCGTCAGGGCAATCGCAAGTAACTATTGGCATAATTCATGCTGATATCGGTGCGTGGTA
>CAYUAQ010000200.1:0-4381 GCA_964442705.1 uncultured Desulfobacteraceae bacterium
ACAGGGTTCCCAGGTGGTTTTCAATTTTTAGGCTACAGTGCGTGCATTATTCAGGAAATAAGTGTCCCCACCCCCACATAGGCAGCGTCGTTACCAAAAAGTTATTGAATTACTTAAGGACGTCCCCCTATCTAGCTGCTTTTCTCGATGTCCACGATGCTGGTGTCGCCGACATAGGCCTTGGACTCGTAACGGGTGATCTGGCTCATCTTGCGCAACAGGCTCGACATGCTTCTCAGGTTGCGCTCAATGGTGGCCATCTCCTCATAAAAGGGCCTGTCAGGGTCCAGATCTGCCATCACCAGCTGAGCGGTCCCCAGGGCCGAAAAGAGCGGGGAGTTGAGCTCATGGGCCGCGGCGCCAGCCATCTCCAGCACCCCCTGCAGCCGTTCGCGGGCCCGCTGTTCTTTCTGCAGCCGGACATGGTCGCTGACGTCGCGAATGGTTCCGATGATGAAATCGACGGCGCCCTCCTGGTAGAGGGATACGGGTGATGCCATCACCTCCAGGTAAACCTCACGGCCGTCTTCTTCGACCTGCCGAGTGTAGATTACGCGGCGGTTCTCCGCAATGACCCGCCTGGCCGGATGCTCCCCCTCTCCGGCCACGCGCAGGACCTGGTGGCACGGCCTGCCGATGACATCTTCCTCTTGGGCATGGTGATTTTCCAGGAAAACCCGGTTGACCATGATGATGCGGAATTCGCTGTCCAGGACAAACAGATCGGCATTCAGGTTGTCGATCACCTGCTGGAGAAACTCCTCCTGCTGCTCCAGTTCGGTGACCAGATTGGAAATCTTGTTGTAGCTGATGGCATTCTGGATGGCAATACCGCCCTGTTCGGCCACCGCCATGGCGAAACCGATGTCGGCATCGGTGAAATGCCGCGGCTGCTCGGTGAGCAGGCGCAGGATACCGATGATTCGTTCCTTGACCATCAGGGGCACGGCCAGGATGCTGGCAACCCCTTCCTGGGCCGCTTCCTGCCGGTACTGGACACGATGGTCGCTGGCGGCATCGTAAATGACCACGGGTTCACCCATGAGCGCCCGGTAGGTGCTCAGTTCATCGTTGATGGACCCGCGGTGCAGGTATCGCTGGCTCAGCCCTGAGGCGGCCCGCAGCTCCAGGTGCCCTTTGACCGGATCCATCAGTCGGATGGTGCATCCTTTGAGCGCCATGACTTCGGGCAGCTTGGATACGATGAAATCCAGCACCTCCTGCAGGTTCCGGGTCGAATTGAGCGTTTTGCCAATTTCGTTCAAAGTGGTGAAATAGCGCAGCTGCCGCTGCTGGGAGGCGTAGATGCGGGCATTTTCAAGGGCGATGCCGCACTGCTCGGCCAGGGCGCTGACGAACTCGATATCGCCCTCGTCAAATTTGCGGGGCACCCGGGTCAGCAGCCGCAGAACCCCCTGTATCCGGCCGCGGATCGGAATGGGGGCCACCAGGATACTCTTGATGCCTTCCCGGCAGGCGGCATCCGAATAGTGAATACGGTCGTCGCTGCCGGCGTCGAAAATGGCCACCGGCGTGCCGGACAAGGCGGTGGTGACACTGGATTCGGCATCCACCGGCCCACGATTGAGGTACTGTTCGCTGAGCCCGTGGGCCGCCAGCAATCGCAGCTTCTTTCCACCGGGTTCCAACAGGCGGATGGTGGCGGCGTCCACCCCCACCACCTGGGGGACTTTTCTGACGATCAGCTGCAACACCTCATCCACGTCCAGCGTAGACGTGATGGCACTGGTGACCTGCTGGAAGAGCCGCAGGTAACTCTGTTCCCGGGTCATATCGTCTGTCTCGTTGGTTTCGGTTGTTTTGTCATTTCATCGGCACAACCGGTGTAACGCTGCGTAATCCGCGGATGTAAACTGTGGATCCGTGTACGCTGCTGATTATGGGCGGATCCGAAGCCAAATGCTCCAGGCCGCGTGTCACGACCTAGAGCATTTGAAGGAGGTGTAATGGAAAAGGAATACAGTAAAGGGTGTATGCTATCAATAAGCAAGATCGATGCCATTTCGGAGCCACTGCACATCTGGACCAGCCAGCCCCTTTCATGCCGGCAACTTACTTATATTATTTACAAATTTTGCCAATTACCCACAGCTTGAATTCTTCCCTAACGATAGGTGCCATCGCATCTGCAGTGGTCAAATCGCAAAATAATTAATGCACCGCAATAAAATTACTGCTTTTGACCGGTTTGCCACCGTAGACCACTGCGTGAAAGAGGTATTGCTTCTCCGTCACCATACTTTTCTCCCAGGAGAGCAAAAGTGAAAAAAATTAAAGAAATTATTGACTTTTGTAGATAAGAAGTCTATGGGGGAAAGAGATTCCGCAATATCTCGACTGCGCTTACCCACATCCATATTTTAAAATTATTAAGACACAGTACACTGAGTAAACCAAAAACTTGGAGGGAGAAAATGCACAAAATTTTATTGGGAAAACACAAAACCTTAATCCAAATTGTGTCTCTTCTTTCCGTTTTTGCCTTTACATCGGGGGTTTTTGCTGCATCCGCTCAGTTTTCCAGCATTGTCCCGTCCGGCAAAGTGATCATCTATGACAACGGGCAGCGCGTCGGGGAACTGACTGCCGAAGCCCCCCTGCCGGAGGGGAAACTCCTGGAAACCCAGGGTAAGTGCGGCGTCAAGATGGACAGCCTGTACCTGGTTGCCGCGGACAAAAGCACATTCGGGGTGAAGACCCAAAACACGGACAAACTGCTGGCCGTTAAAAACGGCCGCGTCTATTTTGCCATCTCCTCCCTGCCCGGGGTGCTGGAATTCACCACCCCCAGCGGCGCGATCGTGGTCAAAGAGGTGATGCTAAACGCCTCTGCCGACACCAACCTGCTGAAGGGGTATATCCAGGTCACCGACAAGGAAGCCGAAATCGCCGTCATCGAGGGCGGCTCCATGATCGTCGCCACGGCTGATGGTGAAAAGAAAATCACTTCCGGCAATCGCATGCTGCTGGCCGCCACCAATCTCGGGGCAACCGGCGGTACCGCAGCCGGGACCCAGGAAGCCAGTACTATGAACTGGACACCGCCATGGATCTTCGGCGGCGTGCTGGCTTTTGTGGGGTTAGCCGCTATCTTGGGAAACAACACCGGCGGTGGCGGCACATTCGTGCCCGCGGGACCCGACACCAGCAGCCCCATTACTCCCCAGTAAAAATTACAACCTTACAGCATGCGGCAGTTTTTCTCCGGAAAAGCTGCCGCATCGGCTTAAAGGCAGCAATTCATGAACCGTCCCCTCCACAAACGCCCCCTTTTCCCCCTGCCTGTTACCTTTTTCCTCTTTTTTTCCCTGGTGCTTTTCGGCTGTTCGCTTCCCAAGAGCACCAGCGATGAAATCGTCAAGGGATACGTCAAATCGGCAGACACGGGAATGGATCAGGAAAAAATCAATCAGCTCAACGAACAGCTTTTCGCCTCTGCCAACGTGAACGTCGACCCCAGTGACTATCTGCTGGGGGCCGGCGATCTCATAGAAGTCACGATATTCGAGGCCGAGGAACTCAACACAACCGCCCGCGTCAGCGCCCGGGGCTTCATCACGCTTCCCCTCCTCGAAGAAGTGAAAATCAAGGGGTTGACCGCCCACAAGGCTGAAGAGTTCATTGAAAACCTGTACAAAGAAAAATACATAAAGGATCCTCACGTCAGCATCTTCGTCAAGGAGCACTTCAGCCAGCGCATCACCATCGTCGGGCAGGTCAAAAATCCCGGCACTTACGACTACATGGGCAGACAGCGCCTGCTGGATGTTCTGGCCCTGGCAGGGGGGCTCACCGAAAAAGCGGGCCCCTTTGTCCAGATCCGCCGGCGCGGCAATGCCAATGCCAATACCAATGAGCAGAAAAGCATGTACATGGTGGACCTGGAAAAATTGATCAAGGAGGGCTCGACGGAGCTGAATCTGACAATCAACGGCGGGGATGTGATTTTCGTGTCCGAGGCAGGCACCTTCTTCGTGGACGGTGCGGTGCGCCGGCCAGGCTCCTATCCGCTGAAATCCAAAACGAACCTGCAGGAGGCGGTACTGGCGGCCGGGGGATTGGCCCCGTATGCGGTCGAAGATGAAATGACCATCATCCGTACCAGGAAAAACGGAGAGCGGGCCATCATCAAAATCGATCTGACCAAAGACCCCGAAGCCAATCGCATGCGTATCCAGGACCACGATGTGATCGTAGTCAAAGACAGCGCCTGGGGAAAACTGGTCCACGGCTCGGGATTCAACCTCGGTTTTCCCGGTATCATGAGTTTCGGCTATCGTGACCCATCACAGTAAGGGTTCGCGCAAAAATTAGTTCGCAATTTTCAGGCGTTGAGACGCCCGCCTGGCAAGGCGTGGAA
>CAYUAQ010000201.1:0-4375 GCA_964442705.1 uncultured Desulfobacteraceae bacterium
GTACTCGGCAGCCACCCGTTTGAGCTTGTCTTCATCTCGGACCTGGTAGCCCGGCGCCCTGCCCGCGGCCACGGCGGCCAGCACTTCCACCAGGTCACGACCGTGGTCCGAGTGGGATGCGGCGCCGGCAGCGATCATGCGGCACAGGTTGCGGGCCACGATGATGTCGGCATCGGCCCCGCACACGCCCCGCTGGGGCCCTTCGCCGAAAGGGTCGATGCGGCAGGGTCCCATGACGCAGATGCGGCAGCTCAGGCCGGTCTCGCAGTAGCCGCACTGCGGCTGCTGGGCATCGTGTCGCTGCCACACCGTTTCCACACCATCGCTGTGGGTTTTCTGCAGCAGCAGGCGGGCATCCTCGGTGATACTGATATTTTCAAACGTTGCCATGGTGATTCCTCCTCGCTTGTGGGCATGGGGTGGTTAGAGGGACAGCTCGGCCTTCTTGACGGCCATCAGCAGTGCCAGCGCCGGGGGCACGGCGGCTGTTTCGGCACCTGCCGACACGCTGCGGGCCACCTCGGCGGTTTTGCGGCGCATGGCCTCGTCCATTTCCTCGTAGGTCAGCGCACCGCTCTTGCACACCTCGGTGCAGGCCGGCGCCAGACCCCGGGCCACGCGCTGATCGCAGTTGTCGCATTTGACGGCCACGGTTTTTCCCGGCGGCGCCACGGCATCCTGGTGAAAGCGGATCACGCCGTAGGGACAGGCCATGGCGCAGGAGGCGCAGTTGATGCACTTGTCCGGATCGATGAGCACGGTGCGGGTGTGCGCATCCCTAAAAATGGCGCCGGCCAGGCAGGCCAGCATGCAGGGAGCCGGATCGCAGTGGCGGCAGCGGTTGGGAAATCCCTCGTTGGTGAGCCCGGCGCCCACGTGCACCCGCGGTCTCGGGAGGGGTGTCTCTGTCAGGGCCGCATACAGCTGCCCGCTCCGGGAGTGGGCCACGGCGCATGCCACCATGCACTGCATGCAGCCCACGCACCGTTCGGGGTGAACCACGACTTGTTTCATGATGGGCCTCCTCGTTAACGTTGTCAGTTGTTGTTTGTCGGTTGTCCGTTGTTGATACCAGAGTGCCCCCTGCGATGGTCTAGGAACAACGGGCCACGGACCCGCACGCGGCTGATCTCAGCGCATCAACTGCCGGACGTTGAAGGACGGTGCCAGCAGCCTTTCGGCCGGAATCGTCAGGGGCAGCCGGTTGCGGATGAGCCCCAGCAGCACGCCGCCCTGTTCCACGGCGTTGATCAGCATGGCACCCACCAGCACGTTTGCGCGCAGCACCAGCTTGCGGTATACGCCTGTGCGGCGGTCATGACGGGTCAGGATGACATACTGCCCGTCATCGGGCGGGTTCACCAATCCCAGGGTCATGACATCCATATCGAACACCCGCATGACGTTGCGGCCCAGGCTGCCCGGGTAGACCACCGGCCGGCCGGCCATGTTCAGCCCGGCGGTGTGCCCTTGCCCGGCGGCTTCCGGCCAGATGGCGTTGATCCAGGGACGGCCGCGGGCGATGTCCGTGCACTGGGCCACGTCACCGGCGGCGTATACGCCATCGACGCCAGTCTCCAGGTGATCGTTGACCAGGATGCCCAGCTCCACCTCGAACCGATCACGGGGCACGAAGCCGTGGGCCGGCGCAACGCCTTTGCCGATGACCACCATGTCGCAGGACACTTTCCCGCCGTTGGAGAGCTGCGCACCGGCAACCGTGGTACGGCCCTCGAAAGCGGTCACACTGACCCCCACTTGCACTTCCAGGCCGTGGCGCAGCAGTTCGTCCAGGATCATCTGTCCGGCGGTTTCATCTACCTGCATGGAGAGGGGATAGGCCGAAGTGATCAGCATGGTGACCTTGAGCCCGCGTTTCATCAGCCCGTAGGCCGCCTTGAAGCCCACCAGCCCGCCGCCCAGCACCAGGGCGCTGCGGGCCCCTGGCAGCGCCTCCAGCATGCCGTGTACATGCTCCTTGCGGCGCATGGTAAAAATGTTCTGCAAGTCGGCGTTTTGAGCATCGACGCGGCGAGCATCGGCGCCGGTGGCGATCAGCAGACGGTCAAAAGCCACCGGCGGCACGCCAGCCACCAACACGCGGCGACGGTGGATGTCGATGCTCTCCACGCGTTTTCCCAGCACCGGGGTGATGTCCAGTTCATCGTAAAAGCGCTCGCCGCGGATGGGCAGTTTTTCGGGCGGTGCGGACCCGTCCAGCACCATACTGATCATGGGCCGGCTGTAGGGAATCGTCTCCTCGTCTGCGATCATGGTGATGCCGGCAGCGGCGTCCATCTGCCGGATAGCCTCGGCGGCGCTGACGCCGGCGATACCGTTTCCCAGAATGACATGTTGCATTGGAAACCTCCCCACCAGGTTTATCCTCGGGAATTTGGTTTTTCAGTCAATGGTCCTGCACTTTGCACCCCTGTGCCTCTGCCCCTCTAGACCGTTTTTTACACTGTTAAAGCTTTCCCTTGCGCAAGATGGCGATCAGCAGCCAGAACCCCATGATGGCCGCCGCCAGAAAACCGATGATGCCGATGAGCGAAATACCGAAAAACAGCGGCGGCGTGTCCGACACCACGATCAGGGCCGACCCGATGATCAGCGCCGCGATGATGATGGAAAAGGCGATGCGGTTGCTGATCTGGTCATGGGTGGCCAAAAGATCGGGGAGCCCCTGGTGTTCCAGCCGGATGGGCAGTTTCTTCTGCCGCAGCAACCGCGTGATCTCCAGCACATCCTGGGGAAACTGCTGGCTGAAGTGCTTCAGGTCCACCGCCGTCTGTAAGAAATCCTGGAGCAGACGCCTGGGGTTGTAACGGTTGATTTTCACCTTGCGGATGAAAGGCTCCGCCTTGCTGATCATGTCGAAGTCGGGGTGCAGCAGGGCGCCGATGCCCTCGATGGTGCCCAGCGCCTTCATCATCAGGAACAAGTCCGGCTGTATGCGCATGCGGTGCTGGGCGGCCAGCTCCAGCAGGTCCTGCAGCAGTTTGCCCATGCGGATGTCCTTGAGGGGCACGAAGAGGTGCTGGTTCATGAACCCGTCCACATCCTTCTCCAGCTGCCGCAGATCCGGCTCCTCTTCCCACAGCGAAAGCCTGAGCAGCACCCGTGTGGCCAGGCCCGGCCGGCGGTTCACCACGCAGTCCACCAGGTCGACAAAATCTTCCTTGGTCTTCTGGTCGATGCTGCCCACCTGTCCGAAATCCAGCAGGCAGATGACGTTTCCGGGCAGCACGAAGAGGTTGCCGGGATGAGGGTCTGAGTGGAAAAAGCCGTGTTCGAATATCTGCTTGAGAATGCAATCGGCTCCCCGGTTTACGATTATCCGGCGATCGATGCCGGCTGCTTCCAGAGCCGCCATATCAGAGATCTTGATGCCATCCACGAACTCCATGGTCAGCACTTTCGAGGTGGTGGCGCTGCGGTATACGGCCGGTATGTAAATCTTGGGGTCGGTCAGAAAATTGCGCGCGAAACGCTCGCCGTTGGAGGCCTCGGTGAGGTAGTCCAGTTCCCGTTCAAGGGCCCTGGCAAATTCTTCCACCACCTTGACGGGCCGATGAAAAGCCATTTCCTCGACGTGCCGTTCCATGAGGGTGGCCAGGTGCAGCATGATCTCCAGGTCGACTTCGATGATCTTGCGGATGCCAGGCCGCTGGACCTTGACGGCCACGGAATGCCCGCTTTTCAGGCGCGCCCGGTAAACCTGTCCGATGGAAGCCGATGCCAGCGGAACAGGATTGAAGTCGTCGTAAATGTCTTCCAGCGGTGCACCGAGTTCCTCCTCCAGGACACTGCGGGCTTCCTCGAAGGAGCACGGCGGAACCTTGTCCTGCAGCTTGGCAAGCTCGGCCAGCAGGGGAACCGGCACCAGGTCGGGACGGGAAGACAGCACCTGGGCGAGTTTGATGAAGGTGGGGCCCAGCTCTTCGAAGGCCATGCGCAGCCGCTGGTAACGCGACAGCCGCTCCAGCCGTTCGCGGCGCTTCCGGGAAATCAGCTGCAGCCCGATTTCCAGATACTGCTCGATCTTGAGCCGCTCCACCAGATTTCCGAATCCGTACTTGAACAGGATGGTCAGAATCTGACGGTAGCGGTTCAGGTGCCGGTAAGTCCGGCCGACAACGCCAATTTTTCGGATACTGAGCAACGTGCCATCCCCCCGCTCCGTTCGCCTGATGAAAAATCCCCGCTGACGTGAGCGCCCCGAACGCCATGCCTGCCGTTCTTTTTAGAGGTTCGCCGTTTTTAATACCGTTTCGCATCGTTTATGGCAACGGTTAATTACACCGGCGGAGGGGGTCGGCATCGGATGTCTGCACGCAATGCATCTTGAGGCGGCCGCGACTCGGCCGCCGCC
>CAYUAQ010000202.1:0-4329 GCA_964442705.1 uncultured Desulfobacteraceae bacterium
TGGTTCTTCAAGGCCCTGGCCGACAGCTTCACCCTGGTGCCGGTGGGCAAGGTGGGCCTGGCCCCCTTTGTGGGCGGCAACCTGGACTCCCTGGTCTTTTCGCCGGCCATGGTGGTGTACGCCGGGGAGGTCATCCGCCTTGCGCGCCAGTTCGCCGGGGGGTTTTCACTGGACGAGGACGCGGTGAATACCGCCGATATCGGGGCCGTGGGAACGGGCGGCAATTTCCTCACCTCAGAAGTCACCTGCTCGCTGTTTCGTGCCATGATGGATGAAAGCCCCCTCTGGCCGGCCATGACCCTGGACCAGTGGCAGGAGAATAATCGCCCGCAGGCGGCAGAAATGCTGGCCCGCCACACCGCCGAACTGCTCCACAAACTGACACCGCCTGCCGGGCACGGTGAACTGATGCACAGAGGGCTGGCCTTTATCCAGAAATCCGGGGAACCGGCAGAAAGCCGCTCTGGTTAGCCAAAACAGCTTTAACCTGCGGTGAAGTACCAAGGGAGGCGAGATGAAAAACATACTCGTGCTGGGAGCCGGACTGGTGGCCCGGCCCGCCGTGCGCTATCTGCTGGAGCAGCCCGGCCTGGCCGTATCCCTGGCCGACCAGGATATCGAGAAGGCCCGGGGCATCATCGGTGACAGCGACCGGGGCACAGCCCTGCAGACGGACGTCAGGGACACGGCCGCCCTGTCACGGCTGGTAGCCGGGACCGATGTCGTCATCAGCCTGCTGCCGTGGATGCTGCATCCGGCCATTGCCCGGCTCTGCCTGGAACACGAAAAGCATCTGGTCACTGCATCCTACGTAAAAGAAGAGATGCAGGCCATGAACGCCCCGGCCAGGGAAAAGGGGCTGATCTTTCTGAACGAGGTCGGGGTCGACCCGGGCCTCGACCACATGGCCGCCATGCAGGTGATCGACGCTGTTAAAGCCGCGGGCGGTGAAATCACGTCCTTTTACTCTTACTGCGGGGGACTGCCGGCCCTAAAAAACAACAACAACCCCCTGGGCTACAAGTTTTCCTGGAGCCCGGAGGGGGCGGTGCTGGCAGCCAACAACGATGGCCGCTACATGGAAGACGGCCGGATCATCGATGTGCCGGCCCGCCGGCTGTTCGAGCATTACTGGCTGAAAAACATACCCGGGGCCGGTGTTTTTGAAGCCTATGTCAACCGCGATGCCCTGCCCTATCGCGACCTGTACGGCATCGGGTCCGCTCGGTCCATATACCGCGGCACCCTGCGCAATATCGGGTACTGCGAAACCTGGGATCATTTCAAGAAACTGGGCCTGTTGAACCGCCAGATGAAATTCGATTTTGCCGAAGTACCCCCCCGCCAGGTGATGGCCAACATCATCAACACCCAGAGAAGCGACGTCCCGGAGGCCGTGGCCGACTATCTCCACATCCCGGCCTACTCCCTGACCATTAAAAAGCTGCAGTGGCTGGGGCTTTTCAGTGATACCCAACTGCCGCTCGGACTGGTTTCGGTTCTGGAGATGTTCGCCTACCTGCTGAAAAAAAAGCTGGTCTACGCCCAGGGCGAATCCGACCTGTTGGTACAGCACCACGAGTTTGAAGCCGCCTACCCGGGAGACAGAACAGAACGTGTGCAGGCGACGCTGATCCACGTCGGCGACCCCGGCGGGGATACGGCCATGTCACGCACGGTGGGACTGCCGGTGGCCATCGCCACCCGGCTCATCGCCGAAGGCGAAATCGGTCTGACCGGCGTCCGAATCCCCGTGGTTCCCGAGCTCTACCGCCCTGTTCTGGCAGAACTGGCCACCCGGGGCATCCGTTTCGTGAAACGACGGATCGAAATCCCCCCCGAAAACGAGAAAAGAGCCGTTGCCCTATGAAATCACTGCTGATTCGTGCCGAAGACAAGAATGCCTGGGAAAAAAGAACGCCCCTCGTACCCGCAGATTTGGCCGCCATCATCCGTGACGCCGGTGTAAGCGCGTACGTGGAAAAATCGTCCAAACGGTTTTTCAGTGCGTCGGCCTACGAGACGGCGGGCGCCCGTCTGTGCACTTCCATGGCGCCGGGCGACGTAATCTTCGGCATCAAGGAAATCCCTCCGGAAAAAATCCTGGCGGGAAAAACCTACGTCTTCTTTTCCCACACCATCAAGGGTCAGAAGGGTCAGATGCCGCTGCTGAAAAAGATCATGGACAGCGGCAGCACCCTCATCGATTATGAGAAGATCACCGATGATCAGAGCCGGCGGCTGGTCTACTTCGGGCGGTTCGCCGGAGATGCCGGGGCCCTGGACATCCTCTCACTGATGGGCGAGTACTGGCGACATCACGGCATCGAGACACCGTTTACCCGCTGCCGGCGGGCCCACCAGTATGAATCCGTGGAGCAGGCCCGGGACCACCTGCGCCAGATCGGCGCCCGGATCGCCGAAAATGGGCTGCCCGGGGCCATCACCCCGCTGGTCATCGGGGTGCTGGGCTACGGCAACGTCTCCGGCGGCGCGCAGCAGATCTTCGACTGCCTGCCCGTGGAACGTGTGGCCCCCGACGCCCTGGCCGCCATCACGGACGACCCCCGCAAGATTTACCTGGCCGTGTTCAAAGAAGAAGATCTGGTTGTACGCCGCGATGGCGGGCCGTTTGTCCTGGAAGAATACTACCAGCACCCGGAAAAGTACGAAAGCCGGTTCGACCGCTATCTGCCGCATCTTTCCATCGTGGTAAACGCGGTGTACTGGGAGTCGCGCTATCCGCGCTTTGTCACCTGGGATGGTCTGAAAGCGCTGTTTGAAAAACAAGACCAGCCGCGGCTGTGCGGCATCGCCGATATCTCCTGTGATGTGAGAGGCGCCGTGGAGTGCACCGTGCGCACCACGGACTCCGGCATGCCGGCCTATCTGTGCGACCCGCTGACCCGCAGGGTGACCGACGGGCACGAGGGCGACGGCATCGTGGTCCTGGCGGTGGACAACCTGCCCTGCGAGCTGCCTGCGGATGCCTCGACTTTTTTCAGCGGACAACTCAGGAAGTTTGTTCCCGGCATCGTGGGGGCCGATTACGGGTCGCCGCTGGACGCGTGCGGCCTTCCCGAGGAGATCCGCAGGGCCGTTATCGTTTACAACGGCCACCTGACCGAGCCGTTTGAGTACCTTCGGCAATCTCTTGAGTAGACGGCTGTTTTCAAAAAGTGCGAAACCTGTTACCAGGGAAGCGCTAGCCGGGTTCCGATTGGGAGATGTTGTCCCTCCGGAGCGCCAAAGTCAAAGCGAAAAACATATTGCGTAGAAGGAAAAAACACCATGAAACGAAACTTACATGCCGGCGGACATCTCAACGGCGGGCTGTCCCTGAACATCCTGACAGAAGATGAGCTGGAGGAGATTCACCTGGCCACCCTGGAACTGCTGGAAGACACGGGTGTGGTCATGGAGTGCGACGAGGCCCTGGACCGCTTCGAAGACGCCGGCGCCCGGGTGGACCGGGAGGCGAAGACCGTGCGGTTTCCGCCCTTCCTGGTGGAAGATGCCATCCGTTCGGCGCCTCCCAAGGTGGTTCTGGCCGGGCGCGACCCCCGGCACGACCTAGTGATGGAAAGCACCCGCGTGCACTTCACCAACTTCAGCGAGGGGGTCATGATCAACGACCCCTTCACCGGGGAAAACCGCGAACCGGTCAAGCAGGACCTGGTTCAGGCGGCCCGCGTCATCGACTACCTGGACGATGTTGATTTCTGCGAAAAGGCCATCGGCGCCCACGACGTCAGCGAGGAGAGCGCGCCCCTGCACAACGCCGAAGCCTTTCTGACCAACACCACCAAGCACTGCGCCTTCGGCCCGGGCAACGGCCGCCTTCTCAAGAAAATCATCGACATGGCCGCGCTCATCGTCGGCGGCATGCAGAAGTTCCGGCAGCGTCCCATCGTGTCCTTTACCACCTGCCCGGTCAGCCCTCTGAAGCTGATCTCCGAGTGCTGCGACATCATCATGGAAGCCGCCCGCAACAACGTGGTGTGCAACATCCTGTCCATGGCCATGGCCGGGGGAACCGCGCCGGTGACCCTGGCCGGGGCGCTGGTGACCCACAACGCCGAGATCCTCAGCGGCCTGACCCTGGCCCAGCTGACCCGCCGGGGCGCGCCGGTGATCTACGGCAGTTCCACCACGGCCATGGACCTGAAACTGGCCGCGGCCGCCGTGGGATCCCCGGAGTGCGCCCTGATCAGCGGCGCCGTGGCCCGCCTGGCGCGCTACTACGCCCTGCCCAGTTACGTGGCCGGCGGATAGGGCGACGCCAAGATACCCGATTGCCAGATGGGCCATGAAAAAACGCTTACCGGG
>CAYUAQ010000203.1:0-4304 GCA_964442705.1 uncultured Desulfobacteraceae bacterium
ACCGATCATGCGCTATGAAGGCCCCATCTACCGGCCGCCCAGCGAGGCCGACTCGCTCCTGATCCAGGCCACCGTGGGCTGCCCCCACAACCGCTGCACCTTCTGCATGGTGTATAAAAACGGCCCCCGCTACCGGGAGCGGCCGGTGGAAGAAATCGAGGCGGACCTGCGCGAGGCCCGCGAAGTTTACGGCCAGGGGGTACGCACCCTGTTTTTTCCGGCCGGCAACACCATCGCCATGCGCACCCGCAATCTGGCGCGCATCTGCCGGTATGCCCGCAAGCAGTTTCCGCATCTGGCGCGCATCACCGTCTACGGCTCTTCCCAGTACATTCACCAGAAAGGACCGGCGGATCTCAAAGAGCTGGCCGCCGCCGGCCTGACGCGCATTCACGTGGGCCTGGAGTCCGGGGACGACGAGGTGCTGCGGCGCATCCGCAAAGGGGTGGACAGCCGCCGGCAGATCCAGGCCGGGAAGTGGGTGCGCGCGGCCGGCATGCAGTTGAGCCTCTATGTCATCCTGGGTATCGGCGGCCGCGACCGCACCCGTTCCCATGCCCGCCAGACCGCCCGCGTGATCAATGCCGTTTCACCGGATTTCGTGCGCCTGCGTACCTTCGTACCCAAAATCAACACGCCGCTGCTTAAAGATGTGCAGAGCGGCGCTTTCGTGATGCTGGATCCCCTGGAGGTGCTGACCGAAACCCAGCGGCTGATCGGCGGCATCGAGACGCAGACCACCCTGACCAGCGATCACTACACCAACTACATCAACCTCGAGGGCCAACTGCCGCGGGACAGGCCCCGCCTGCTGGCAGCCCTGCGTGAGGCCATGACCTGGGATCCCGGCCGCTTCCGGCCGTTTTTCATCGGGGATGTCTGAGGGGGTTCAGAAGAGGCCCAGGAACAGAAAGACGTACTGGCCGTCGTTGATGTCCACCGACAGGTCCGCACCCCGGGACTCGGCATACACAATCCAGCCGGGTTTGCCGCCCGGGCCGCACTCCTTGTCCGGGTAGGCGATGTCCCGCCCGCCGTCGTACCAGGCCAGCAGCATGGGGTCGTCGCACCGCTCCGCGACTTTGTCACGGGCCATGTCGCGGGCCTTTTCAAAATCGAGATCGCCGTCTTCGCAGCGCAGGGCAATCGTTTCGCCCGGCAGTTCATTGAAGATTGTCTTCGGAGGTGTCATGATGGTATATCCCCTGTGTCTGAGGTTATCGGTATTTTTATAGCATACGCGTCTCAATGGAGAAAGATGCCAGATGAAAACCGAGTGGATCGCGGCCCTGGGAAAGATGACCCACGGCATCTATGTGCTGACCACCTGCCACGGCGATGACGTCAACGGCATGATCGCCTCCTGGGTCTGCCAGGTTTCCTATGACCCGCCCCTGGTGGCGGCGGCCGTGCACCCGGCGCGCTACACCCACACGCTCATCGAAAAAAGCGGCGTCTTCGTCCTGCACATGCTGGAGAAGGACCAGTCGGCGCTGCTGCGCCGCTTCAAGGGGGAAGACCCCGAGGCCAAGTTCGACGGCCTGGACTGGCGGAAGGGCCGCACCGGCTGTCCGCTGCTGTCAAAATGCGCCGCTTTTCTGGAATGCCGCGTCCGGCAGACCCTCGCACCCGGCAACCACACCCTGTTTGTCGGCGAGATCATCCACGCGGCACGTATTTCAGACAACCCCGTGCTGACCACCGCCGATTACAGCGGGCAGTACCTGGGAAAGACGTAAGAGGGCCATGACGTTTACTATCGTACTTTATATCCTGGCGGTGGTGCTGGTGGCGGTGGGCATCGCCGGACTGGTGCTGCCGGTGCTGCCGGCGGTGCCCATCGTCTATGCCGGCCTGGTGCTGGCCGCCTGGGCCGAGCACTTCCAGCACGTGAGCACATGGACGCTGGTGATCCTGGCGCTGATGGCGGTGCTGGCCTACGTCGTCGATTTTCTGGCCGGGGCGGTGGGCACCAAGCAGTTCGGCGGCACCCGGCGCGCCGTGGTGGGGGCCGTCATCGGGTCCATCGTGGGGCTCTTTTTCGGCATCGTCGGCATCATCGTGGGGCCCTTCGTGGGCGCCGTGATCGGCGAACTGACCGGGCGTCGCAGCTTGAAGGACGCCACGCGAGCCGGCGTGGGCACCTCCTGGGGCCTCGTGCTGGGCGTGGCCGCCAAGCTGACCATCGTGTTCGCCATGGTGGGTATTTTCATAATGGTGCGGTTTCTGTGACGGCAGTGGACATCCGTCTATTTCTTCCAACGGGCAGGGTCATTCCGCGGCAGGCGGCGAGAGCGGCTTGTGCAGGCAGACGGCGGCATCCGGGCAGCAGGATCGGAATTCCTCGGTCTCCTGGATGCCTGCCGGTGCGCTGCCGCGCTCGGCCGGCAGGTATCCCCTTTCGACAAAAAAGGATTCGGCCGTGAGGGTCAGCAGGTAGATGTGCGCCACCCCCATGGACAGGGCGTGCCGCTCGACAGCCTCCACCAGGGACCGGCCCACCCCCCGGCGGCGGTAGCGTTCGGCCACGGCCAGCGAACGCAGCAGGGCGTCGCTGCCTGAAATCTCCAGGCCCACCGCTCCCACGATCTCCTCGCCGCGGCGGGCGACAATGAAATGACGCAGTTTCTGCGGCGTAACGTCTCCGTGTTCCAGGCCGCAGGACGCCAGCAGACCCAGCACCTGCTCCTCTTCGCCGGGCCGCGCCCCGCTGTACATGATGCCCACGATTTTGTCGATATCCATCGGACTTCACCTGATGTCAGTTGTCTGTTTGCTGTCTAAATGCCGAATTTTTACCCAGTCCCGCTGTTTTTGGCAAGCGGAATCTGCCGGTGCCGAACATATCGGCTTGACAGACTTAAATAGTATCTTATATTAAATGATAATTATTCGCACCTAAGGATGAGTGCCGGTATCATGGCAGACCCCCGGAAACGACTAGATGAAATGATCGACGCCTTGCGCGGCCAGAATTTCAGGCTCACGCCGCAGCGGCTGGAGATCCTCAGGATCCTGGCCGCCAGCCGGGAGCACCCCAGTGCCGAGCAGGTTTTCGAGCAGGTGCGCCGGCGCTTTCCCACCACCAGCCTGGCCACGGTGTACCGCAACATCCTGAAACTCAAGGAACTGGGGCAGGTGCTGGAACTGGGCTTTGCCGAAGGCGGCAACCGGTACGACGGCAACCGCCCGTTTCCCCATCCCCACATGGTGTGCATCAAGTGCCGCAAGATCATGGACCCCGATGTGGAGAACCTGGAGGATCTGACCCGGCGGCTGGCCCGCGCCACGGGATTCAAGATCGTCAATCACCGGCTGGATTTTTTCGGCATCTGCCCCCAGTGCCAGCATACCCACACCCCGTGAGGTGCCATGGGCACGGGGATATTTTTTTGGTCGTTTAATGCGAAAAATTATCAAGTAGTATCGAGACGCAACAGGAAAATAGTGGCAATAACGCGGCAGCCCCGCATTACCGGTGACCGGCAGCCCAGGAAGTCCGCCCCTGCGCCGCTGGCACCAGCAAAGGAGGATTCCAGATGGACGAGAAAAAACGACTGACAACCGCTTTCGGCATTCCCGTGGACGACGACCAGAACAGCCTGACGGCCGGACCGAGGGGACCTGTTCTGATGGAGGACGTGCACCTGCTGGAAAAGCTGGCGCATTTCGACCGCGAACGCATTCCCGAGCGGGTGGTGCACGCCAAGGGGGCCGGGGCCTACGGCTATTTCGAGGTCACCGCCGACGTGACACCATACACCCGTGCGGCCTTTCTTTCCGAAATAGGCAAGCGCACCGAGGTGTTCGTGCGTTTTTCCACGGTGGGCGGCGAAAAGGGATCTCCCGATGCGGCCCGCGATCCGCGCGGATTCGCCGTCAAGTTCTACACCGAGGAGGGCAACTACGACTTCGTGGGCAACAACACGCCGGTATTCTTCATCCGCGACCCCCTCAAGTTTCCGGACTTCATCCACACCCAGAAGCGGCATCCGGCCACCAACCTGCCGGATCCCGACATGTTCTGGGATTTTCTGTCCCTGACACCCGAGTCCATCCACCAGGTCACCATCCTGTTTTCAGACCGCGGCACGCCTGCCACCTACCGCCACATGAACGGTTACAGCAGCCACACCTTCCAGTGGACCAACGCCAAAGGCGACACCTTCTGGGTGCAGTACCACTTCAAGACCGACCAGGGCATCCGCAACCTGACCCGTGAGGAAGCCCAGGCCATGTGCGCCAAGGATCCCGACCACGCCACGCGGGACCTCTACGAGGCCATCGCGGCCGGCGATCCCCCC
>CAYUAQ010000204.1:0-4288 GCA_964442705.1 uncultured Desulfobacteraceae bacterium
GAGGCGACGGCAGATACCGGCACCGGTGTTCGCCGCCGATTTTCCGCAGGCTGCCCTGCATGCATCGGTTTTCTCACCGAAACCCCCATTTTTTTCTTGACATCAAGGGCTGATATAACTACATAGTAGCTACATTGTAGTCAAGATATAAAGTCGGCCCGACGGCCCTGACAACCCCGGCGTTCCCTTTTGACAGTGATTTCACAAGCAGTCAGGCGCATCGGTCGGGCAGGCCCGGCAAATATACGACCTGAAAGTTCCAGCAAGAAGGGGATAGAAATGAGGTACGCAGAGACAGGCTTTAACCTGGAAATCGATCTGACCCGCGGCAACATCGAGAAAGTGGCCACCGACCGGCGGGACACCGAGCTCTACCTGGGGGGCCTGGGCACCAACGCCAAGATCCTGTGGGACCGGGTCCCTCCCGAAGTGGAAGCCTTTTCGCCCGACAACCTGCTGATATTTTCAGCCGGCCTGCTGTGCGGCACACCGGCCACCGGCTGCAACCGCACCATCGTCTCCACCATATCGCCCCAGACCAACTTGATGGCTTTCTCCATGATGGGCGGCTTCTGGGCGCCGGAGCTCAAGTACGCCGGCTGGGACAAGGTCATCCTGCGCGGCAAGTCGCCCGACCTGGTCTATATCTGGATCCACAACGACAAGGTGGAGATCCGCGACGCCGGTCACCTGCGGGGCAAGGGTGCCATCGAGACCGCCGAACTCATCAAGCGGGAGCTCAATGAACCCAAGGCCCAGGTGGCGGCCATCGGCCTGGCCGGCGAAAACCGCGTATTTTACGCCTCCATAGAGCAGGGCCGCGCCAGCGCCAGCCGCGGCGGCATCGGGGCCGTCATGGGCGACAAGGGCGTCAAGGCCATCGTGGTGCGGGGCACCAACGACATCAACGTGGCGCGTCCCGACGAGTACCTGCAGCTGTGCATGGAGGTGCTGGACTACATCAAGTGGCGCGAAGACCATCCCATTCCCAACGTCATGCCCATCCTGGCCCGCCTGGGCTCACCCCAGGAAATGGCTGTGCACGACGAGAAGTGGCACACCGAGAACTTCTCCTGGGGCAATTCACGGGTGCGCAGAAAGGGCTTCTGGACCGAAGAGGTCGCCAAACAGTGGGAGGAGACCCTGGAAGGGGCACGCAAGCGCCTCATCAGCTGCTTCAACTGCCACCTGAAATGCGGCGCCACGCTCTCGCTGCCGGGCGTGCCCACCTACATGATGAAGTGCTTCACCAAGCTGACCTACACCATGGCGGCCATGTCGGACCTGGAGTTCGGCCTGCGCATCGCCCAGCGGGCCACCGAGTATGGCGTGGACGGCTATTCGGCGCCTCAGGTCATGGCCTTCGCGGTGGAGCTCTACGAAAACGGCATCCTGACCGACGAGGACATGCCGGGCTTTCCATCCGACAACGAGGAGCGCTTCTACTGGCTGCTGGACAAGATCGTGCGCCGCGAGGGTATCGGCGACGTGCTGGCCGACGGCACCTACTGGGCGGCGCGCAAGATCGGCAGGGGCGCCGAGGCTTACGACCACAACACCATCAAGAAGCACGAGCAGCTGCCGCTGAAGCTGTCCATGCTCAACCCCATCTACTTCCTGATGTACAGCACCGGCGAGAAGATCAACATCACCCAGATCGAGGGGCAGTTCCCCCAGGCGCCCTTTCCCAAGCGCGAGCAGCGCGAGGAGTTCGTCAAGGACTGGTTCCAGGTGCCGGATGAGAAGTTCAAACAGTACTTTCTGGACTGGGAACTGCGCGGCGAAAACTCCATCCCCTTCTACCCCACGGTGGAGATGACCTGCGACATCGTCGACTGGCAGGAGAAGATGCACTACATCGACGACGCCCTGGGCATGTGCGCGGGCCTTTCGTCCTTTCCGTTAAAACCGCCCTACCACATCCACAACTACCCGAAATTCATATCGGCCGGCGCCGGCATCGACATGGACGAGGAGAGGCTGTCACAGGCTGCCAAGCGTTACCGCACGCTGGTGCGGGCCATCAACATCCGGCGGGGCATGCGGCGCAAGGACGACAAGCCGCCTGAAAACCACTGGAAGAAGCGTTTTCCCGAACTGGAAAAGAAGCTGCTGGACACTTACTACCAGTACAAGGGCTGGAACAAGGAGGGCATCCCCACCAGCGAAACCCTGGAAGGGCTGGGCCTTGATTTCGTCAGCGAGGATTTCATCAGGCGCGGCATCCTCAAGGAAAGCGAGGAGGCTCCTGTGGAAGAGGCTTCGGCAGAACAAGAGTAGACACCAAGCTCAGGGGGTGACAACCGTGAACACCGAAACCAAGAAGAAGACCATCAAGACCATCGTGATCGATGCGGACAAGTGCGACGGCTGCCGGGCCTGCGAAGTCATCTGCTCCGCCTACCACGCCGACCCCAAGTTCAGCGGCAACAACCCGGCCAGGGCCCGCATTCGGGTCATCCGCGATCCACTAAAGGACATCTACATTCCCGTGTACGCCGGGGAGCACACCGTGGCCGAGTGCGCCGGGCGGGACAAGTACGTCATCGACGGCAAGGAGTACGACGAGTGCGCCTTCTGCCGGGCCTCCTGCCCGTCGCGCGAGGACTTCAAAGAACCAGACTCGGGCCTGCCTCTCAAGTGCGACATGTGCGAGGGCGAAGAGGAGCCCTGGTGCGTCAAGGTGTGCCTGGCCGAGGCCCTGGTCGTCATGGAGCGCGAAGAGGAAGTTGCCGAAGAGGAAAGCGCAGAGGAACTGGAGGACCTGGAAGTCGGCCTGGAGTCGCTGGCTGGAAAGTACGGCATGGACAAAATCCTGGACGCCCTGGCCCGCATGTCGAAGGAAGACTGAAACCGTTTTAAAGAGGATCGGTTGAGACAGTGGAAACAGTAGCCCCCTTCAAGGAAGTAATCGACGAGATAAAAGAGGCCGGCGGAGAGATCTTCAAGCTGTGCTTCCAGTGCGGGCTGTGCGACGCCGTGTGCCCGTGGAACCGGGTGCGGGACTTCAGCATGCGCAAGCTGATCCGCGAGGCGGCTTTCGGCCTGACCGAGATCGACGGAGAAGACCTGTGGCGCTGCACCACCTGCGGCAATTGCCCACAGCAGTGCCCCAGGGGCGTGAAACAGATCGACGTCAGCGTCTCCCTGCGGCGGGTGGCCACCGAATACGAGGTCTTTCCGGCCTCGGTCAAATCCGCCCGCAGTGCCCGGGCCAGCATCATCTCCGAGGGCAATCCCCTGCAGGGGGAGCGCGGCAAGCGCGCCGACTGGGCCAAGGACCTGCCGGTGAAGCCCTATGCCGAGGGCATGGAAATCCTGTACTTCGTGGGCTGCTACCTGAGTTACGACCCGCGCATGAAAAAGGTCGCCGCGGCCACGGCCAACATTCTCAACAAGGCGGGCGTGCAGTTCGGTATCCTGGGCACCCGGGAAAGCTGCTGCGGCGAGAGCATCCGCAAGACCGGCAGCGAGGAGGTCTTCAAGAACCTGGCTCGCGAGAACATCAAGGCCTTCATCGACAACGGAGTCAAAAGGATCCTGGTCTCTTCGCCCCACTGCTACCACACCTTCAAGAACGAGTACCCCGAGTTCATGGTGAACTTCGAGGTGGTGCACATCTCCCAGTTATTAAACGAGCTTATCAAGGACGGCCGCCTCGAGATAACCGGCCGTTACGAGAATAAAATCACCTACCACGACCCCTGCTACCTGGGGCGCCACAACGATGTCTACGACGCGCCGCGCCAAGTGCTGGCGGCCGTGCCCGGCCTGGAACTGGCCGAGATGGTCGATCACCACCGCAACAGCCTGTGCTGCGGCGGGGGCG
This sequence comes from uncultured Desulfobacteraceae bacterium, assembly GCA_964442705.1. Taxonomy (GTDB): domain Bacteria; phylum Desulfobacterota; class Desulfobacteria; order Desulfobacterales; family JALSRD01; genus JALSRD01. The sequence goes on from CAYUAQ010000204.1 coordinate 3,830, forward strand.
GGGGCCGCATCTGGATGGACACACCCATGGGCGAACGCTTCTCCGACCTGCGGCTGCAGCAGGCCCGGGAGACGGCGGCCGACACGCTGGTGACCTGCTGCCCCTACTGCATCACCAACTTCGAGGAAAGCCGCCTGAACCTGGAGTATGACGACGTGCTGGAGATCAAAGACATCACCGAAATCATCCAGGAAGTGATCTAGCGCAACCCTGCTAAACGAACAAGAGGAACTAGCGAAGTGGAAAAAGAACAGATCAAACGGCTGTGCAGGAGTCTTGAGGACAGCAACTTTGGCGACGTACTGGTGGTGGGCGGGGGCGTTTCCGGCATACAGGCCTCCCTGGACCTGGCCGCCGCCGGATTCAAGGTCTACCTGGTGGAGAAAGCGCCCAGCATCGGCGGGCACATGGCCCAGCTGGACAAGACCTTTCCCACCAACGACTGTTCCATGTGAATAC
>CAYUAQ010000205.1:0-4271 GCA_964442705.1 uncultured Desulfobacteraceae bacterium
CGGAGGCTGCCCACAACCTAAACTGCCTCAACCCGATGAGCTGGCACGATCCCCCCGCAGCATGCAGAATACACAGAGCAAAACCTGACGAACCCCTGCCGATTCTGTGATTTCAGTAGTCAGATTTTCTTGTTTCCTGAGACAGCGTCAGGACCAAATTTGGAAAGGATTTGAAATCAATCATAAACGCATAGAACGGTTCAGGAACCCGAAAAAAACACCGAGGCACTCACTTACTCAAAGGCGCCACCGCTTTCATCAAACACGATCTTTCCGCCGACAATGGTCATGAGCACCGGAATTTCTCCGATCTTATGGGGGTCGACGGATAGGATGTCATCTCCGATAATGCAGAAATCGGCCAGTTTGCCCACTTCGATAGATCCCTTGATTTCTTCCATATGATCCTGCCAGGCACCGTTGATGGTGTATGTACGGATCGCCTCTTCCACGGTGATGCATTCCTCTGGGCCGCTTACTTTACCGGATACCAAGCCCTCTCTCAGAACCGCCGCCTGAACCCCCAACCGCCAGTTGGGGTAAGTCACGGGGGCGTCAGAACTGCTTGTAAGGTTTACCCCTGCATCCAGGACCGTCCGGGCGGGCCATTCATAGGCGGCCCTTTCGTCTCCGATCACGGCCGGTTCAAAGTCGGCGATCATTACACCGATGAAAGGCTGCATGGCGATCCCACAGTCCAATTGGGCCAAAACCCTGGCCTTTTCCGGACTCACAAGGTCACCGTGGATGATATAGTGGCGGGGATCTCCTCCAGGCTTTTCTTCAATCGCCTGGACAAAACCATCTACAGCAGTATCGATGGCCCTATCGCCGGTGGCGTGAATGCCAATCTGAAAACCGTGTCGGTGTACCAGCTTGATCATTTCGATGAGATTATCGTACTGTTCTTGGTCGGTCTCCCCTGGGATGACAGAACGTCCATGACCGGCATTTCCGCTTACGTAGTCTTCGTTCATCCATGAGGTGTAGGTCAGAGGGATGCCGTCGGCGAATATTTTCACACCCGAAAACTGAAGCCACGTATTGTCCAGGTTCGTCGGAACCGCAAAGGTCTTCAAGCCCTTCTCAAGGTCTTCATAGGTCAGGGCACCATAATCCCCCAAGAGCAACAAAGTGGTCACTCGGGCTGTCAGCTTTCCCTCTTCCAGCAGTTCCTGGTAAAGCTTGACGAACTCGGCGCTCATGACACCATAAAGAAAAGACTCGCCGCCGGGCCCGATCGCTGCATCCGTAAAGCTGGTGACGCCGTTGGCATTGAGGTGACTCAAGGCTGTCAGTAAAGCCGTTTTTTTCTCCTGCCGGGTCAATAGCGGCACATGAGCGGATACCAGTGCCTGAGCGCCGGGCTCTTTGAAAATACCGGTCGGTTCTCCGTTTTCGTCCCTTTCCACCTCGCCTGACGGCGGGTCGGGTGTTTCCTTGGTAACCCCGGCTATCTCGAGGGCCTTACTGTTGACCAGCAGCGTGTGGCAGGAAAAATCAGTGAAAGCAACCGGGTTGTCCGGCGAAACGGCATCAAGATCACTTTTGCGGGGCAACCTGGAGGGGTCATTTTTGCACTCTTCAAGGGACCCCTGGTCCCAGCCAAAACCGCGAATCCACTCGCCGGGTTCTGTCTTTTCCACTTCACGGCGAAGTGCATCCACCAATTCCGGAATCGATTTAACCGCAGGGTAGGTTAAATCAATGGCCAGGGGCGGGCGGGTCGCTCCGAAAAAAGGCCCATGCATGTGCGACTCGTTGATACCCGGAAGGATCGGCTTGCCCCTGAGATCCAGGACTTTTGTTTCAGGGCTTATAAATTTCTCTATTTCATCGTTTGTTCCCACCGCCACGATTCTGTCGTCTTTGATGGCAACCGCCTCCTGGATACTGAAATTCCTGTCAACGGTTATGACTTTCCCATTTTTGATAACCATATTCGCTTCCATCATACCTCCTTTTTGGTGGACCGATTTATGGGTAACTTGGATTTCGCTCTTTTAAAAATGACATTTTTCTATTTTTCAGTTTCCGCTGTGATTTTCGATCAGTCCCTTGCCGAGGCCTTCCGGTCAGCTGGTATCGAAAAGATACTGATAATCATAGCATTCTGCCGGCACCTCGAGGATAGACAGTATATCCTGCTGCAGGGGGGTTAATTCGGAGACAAAGCCGTAGGTGTTTCCATCGGGCAGCGGCATCTGCCCTTTTACGATATCCTCGAATTGCTTGAGCAGGTATTCGCTGCGCGGATTGCGGACATCTTTACGGTTGGGCATGAAGCCATCCAGGCCGCGATCTCTTTGGCGGATGTTTCCCCTGGCGGTCCTTTCGATGAGCACCACCATCTGCAGGGCGATCTTGAAAAGCAGCAGGAACGCCTCGATGCGCTCCGGCGTGTGCAGGTAGATGGGTTCGATGCTGTAGGGGCCCTTGGCGCGGCGAAAGCTATGTTCGCATTTGTACTGCTTCTTGTGCGCCAGCATGGCCCCCTCGATGCTCAGCTTTTCAGGGCCCTGGTTGGTTACCAGGGGATAGTAGCCGCATCGCGACAGCGCCCTTTCGAAGGCGTTGCCGTCAAAGCTCAGCTGCACCTTGAAATGGTCTGTCACGACAGCCACCTTGTCACTGGTCTTCGAGGGCCGCCCGGGCTTTTTGTTCTTGTAAGTGGTGACCGGTTCGTTGGTGATGGTGTAAGTGAAAAAGGACTCTGTCTTGTGTTTTTTCAAAATGGCGGTGCAGGCTTTGTCGATGGCCTCACGGGTTTTGAGCCGGTAACGGTTGAGCTTGCCGCAGAGTTCTTCAAAAGCAGCAGTGGTTTTGTCGACACGGTTTTGCAGGGTCCTGCTTTTCCTGGCACGCAGGCCATGGTCAAATAAGATGATCATGCGCAGCGGGTAAGTCCGGTCCTTATGCTCGAAATCCATGGACACTTCAAAGCCGCGGTTAAAACGTCCCTTGTAGGCAATGAGCGTTTCGCGATCGTGCTTGTCCAGGGCGTCTTCAAACACCGTTTTATAGGATTCGTACATCGGCGCCGGCGCAATGAAAAAGCCATCGTTGTCACAGATATGGGCCATGTTCTCGTGGGTGACCAGCTTCGAGTCGCCCACATACAGAAAATCCCGGCACGCCAGCAGGTCGATCAGCCGGTGCCATTGCTCGACATAGATGGTGACATCGGCCCGGTTGCCGTCGTAGGCCTGCTCAAACAGGGGAAAGGCGTGATCGTCGCTGACCGACAGCGACCAAATCAGCTGCTTCAGATCGCGGCGGTGTTTTTTGCTGTGACCGAAGGTGATGTTGATGCTCCGGCCGGTCTTGTGGCTATCGGGCTGACCGTAAAACGAAACAGAAGTGGTGTCGTTGTGGCAAACCCGCGTATCGATGTTAAAGGCCTCGATCATATGCCTGGTGATCAGCATCTCCAGGTTACCGAGACCGAAGGCGAACAGCGCATCCAAAGTGTCTGCCAGGCGGTCATCGAAATACTGCTCAGCCGAGATCTGGGGAAACAACACCGTGAGCACCTTTTTTTCAGACGCGAACTTGCACAGCCGATACAGCTGCATGACCTGGAACAAGATGCCCGTGATCATGGCCACGGCCGCCTGTCCGTGGGTCAGAATTTTCCTGCGAGGATCCAATTCGACGTTCTCATCGATGATGCGCTCAATGCCGCAGCGGACAAAGTAGTGACGCAGGATGGGAGCGAATCCCACGCCCTGGGTCTTCACGTTTTTAACAGGAGTTATGGCCAATTGTAGAGCACCTCCATAACCTTTTGGAAATACTCTACATAATTAGCATAAAAAATCTAGTTTGATTTCAGGTGGTTACAGGTAGTTGCGCGGGATTATTTGTGTTTTTCATGTTTATACGTAAGAAATCAGACATTTTCTTCGTTTTTCTCTGATTTTCTAATTCTTAACTTTTGATTTGGCACAAGCGAAATCCAAGGGGCAATATCACCATTTGAAAAATTTCCGGACAGACGGACTTCCGCGGGGTGCGTGGGCCTGTGTGCGATAGGTATGGAAAAGCCGGGTTCGATGGCGTATTCCGCGCCAGCGGCAGCATACGGCCCCCAGGGAAAGGAGGGATCCAAGATCCTGCCAAAGTGCCTGGCAAGCAGGAGCGATACCAGTCCCCGTTCCGTATCTGTTGAAGATTAGCAAAATCCCGGCGGGCTGTCAAGCCCGCAAGGCGAACGTCCCACGGTAAATTTGTTCTACCCGTGAGCTGATGAAACACATGAATTTCGAGTC
>CAYUAQ010000206.1:0-4248 GCA_964442705.1 uncultured Desulfobacteraceae bacterium
GTGCGGCCGGCACCTGAACATCGAACTGCTGACCAACGCCGAAATCGAATCGCTGCGCGGTGAAGCGGGCAACTTCACCGTCAGGGTCAGGCAGCATCCCCGCCATGTGGACATCGACAAGTGCACGTCCTGCGGAGAGTGCCAGAAGGTCTGTCCTATAGAGGTAAACAACGAATTCGATGCCGGCCTGGGCATGCGCCGCGCCGCCTACAAGCTCTATCCCCAGGGAATTCCCAGTGCCTACGCCATCACCAAACGCGGCACTTCACCGTGCCGTGCGACTTGCCCGGCCCACGTCAGCGTCCAGGGCTTCATCGCCCTGATGGCCAAGGGAAAATACCGGGAAGCCCTGGAGCTGTTCAAGCAGTCTCATCCGTTTCCCGGCATCTGCGGCCGCGTGTGCCACCATCCCTGCGAAGGCGCCTGCAACCGCGACAAAGTGGACCAGTCCCTGAGCATCCAGTATCTGCATCGCTTTCTGGCCGACCTGGATGCCGCCAGCGACACGCCTTACATACCGCCCAAAAAGGAGCCCAGAGACGAAAAGGTGGCCATCATCGGGTCCGGTCCGGCCGGCCTTTCATGCGCCTATTTCCTGGCCATCGAGGGCTACCAGGTAACGGTCTTCGAAAAACAGGCCATCATCGGCGGCATGCTGACGCTGGGCATCCCGGAGTATCGCCTGCCCCAGCGGGTGGTCGAAAAAGAGGTGGATGTCATCCGGCAGCTGGGCGTCGCCTTCCGCACCGGCGTGGAGATCGGAAGGGATTTCACCATCGGCCGACTGCGCGAGCAGGGCTACAAGGCTTTTTTCATGGGGGTCGGCTCCCACGAGTGCAAGGTGCTGGGCATCGAAGGCGAAAATCTGGAAGGCGTGCACCCCGGTGTCGCGTACCTGCGGGCCGTCCGCCTGGGCCAGCCGGTGAATCTCGGCGACCGGGTGGCCGTCATCGGCGGCGGCAACGTGGCCATGGACGCAGCCAGAACCGCACTGCGTCTGGGCGCCGCCAAACCCTTCATCATCTACCGCCGCAGCCTGGAAGAGATGCCGGCCAGCGAAGAAGAACTGGAAGAGTGCGCCGAAGAAGGGGTCGACATCATGACCCTGACCAGCCCGCTGCGCGTGCTTTCCGAAAACGGCCGCGTCAGCGGCCTGGAATGCATCAAGATGCGGCTGGGCGATCCGGATGAAAGCGGCCGGCGGCGACCGGAGCCCATTGCCGGGTCCGAATTCACCATCGCGGTGGACGACATCATTCCCGCCATCGGCCAGGAGTCCGACTGGGCCTGCTTGACCGAAGAGTGTGCCTGCACCCTCACCGACTGGGGAACCATCAGGGTAGACCCTTTGACACTGCAGACCGACGATCCCGACATCTTCGCCGGCGGCGATGCGGTCAGCGGACCCGGCACCGTGGTCGAGGCCATCGAAGCCGGCAAACAGGCCGCCATTTCCATCCACCGCTTCATCGAGGGCGGGGACCTGGCCCAGGGCCGCGGACAGGATTTCCGTGTGGTCACCGACATCAGCGATATGCGCCACAAGCCCATTCCGCGGCAGAAGATGCCCCGTGTGCTGGCGCAGCAGCGCACGGCCGACTTCAACGAGGTTCAGCTGGGCTATGACGAGGTGCGCGCCAAACTGGAAGCCGACCGCTGCCTGCAGTGCGGCATCTGCAGTGAATGCTACCAGTGCATACGGGCCTGCCTTCCCGGCGCCGTGCTCCACGATCAGCAGCCCGCGCACCGCGACCTCGAGGTGGGCGCCGTCATCGCGTCGCCGGGCTTTACCCCATTCGACCCGCGCCGCTACAGCACCTACAACTACGCCCACCACCCCAACGTGGTGACCAGCGTGGAGTTTGAGCGCATTCTCTCGGCCTCGGGCCCCTATGCCGGGCATCTGCTGCGCCCCTCGGACAAAAAGGCGCCTGAAAAAATCGCCTGGATCCAGTGCGTCGGATCACGCGACATCAACCAGTGCGACAATGGATACTGCTCGGGGGTATGCTGCATGGTCGCTGTCAAGCAGACCGTCATCGCCATGGAACACAGCCCCCAGAATCTGGAAGCCACGGTGTTTTTCATGGACATGCGCACCTACGGCAAAGACTTCGAGAAGTACTACCAGCGCGCCCAGGAAAAAGGCGTGCGCTTCATCCGCTCGCGGGTGCACTCCATCGACATGCTGCCGCGCAAGCGCCTCATGATCCGCTACGGCACCGAAGCCGGTGAGATTGCCGGCGAGACCTTCGACATGGTGGTTCTCTCGGTGGGCATGTCACCCTCCGACAGTGTCGCGAATTTGGCCGACCGCCTGGGGATCCAGCTGAACGACTATGGCTTCGCCCGCACCAGGGACCTCGCTCCGGTGGCCACCACCAGGGAGGGGATCTACGTCTGCGGGGCCTTCCAGAGTCCCAAAGACATTCCCCACTCGGTCATGGAGGCATCGGCGGCCGCTGCCGCGGCCACCAGCCGTCTGGCAGCCGCCCGCGGCACCCTGACCCGCACCAGGGACCTGCCGCCCGAGCGCGATATCGCCGGGCAGGCGCCCAGGATAGGCGTGTTCGTCTGCAACTGCGGTATCAATATCGGCGGCGTGGCCGATGTGCCGGCGGTACGCGACTACGCCCGCGGGCTACCCCATGTGGTGCACGTGGAAGACAACCTGTTCACCTGCGCCCAGGACTCTCAGGACAAGATCAAAAAAATCATTATCGAGAAGGAAATCAACCGCGTGGTGGTGGCCGCCTGCTCACCCCGCACCCACGAACCCATCTTCCAGGAAACCATTCGCGAAACGGGGCTGAACCGCTACCTCTTCGAGATGGCCAACATCCGCGACCAGAACACCTGGGTGCATATGAACGAGCCTGAAAAAGCCACCCGCAAAGCCAAGGACCTGGTGCGCATGGCCGTGGCCAAAGCCGCACACATCCAGCCGCTGCACCGGGTGGCCATGAGCGTCAACCGGTCGCTGCTGGTGGTGGGCGGCGGGGTGGCTGGACTGGAGACCGCCCTGGGCGCTGCCGAACAGGGCGTGCAGGTCTACCTGGTGGAACGCTCGTCGGAGCTGGGCGGCAACGCCCGACTGCTGAACCAGACATGGCAGGGAGAAGACATCCAGACCTATCTCAGGGATCTGGTCCGGCGCGCCGAACAGCACCCCGGGATTCAGATCTTTCTGCAGACCGAGGTCACCAAGACTTCCGGGGTGGTGGGCAGCTTCACCACCACCCTGGTGTCCCGGGACCGGCAGCCGTCCACCACCATCGTCGGTCACGGCGCCACTGTCTTGGCCGTGGGCGGCAAGGAGTACAAGCCCGACACCTATCTATACGGCCGGCACCCGGATGTGTTCACCCATCTGGACATGGACGAAGCCCTGGCCCGGGGCGACGCGCGCCTGGCCGCGGCCAGGGCCGCCGTATTCATCCAGTGCGTAGGCTCCCGGATTCCCGAGCGCAACTACTGCAGCCGCCTGTGCTGCACGCACAGCCTGAAGAGCGCCTTGAAACTCAAGGCCCTGAACCCCAAAATGGCGGTCTTCATCCTCTACCGCGACATGCGCAGCTATGGGTTCCGGGAAGACCTGTACCGTGAGGCCCGGCAGAAGGGCATCCTTTTCGTTCGCTACGACCTGGAAAGACTGCCCCAGGTCGCCGCCGATCAGCAAAACCGCCTGTCGCTGCAAGTCGTCGACCATGTGCTGCAGCGGAAAATAACCCTGAAACCGGACCTTCTGGTACTGGCCTCCGGCATTCTTCCCAGCGCCAACAAGGAACTCTTCGAGCTGTTCAAGGTGCCGGTGAACGCAGACGGTTTCCTGGTCGAGGCCCACGCCAAACTGCGGCCGGTGGATTTTGCCTCCGAGGGCATCTTCATGGCCGGTCTGGCCCACTATCCGAAACCCATCGACGAGAGCATCGCCCAGGCCCGGGCGGCGGTAGCCCGCGCCATGACCATCCTGAGCCGCGACCAGATTCTGGTCGGCGGCGTGGTGTCGACGGTGGAGCCCCAGCGCTGTGCCGCCTGTCTGACCTGCGTGCGCACCTGCCCCTACCACGTGCCGCACATCGGGTCCGAGGGCCACGCCGTCATCGAGCCGGCCGAGTGCCACGGCTGCGGCATCTGCGTGTCCGAGTGTCCGGGCAAAGCCATCACCCTGCAACACTTCACCGACGAGCAGATCAACGCCAAGACCGATGCGCTTTTTGCGGAGGCGTCTCAATAGGGTCCTTTAAT
>CAYUAQ010000207.1:0-4242 GCA_964442705.1 uncultured Desulfobacteraceae bacterium
CTGGACGCTAAAACCTGGCAATCGGTGTATCGGCAGCTGCTTTCAGCCGGGCTTCTTTCGGTGGAACCGGGGAGGATTTCCAGTGTCCGTCTGACCGATGACAGCTGGCCGGTGTTGAGGGGGGAGCGAACGGTTTTTTTCCGAAAGGATCTGGTGCCGCCAAAGGCCGGCAAAGATCGGCACCCACCGCAACCAGCTGATCTCGGCCCTGAAAACGAAGAAAGCCAGGCGCTTTTTGAAACCCTCCGCAACCTGAGACTCGAAATCGCCAGGCAGCTGAAGGTCCCCCCCTACGTCATTTTTCACGACAAATCCCTGAAAGAGATGGCGCTGGCCAGGCCGGGGAGCGTGGAGGATTTTTCGCGCATCACCGGCGTCGGCGCGGCGAAAACGGAGCGCTACAGCGCGGTTTTTCTGGCCTGCATTCGCGGTGAGAAAATCGACCTGTCACGATACAGCGAAATCATCAAAAAACCTGAAGGGAAGGCCGCTGTCGAGGACAGCGGCCATTGAGCCCCGTCGTCAGAGCGCCTATGATATATCAAATCAAGGCCTTGACGCCATATTCAACAAAGCGCGGGTCGGCCCGTTGCAACCGGCGTCTCCCCTGTCAGGGCCGTTGCCCGGAAGCCATTTATCGGGTTGCCTTATGCTAGCGGATATGTGAAAATATATCGAAATCATCGATTTCAAAATGTCGTCGGCTTTTGGGTGTAAATCGGTGCCGGAACCGCACCGGAAAATAGTCGCACTTTCCGGTCCCCGCTATATTGCCATGGCCACGTGCAAACTCTGCCAGCAAACCTCGCCACTGATATCCCGGTTTCCCGGTGTGTGCCTGAGATGCATTCGCAGAAATCCGGAGGATTCCCGGGCCATGGCCGCCCAGGCCCACGTAGAATCCCGTAAAGCCTTTGGGCTGCCGATCAGCCCACCGGATGATCCCACCGGCATCTCCTGCACTATTTGCGTCAACCAGTGCAAAATCGGTGAGGGTCAGAGCGGCTACTGCGGACTGCGTACCAACCAGGGCGGCCGACTGAAGGGGGTATCTGCCAAACGGGGCAAACTTTCCTGGTACGTTGACCCCCTGCCCACCAACTGTGTGGCGGATTGGATTTGTGCCGGCGGCACCGGTGCGGGCTACCCTCGTTTCGCCCATTCCCCCGGGGCTGAAACCGGATACAATAATCTGGCCGTTTTTTTTCAGGCCTGTTCGTTCAACTGCCTGTTTTGCCAGAACTGGCATTTCCGGGAGGAAACCCTGGCGGCGCCGACCCGATCATCGGCTGAGCTGGCGGCCGCCGTTGATAATTCCACCGCCTGTATCTGCTATTTTGGAGGCGATCCTTCACCCCAGCTGCCCTATTCCCTGCAGGCATCCGGAAAAGCCCTCGAGCAAAACAGGGACCGTATTTTGCGGGTATGCTGGGAAACCAACGGCTCCATGCGAGCGGACCTGCTTGATGAAATGATGGTGCTGGCCATTGATTCCGGCGGCTGCATCAAATTTGACCTTAAGGCCTGCAATGACGACCTGCACATGGCGTTGACCGGCGTCACCAACGCCAGAACCCTCTCCAACTTTGAACGGGCCGCCAAGTGGACAGACCGTCGCCGGCGGCCGCCACTGCTGGTGGCCAGCACCCTGCTGGTACCCGGATATATCGACGAACTTGAAGTCGGGGCCATCGCTGAATTTATCGCCCATCTCGACCCGCAGATTCCATACAGCCTTTTGGGCTTTCATCCCCAATTTTACATGGCGGACCTGCCGGTCACTTCCCGGGGACTGGCGCAACGCTGCTACCATGCCGCCAAAGCCGCCGGTCTGCACCACGTGCGCATCGGCAACGAGCAACTGCTGGGATAAAGCTCCCTCGGGACGTTGCTTCCGCAGGCTCAAATCCAAAGGGCTGAATTGCTGCCGCGGTGAAACCAATCGTAACAGCTGGTACATTCCGAGAGAAAGATGTTGGGAAGGCACCAGCGGGATAATATTAGGCCAGTGGTTAAATAATCCATGGGTCCAACAGCGGAACGCCGCTAGGTTCCATATCGGAAATATTCCTGGTCACGATGGTCATTTTATGGAAGATGCCCTGAGATGCAATCAGACTGTCGATAGCGGGTAAAGTTATCCCTCTTTTTTCGCAAGATCCCAGCACTTGCCCCCATACACGAACGGTTCCAATCCCTATTTCAAGAATCCTGCCTCTGAATCGTTCAGGCAGGTCATTTTGCAACCAGCGCTGTAGCTGCTGTTTCTTATGGCCATCCGGCAGCTTGGATATGCCCTTCTGTATTTCACCGATGGTGATTACGCTCAGAAAAAGACTTTCTTCATCCTGGACGCCGATCCATTTCACCACGCGGGGATCCGGTGCTGGTTTCACCAGTTCGGTAATCACGCAGGTGTCCAGCAGATAATTCAAAAGGTCACCTCTCTCACAGGATCCTTCTTGCGCGCCAGCTCAAGATCCACTTCCCGCAAGGGTGATTGCTGGAAAAAAGCAACGATGCTGGTCTTGGGCCGCACCAGTTTCCGATACTGTTCAACCGACATGATCACCACGGTTTTTTTGCCGCGCCTGGTAACCACCTGCGGTCCATCCCGCAATGCTTTGTTAACAACCTCACTGAAACGATTTTTAGCGTCCTGTAACTGCCAAGTTTCCATTCTCCCTCTCTTCCAATAAATCTTTTCTGTCTAGTCTGTCTAGATGATAACTTGCGTTTCCTAATCTGTCAAGTGGAATAAAAAAAATCTGCTAAACGCTATCTCTCGACAAATTCAGCAAGTGTGTGTGAATGGATGCCCAAGTTGCATCACCAAATGACCGATTTCAACAAAAAAGCCCATAGTATGATTGTAATAACAATAATTACAAGATATTGCAAAATGGAAGATCACATCGCAAGTCCATCCCGTTCATTTCCCAGGTGGAGGGCACAGCTACACGGAAAACACTTTAAAATACCGTAAAATAGAATAATATAAATAGAATAGCTAACTCTAACCTACCGATACCTTGCAACATAACTCATTAGCACCATCACCCCATATCTCATCACCCATCTTCACAGGTTGCGTGGAAAATACTCGGCAACTGTTTTCCGGACTTCGTCCAACCATATTTTTCTCTTACTTTCCGAGCTTATGACACAGATACACTCATTTTCAGGATGCCTCCATCAGCCCATGCCTTTGATTTATTCCATCGGGCCTATTTCACCTGCTGAATGTGTCTTTTACCCTGGAGGTGGATCAGCCACCTTTCAGCGCCCTTTGCCCTGTTTCTGGTTACAACCGTCACTTTACCGCCCTTTTCGAAGGTGATATCGGTTTTCATCAACCGGCCGGAAACATAATCGGCGGAGAAACAAAGATTGCCATCTTTGTATTCGAGTCCCCTTAGAAAATACTCGATGTTCCAGTCTTCGTCTGGCTGGAATTCATTTTCGGAATAACCCCGTGGCGCTGAATAGGCAAAAGACATCGCAGATAGTGCGAACACCACGCCAACAGCGAAAATATCTGGCTCATCCTCCTTTATCTGGAAAACAATTTCCTGATAGGTGTTCTTCGATTCAATGGCAGGAGTTTCGGCATAGTCATTTGAAATGATTTCGATGCGGATACCGATTGTTTCTGCCAATAATTGATGGCCGAGTTTCACAGGGCCGATCATCGTTTCCCTCCATTGACCTTTTCCCGCAGTTTAGAAGAACACTTGAAGATGACCACCCTTCTGGGTTTCAACGTCATTTTTTCACCTGTAGCTGGGTTCCGCCCTCTCCGTGAGCTTTTCTCTTTGACGCAGAACTTTCCGAACCCGCTGATCAAAATATCTTCGCCAGACTCCAGAGTTCTCTTCACCAGCTCCAACAAGGTTTCAACAGCCTGGGAGCTCTGATTTTTCGACCAACCAATATTTTCCTGGAGAGATTCTACAATTCGAGCTTTTGTGAGAGTCATTTTGAAATCCTTAAAGCCGTTTCTATTTCAAATGGAACAGGTCTGTTTTCAGCGGCATCGAAAATTTCATTACCTGATGTCAGCATAACTAAAAGTAATTAAGGATGTCAACATATCGGCATCCACCTCTTCAAGGGTTGTCAGAAAACAGCCGAAAACAAACCTGACACGTCTATTGGCATTTATTTGAAAAGGCTGAATCCCAAGATTGATGTCACTGGCGATCTGAAAATGCCCCCAAACCGGCGGCCTGAAAATGCCGT
>CAYUAQ010000208.1:0-4234 GCA_964442705.1 uncultured Desulfobacteraceae bacterium
ACGCGGATTAACACAGATTACACGGACCTGATGACGCAACGAACGAAGTTGACAGTTGACAGCGAAGGAAAGGAATCAATTTTAAAAGAGACCGTCTTCCGTCAACTGGTAACTGGTAACTTTTTTTACCTGGCTTTCCGGCTGCCGCAACCCATTGCGGTTACTGGGTTGCGGACATCGCCCGCATTATATGCGGTTGACTTACACGATGCGGGCCGTATCCGCAAGCCTCAAGGTGCAGACCGGTCGTAGCGGTAGTAAGCGGCGCACGTCCCTTCGCTGGAGACCATGCAGGGGCCCACGGGATGGGCGGGGGTACAGGCGGTTTTATACAGTCCGCACTGGGGCGGCGTCTTGCTGCCGGTGAGAATGTCGCCGCAGGCACAGCCCAGCGGATCCGGCACCTGGCGGGCCGTGATGCCGAATACCCTGGCGGCGTCGAAGGCCGCAAACCGCTCCCGGATTTCCAGTCCGCTGTCAGGGATGACACCGATGCCGCGCCAGCGGGCGTCAGCCGGCCTGAAAACGTCGGCGAGCATCCCGAGCGCTGTGGTGTTGCCGCCATCGGTGACGGCCCGCGGATAGGCGTTGGCCAGCCGGGGTTGTCCCCTCTCGATCTGTTCTGTCAGCAGCACCAGAGCCTGGAGCAGATCAACGGCTTCGAAACCGGCCACCACACAGGGCATGGCGTGGCGCTGCGCCAGGGGACGGTAGGCATCCACGCCGATGATCACCGACACATGGCCGGGGAGCAGCAGGCCGTCTATGCGCAGCGTGCGGGAGGAGAGCAGCGCCTCCAGGGCCGGCGGCACCCGTTTGTGGGCGCAAAATACCGAGAAGTTCTCCAGTCCCGCCTTCGCGGCGGTCACGATGGTGGCGGCGATGGTAGGGGCCGTGGTCTCGAAGCCGACCCCCAGGAAAACCACCGGCCGCTCCGGATTACGGCGGGCGATGTCCAGGGCGTCGAAGGCCGAGTAAACCACGCGCACGTCGCTGCCCGCGGCCCGGGCCTGCTGCAGCGAGGATCCGCTGCCCGGCACCCGCATCAGGTCGCCGAAAGTGGTCACGATGACGTCCGGCTCCCGGGCCAGCGCGATGAAGGCGTCGATTTCCCCCTGGTCCGTGACGCACACGGGACACCCGGGCCCTGAGAGCAGGCTGATGGTGTCAGGCAGCATGGAGCGGATGCCGCTGCGAAACAGGGCCACCGTGTGGGTGCCGCACACCTCCATGAGACGCACGGGCCGGGTGCTGATTTCGTGCAGGCGTGCCATGAGATTCTGCGAAATCTCGCGGCTGCGGTACTCTTCCAGGTATTTGATGGTCATGCTTGTTTCCTTGTTTTCCTCAACACCCACTCGCTGCATCGCGCCGCCGCCACGGCCGCCTGCCCCAGGGAGATGCCGCCGTCGTTGGCGGGCACCTGCCGGTGGCTGAGCACCGTCAGGCCGATTTCCCGCAGGGAGCGCGAGAGGCCCGCCAGCAGCAGCCGGTTTTGAAACACGCCCCCGGAAAGGGCCACCGTTCTTACACCCGTCCGCCGGGCCAGCTGGGCGCAAAGGTCGGTGAACAGCCGCACCAGGGTGGCGTGAAAGCGGCCGCTGATCTCTGCCGGGGGAAGGCCCTGGGCAAGATCGTTGACCACCCCCCGGATGATGCCGTCGGTGTGGATGAGGCAGTCTTCTCCCTGGTCCCAGCCGAACTCGTAGCAGCGGTCGGTCGGTTGGGCGGCCATCTCCAGTTCCATGGCCGCCTGGCCTTCGAAAGCCACCTCTCGCCTCAGGCCGCACAGGGCCGCCACGGCATCGAACAGCCGCCCCAGGCTGGAGGTCGGCGGCGAATTGATCCCCCGCTCCACCATGCGGCCCACCACGCGCACCTGTTCAGGGGTCAGCTTTTCCAGCAGCGGCAGTTCAAGGTTCGCCAGGTCTGAGCCCCAGACCTGGGTGAGATGGCTCAGCGCCATGCGCCAGGGCTGGCGCACGGCGGCATCGCCGCCCGGCAGGGGCACGGGCCGCAGGTGGGCCAGGCGCCGGAAAGCTTTCAGGTCGGCCAGCAGCACCTCGCCGCCCCACACCGTGCCGTCGTCTCCGTAGCCGGTGCCGTCGAAGGCCAGTCCGATGACCGGACCGGTGTGGCCGTTTTCGGCCAGGCAGGCGGCGATGTGGGCGTGGTGATGCTGGACTTCCACCAGCGCGACCCCTGGCAGCGCCCTGGCATAGCGGCTGCTCAGGTAATCCGGGTGCCGGTCGCAGACCACGATGCGGGGATCGATGTCCAGGATCCGCTTGAGATGATCGATGGTTTTGCGAAAGAAAGCATCGGCGGCCGCATTTTCCAGGTCACCGATGTGCTGGCTCAAAAAGGCCGTGCGATCCCGGGTCAGGCAGACGGTGTTCTTCAGCTCGGCCCCGCAGGCCAGGATCGGCGCTGCCGCCTGTGGGAAGAAAACCGGCGCCGGCACGTGGCCCCGGGAACGCCGCAGCAGCCGCGCCTGCCCGTCCACCACCGCGGCAATGGAGTCGTCGCAGCGCTGGTAGATCTCACGGTCGTGCACCAAAAAGAAGTCGGCGACACCGGCCAGGCGCTCGAAAGCCTCCCGGTTGCCCCTGCAGATGGGTTCCTCGCTGAGGTTGCCGCTGGTCATCACCAGGGCCTCGAAACCACAGCCCAGCAGCAGGTGGTGCAGCGGGGTGTAAGGCAGCATGACCCCGAAGCAACGGTTGGCCGGAGACACCCGTTCCGAGATCTTGTTGGGAATCCGCTTTTCCAACAGCACGATGGGGCGCACCATGGAGGTCAGCAGTTGGCGTTCTTTGTCGCCGACACGGGCATAGCCGGCCACACTGTCCAGGTCGGCGGACATGAGGGCCAGGGGTTTTTCCTCGCGGTGCTTGCGGCGCCGCAGCTTGGCCACGGCTTCGCCGTTGACGGCATCCGCCGCCAGGTGAAAGCCGCCCAGCCCCTTGACGGCCAGGATGTGTCCCTGTTTCAGCAGTTCGGCGGCCCGCTCAATGGGGTCCGGCGTCTGCAGGCGCCGACCGCGGCGGTCGTGCAGCGCCACCTGCGGCCCGCAGTCCGGGCAGGCATTGGGCTGGGCGTGAAAGCGGCGGTCGCCGGGGTCGTCGTATTCGGCCTGGCAACGGGGGCACATGGCGAAGTGGCGCATGGAGGTGGTGGCGCGGTCGTAGGGAATCCCGCCGATGATGGTGTAGCGCGGCCCGCAGTTGGTGCAGTTGATGAAAGGGTAGCGGTAGCGGCGGTCGCCCGGATCGTTCATCTCCTGCAGGCAGTCCCGGCACACGGCCACGTCCGGGGAGATGAAAGCGGTGCGACGCGCGGCGGTGGTGCTTTTTACGATGACAAAATCATCGTGGCCCTCGGCGGGGTGTGCGGCGGTGTGCACCGCGGCGATGCGGGCCAGGGGGGGGCTTTCCTTGCGCAGCCGCCGGCAGAAAGCGTCAAGGCCGTCCGGCGTGCCTTCCACGACGATATGCACCCCGTCGGCCGTGTTGGCCACCCGGCCCCCCAGGTTCAGCTGACGCGCCAGACGGTATACGAAGGGCCTGAATCCCACCCCCTGGACGATGCCGCTTACTTCCAGTCTTCTGGCAGCCCGGTGTGCGGTCATGTCCCTCGGCCGGCAAGAGAGCCCGCGGCTGCATGTGAGAGGGCAGCAGCCATTGGGTTACCCGTCTGAACCGGACAGCTTCTTTTCCACGAGTTCGGCGGCTTCGCGCAGCAGCGCCAGCGTCTCCAGGGCGGCCTGCTCGTCGATCTTCTGGATGGCGAAGCCGGCGTGCACGATCACGTAATCGCCCACCCGGGCGTCCTGCAGAAGCAGCAGGCTGCATTTTCGCTTGACGCCATCCACGTCGATGGTGGCCATTTCGTTTTCAATGCGGACGACTCTGCTCGGTATGGCCAGACACATAGATCCTTCCTTTCAGCAAACCGGTGACCCCGCGAACCCCCTCCGGGGCCGACGTTCTTCAATACCCCACCCGCCCCCGTTCGTCAAGGCGGAGACGGCGCCCGCCCAGGGCAATCGCAAGTAACTATTGGCATAATTCATGCTGATATCGGTGCGTGGTACAGCCTTCGTGCTGTCAAAAACTGTACCGGAAATGCTCGATGTTCGTAATATATTGAAATAATTAAATAAATCTAGACTTTTGATTTCTAGTGTGGTATGCACCTGAAAAACCATATCATTTCAGGAGGATACCCATGA
>CAYUAQ010000209.1:0-4227 GCA_964442705.1 uncultured Desulfobacteraceae bacterium
ACAGGTCGCCGCCCGCCAGGCGATCGCAGATCTTATCCACACAGTTGCGCAGGAACCGGTCAACTCCCGGCGACCGGACCTCGGCGACCAGTGTCCTCGATGAAGGGCCCCTTGTTTAAACTGGGGACGACAATGCTGACGGTGAAGTTTTTCAAAATGACCCGCTGTGTCCACAGAGGCGATAGGGTTTCACGCCTCCCCCCCCTTTTCCAAGAGCAGGCGGCATCGCTTTTCGATCCGTTGGGCAAAGTAATCGATGCGGGCATGGGCCATGACGTATCGCCGCCCCTCCCTGCCCAGCCTGCTTCTGATACCCTGGTCTTTCAGGATTTCGGTAAGCGCTTCGCTCAACCTGCGGTGATCGCCGGGAGGGACGAAGCGGATGTTCTCGCCGTCTCTCAGGTTTCGGCTTTCCCACAAGCCCGCGGTACGGGTAAGAATGACCGGCTTTTCACAGGCCATGGCCTGCAGGGCCACGCTCTGCCCGGAAGGCTGTACCGTCGGTTTGAGTGGAACGACCACGCATGCGGCCCGCCGATAGAGCCTATGCAGCGCGAGGTCGTCGATCTCGCGGGATCCCCAGGAACTTCTGATGACCTGCACGTTTTCCGGCGGCACCGCTTTCAAAGTTCTTTTGGTAATGATCAGGAAACGTGCCTGTGGGTGGAAGCGCGCCGCCCTAACGAGGGTGTCGAAGTCTCTTCTCGCGTCGCTTCCCAGCGATAGCACGTATTCCCCCAGGTCTTCCGGCGTCCCGGGAGACCAGAATCGCGTATCGATCCCGAAGAGATTCACTTCGACCCGCCGTTCGTCGGCACGGTAGGTCTTCAGGATTCCCTCGAGCTCACCATAGCCGAAAACCTGGGAATGCATCTGTTTCAGGGCCACGCGGGTCAGCCTGTCCCGTATGGGGTTTTGCCCGTAGTTCAAAAGGCCGCACTGAATACCAACGATCTTCTTCGGCAGGCGCCCGAGGTGTCGCCAGATGCCGAGAGAGAGCGAAATGTCGGACGTCGTGCCAACCACTGCGTCGTAGCCGCTGAGTTGCGGCAGCAGCAGGCCCACTGCGTCGAGGATGCCGACGTGGACCTTGGGGGGCAAGTACCTGATCCTGAGGAGTTTCTCAGCCAGGAATTTCGGCAAGGAACGTCGCGGCTTCTCGATGGCCTCAAACACCCCGACGTCGTGCCCCCTTTGTCGAAGTTCGACGGCGCCGTAAAAAAATTCGGTCGGGCACTTCCCGCTGCAGACCAGCGGAAGCCGCTCGATGCGGTGCGGGAGGTATAAGTAGGCTATCCTCATGATGCCTTGAAGTCACGCAGACGTCTGATCAGATCGTATTCCCGCCCGAGCAGCCACCTCAAATCGTCTTTTTCCGAATCCCTAACTTCATAGACGATCTTGGCCTTTCTGATGTGCAGCGGGGCGAGCCTCACGCCGATCCTCCGGCTGAGCTCGGCGACGCCCCGGTTGAAATCTTCGGTGAAAAAGAAATAATCGGTCTTCAGGATGTTCTCCATGGCCTCGTCGACGTCGAGATGCCTGGAGAACATGAAGAGTTGTCTCAGCAGGTGATTGGGAGGCACATTGCGGATGAAGGCACCGAAAGTATCTGCAAGCCATTTTCCCTGCACCGCCATGCAAGGATGTGCCACTTGGTTGTCCCGGTAATAACACAACATGTTGTACAGCGAAATCACACGCCGGACGGGGTCCCGGAAACAAGTCACGGTGAACGTGTCCTCGGGCAGGGTTATCTTGTGGGCCGGGGTGTGTGAAAAGGCGTAGAAAAAGCTTCCCCTCTCGATCAGCGAAACATTCCACCCGAGATAGACCCTGCCTCCCGCAACCAGGCGATGGTTCTCTTTCTGAGCCAGTCGCGCATACGTTTTTTCAGGGTCCCTGCCGGCAAGGGCCAGAAACATGTAATTCAGGGAACTTCCGCCCGTTTTTCGGACGTGATAATGGTAAATCCGTCTCTTACCCCCGGGGCTGTATCCTTTGGATTTTCTGTTGCAGCTCCACTCTTCCAGCAGGTTTTTCAACACGTCTTTCATGCGCAAGCGGATTCTCACGTTCCCGCCATTTGCGTTTTGTGGGCCTCTACGGCGATGCGACTGAAAGTTTCGGCAAATTCCCGGATCTCCTTGCGACTGTTCTTTTCGGCGGCGTTCTCGGCTTCGGGGTCCGGTCCGGGGGCAGTCCGGTCCATGACCGAATGCATCGCATCGGCGAGTTCGCGGCTCGAGTGTGGATTGAAATAGAACGCCCCGGGCGGGTTCTGCTCCCGGTGTACCGGGATGTCTGACAGGACAATGGTCTTTCCCATTGCCCTGGCGTCTTCAACCACCGAGCTCCAGCCCTCGAACAGCGACGGTTGAAGCACGGCTACGGCGGCCCGCATCAAGCGGAAATAGTCTCGTTTGGGAATTCTTCCCAGAAGAAAAACATTTTCGTGGATGCCCTGCCGGTGGATCGCCTGCAGTATCTCGTCCTGAAATTGTGGACGCCGGTAATCATGCAGGTGCCCGGTCATCACGACGTGGATTTCAACACCTCTCTTCCTGAGGGTGGAAACCGACTCCAGTAGCCGCAAGTGGTTTTTGTGCTGCCAGAACTGGTTGCACACCATGAAGAATTTTTGCGGCAGGTGATATTCACGAACGGTTTTTTGCACCTCGGAGACCGATGACGATTCGTCGATGCAGGTTCTGAAACGCAGCACCTGTACTTTATGGGATTGCCGGGGGAAAAACCGCTGGAAATCGGCGGCGGCGGTCTGGCTGCTGACCACGATGACGGGAGCCGATTCGGCGATTCTGGAAAACATCCTGTCCCGCTGCCGTATTTCCTCCGGTGAAAAGAATTCAGGCAGATACCTGTGCTGGAAATCGAATATCCATGCGGCGGAAGAAAAGGTCCCTTTTGAGCTCCTGCCCGGATAGGGGTACAGGAAATCAATACCGTTTTCCCCGGCGATCTTTTCGATCAACGGATCCCCGATGCTCCGTAGCAAGTTCCGGGACTTCCAGAGCATTCTCTGCACGAGCGGGGTGGGTGCTTTCGGGGGAATGCGGATCAGTTTGACTCCCGTCATCCGGAGTTCAGGCAGCACCGTGCGGCTCAAAACGGAAATCTGCACCGATTCTTGTCCGGGATCCAGTCTTCTGAGTGCCTTGACCAGGTTCTGGAAATAGTAGACGCCCCCCAGCCACGACGCGTCGGTCTGTAAGAGAATCCCGATATGGAGGCGTTCTTTTTCAGCCGTTTTCACTGAGAAACCATTTACCGTATTTTCGGATTCCCTCTTCCGGTGAGATGCTGGCCGCGAACCCGATTTTTTTTATCTTCTGGATATCGGCGCACCAGTTCAGCGGTATCCCCCTGGGAACGACACCGTCGAAGCGCAGCCGTCGCTGCATTCCCATGGCGGAGATCAGCAGTTCGGCGACTTTGCGAATACTGATCTGAACACCGCAGCCTAGGTTGTAGGTCTCGCCCTTTAAAAGGCCGTTTCTTCCTACGATTTCAATGGCCTGCGCAATGTCGTGGACATGAATGAAGTCCCGCGTCTCGTTTCCCGTGCCTCTCAGCACGACGACCTCACGGTTCTTGTGGGCCTTCAGACAGGTATCCCATAGGACCTGTCTTCTCAATCCCTGGCCGTAGGCGGAAAAAATCCTTATGATGGCGGTGGGCAGCCCATAGATTACACTGAACTCCCGACAAATCAGTTCGCAGGCCAGTTTGTGGAAACCGTAAGGCGAGATGGGGTCCGCCGGCTGGTCTTCCCCGACTGGCAGCGATCTCGGATTGCCGTAAACCGCAGCACTGGACAAAAAAATGAATTTGCAGCCGGGGGCGGATCTTCGCAGACTGTCGAGTATGGAAAAAGTCATCGGCACTGACGCCCGAAAATCCGCATCGGGGTCGATCACCGACAGGTCCACCGAAGCCCTGCCGGCACAGTGAATGAAGACTCTTGGAGAATACTTTTGCAGCAGGAATCCGATCCTCTCTTTTTCGAGGTCTTTCCGGAAATAGCGGGTCAGGAAAAAAGACGGCGCATTTTCTTGCTGCACGATGTCCATGCCGATGGTCTCATATCCACACTGCCGATAGTGACTGGCGACGTTTCTGCCGATGAATCCCGCGACCCCGGAAATCATGACCCGTTTTGGGGGCTTATTCACCATTGATCATCTTCTTCGTATTTCAATTTTACCA
>CAYUAQ010000210.1:0-4195 GCA_964442705.1 uncultured Desulfobacteraceae bacterium
CATGAACTTTGCCGCCTCCATCGATTCCCCCTGTGAAACCATCCTCTCCGGGCCGGCCGCCAGCGTGGCCGGGGCCATGGCCGCCGAACCCGGCCGGGAGCAGTGCCTGGTGCTGGACGTGGGCGGCACCACCACGGACATGGCGGTGCTGGTGGAGACCGCGCCCCTGCTCAACCCGGTGGGCGGGCGCATCGGCCCCCACAAAACCCTGGTGCGGGCGCTGTATACGCGCTCCCTGGCCGTGGGCGGCGACAGCGAGGTCACCGTGGACACTGGCCGCCTGCAGGTGGGGCCGCGGCGCAAAGGCGCCGCCATGGCCTTTGGCGGGCCGGTGCCCACCCCCACCGACGCCCTGATCGTCCTGGGCCGCATGACGGGAGGAAACCGGCAGCGCGCCCGTGACGGCATCGCCGACATGGCCGCCCGGCTGAACGTTTCGGTGGAGCAGGCCGCCGGGGACATCTTCGATCTGGCCTGCCGCCAGATTCTCGAGGCCGCCGACGACATGATAACGGCCATCAACAGCCGGCCGGTCTACACCATTCACGAGTTCAAAGAGGGGCTGCAGGTCAAACCGGCACGCATCCTGGTAATGGGCGGCCCGGCCCCCTACTTCGCGCCGCGGCTGCAGGATCTGTCGCGGCTGCCATGCCGCCTGGCACCCCGACCGGAAGTGGCCAACGCCGTCGGTGCCGCCCTGGCGCGCACCACCTGCGAAGTCACGCTGCTGGCGGACACCGAACAGGGCCTGGTCACCGCTCCCGAAGAGGGTTTCAGCCGCAGGGTCAGCCAGGCGTACTCCCTGCAGGACGCCCGCCGGGAAGCCCTGCAGCTGCTGGAGAAGAAGGCCCTGCAGAAGGGCGCCCGGCCCGGGGACCTGGAGCTGGAAGTGGTGGAAGAAGTTTCCTTCAACATGGTGCGCGGGTTTTCCACCACCGGCCGAAACATGCGCATCCGGGCCCAGGTCAAGCCGGGGGTGATTGGGAAGTTTGAAGTTTGAAGGGTGAAGTTTGAAAGGGGGTGGAACGTCCATGACACTGCGGGCCAGACATAGAACCGGGCTGGTCTTTTTTCCGGCTTTCGACTGGGCCATCAGCCCCACCCACCCTGAGCGCGAGGAGCGCCTGCTCTACACCCAGGACCAGGTCATGGAGGAGGGGTTGCTGGACATCGAGGGCATCGAGGAGCTGCGGGCCGACATGGTCACCGCGGCCGATGTCCAGCGGGTGCATTTCTGTGTGCCCGACCTGTGGCGCGTGATGACCGAATCGCACTTCATCAGCGCCGGCGGCGCCAAGACCCTGGCCATGGCCGTGGCCGACGGCCGCGTGGAGAGAGGCTTTGCCCTGGTGCGGCCGCCCGGGCATCACGCCATGCGGGTGGTGCACGGCGCCCGCGGCTTCTGCAACGTCAACAACGAGGCCATCATGATCGAGTTTCTGCGGGCGGCCTACGGCATCGACCGCGTGGCCATCGTGGACACCGACTGCCACCACGGCGACGGCACCCAGGACATCTACTGGCACGACCCCGACACGCTGTTCATCTCCCTGCACCAGGACGGCCGCACCCTGTACCCCGGCTCCGGCTTTCCCCAGGAAATGGGGGGCCCCAACGCCGTGGGCACGACCCTGAACATCCCGCTGCCGCCCCACACGGCCGAAGAGGGGTTTCTGTACACCATCGAAAACGTGGTGCTGCCCATCCTGAAGGAGTTCCAGCCGCAGCTGGTGATCAACTCCGCCGGCCAGGACAACCACTACTCGGACCCCATCACCAACATGAACTTCTCGGCCCAGGGCTACGCCCGGCTCATCGAACGGCTGCAGCCCGACATCTCGGTGCTGGAGGGGGGCTATTCCATCGAAGACGCCCTGCCCTACGTCAACGCCGGCATCATACTGGCCATGGCCGGCATCGACTACAGCCACGTGACCGAACCGGACTACGATGCGCAGAAGTTCCGCCAGCCGGCGGACATCACCGCCTGGGTGCACCAGGTGGGGGACACGGTAAAAGATATCTGGCACCGGCGCAAAGCCCTGCAGCAAAAGGCGCGCGGCAGCGACCCCTTCCAGCAGCGGCGCCGCAGCATCTTCTACGACACCGACGGCATCTCCGAGACCCAGCAGGAAACCGTGCGCATCTGCGACGACTGCGCCGGCGCCCTGCGCATCGATTCCACCGCCCGCCCAGGCCGGCACATCCTGGCCGTGCACGTTCCCAGAAAAGCCTGCCCGGCCTGCCGCCGAACCGCCCGCCAGTGGTTCGAGGCGGCCGAGGCCGACCGTTTCGACATGATCTTTCTGCAGGACCGCCCCGCTGATCGGCTCGTGGTCCGCGACAAATGATTCCGACCGGCCGGAGGGGCAAAAAGGCCGATCGTCCCGCAGCAACCGTCACCCAGAGGGAGGAAAAAATGAAATCACGGCTCATGGCAATGACCGCCGCACTGGCGCTGCTGCTGATCCTGCCCCCCGCCGCCCGCAGCGCTGAAAGAGAAATCGCGGGCGTGCGCTTTCCCACCGAAAAAGTCGTGGCCGGCAAGACCCTCAAGCTCAACGGCGTGGCCCTGCGCAAGGCCTTCATCTTCGTGAAGGTGTTCGCCGGCGCGTTCTACCTCGAGCACCCCACGCACAAGGCCGCCGAGGCCATCGAGTCCGAACAGGTCAAGCACTTCGTGCTGCACTACCTCACCGACAGAGCCACCGCCAAGAAGCTGCAGAAGGGCTTCATCGAGGCCATGGAAAAGGCCAACCCCCCCGAACTGGTCGAAAAGCACCGGGACCTGATCCAGCGCTTCGCCTCCTGGCTGGACAGGGACATGCAGCCCGGCGCCACCAGCGTCTCCACCTACATCCCCGGCAAAGGGCTTACATTCTGGCTCAAGGGAACGGAAAAAGGCACCATCACCGACCCCGAATTCATCCAGATGTACTACCGCTACAACCTGGGCGAGAAAGCCGACCAGAACCTGCGCAAGGGGTATCTGGGAATCGAGTAAGCCGCGTCATTCCCATCGCCATTCTCGGCTTGAAATGATGAAAAAAAACACTTCAAATCTCGTGCTGATCGGCATGCCGGCATTTGACGGATAGGGACGTAGTGCGGGGGAGTAGTGTTCTCTATTTGTGCCTGATCAGGTTTTGGAAGACTTCGTTAAGTTCCACGAACTTTTCGTGGCTGCCGCCGTGGTCGGGGTGGTGGCGGCGGGCCAGGCGGCGGTAGCGCCGGATCACGTCGCGACGGTTCATGGCGCGCAGTTCTTCCCGGCTGACCCCGAAGACGCGCCGGGCCTGTTCGTCGCTGACCGAGCCCGCGGCGGCGGGCCGGAAGTGCGCGCGGTGGCGGTTCATGAACTCCCGCAGGTAGTCTTCCATGACCGAAAAGCCGGCGTAGTCGTGATCGAAATACATGATGAGGTAGCGCTGCAGGTACTCGTGCAGGGCCGACCCGGCGCGTTTCTGTTCCGGAAAGAGCACCAGGTTCATGCGGCAGACCTCTTCCAGGAAATACCGGTCGACTTCCTCCTGGTCCAGCAACTGGGGGGCGGTGCGGGAAAACCGGTTCGGGAAGAAACGCTGCAGGTCGAAGATGACGTACACGTAAACCTTGAGCTCGCGCTCCTTTAAAATGACCTCCATGCTGAGGAAATCCTGTTCGATTTCATCACGCGATTTGTGGTAGAAGCGTTTCAGCAGGGCCGTCGGCAGCCGGCCGATGTTGCCCTGCTCTATCTGACCGAAGCGCAGGAAATGAACGCGGCGCTTGTCGAAGAGGTGGAGTTGGGCGTCGAGTTCGACCTCCTGGTCGGCGGTGAGCCGCGTCGCCGGATTCATGGCGTTGGCACGCTCGCGCAGCGGATCGATGATGCGGCGGATCTCCGGCCGGATGAAGGGCATGAAGACCTTGTCCAGTTCATCCAGATCGGGGTCCACGCCCCGATCGAGGAGCTTTTCGCCGATCACCTCGTGGATGTAGTAGGCGTTGCCACCGGGGTAGACGATGAAGGCCTCGGGGTCGGGGCCCAGGTCCACCAGGTCCCGGCTTGCCAGCTGCCGGCCCCGGCGGTAGGATTCGGCGATGAAGTAGCGCGGTTTTCCGTTGATGGTGCGACGGGCGAGATACACGATGATGTCTCCATTTTTTTTAAGGTGTCAGGTGTCAGGTGTCAGGTGTCAGGTGTCAGGTGTCA
>CAYUAQ010000211.1:0-4174 GCA_964442705.1 uncultured Desulfobacteraceae bacterium
TCGACGAGGGGAAGCTGGATAAGCCAAAAGGCGAAGCCTGCATCCTACTCTACTTAAGTTTTATTTTCTGGCCGAACCAAAATTGCTTCAGACGACTGCATTTATATACAGAAAAAGACGAATTTATTTATCGCTTCACCCGAGAGATAAAACACATGCATCCATCTAAATCAAAATTTCACTCTAGCCGTACTAATATTATCGATCTCCTTTCACTTAATTTTGGAACCGTGGCAGGTATTGCCATGTTCTTTGTTAGTCTTTTTGCCACTTACGAAGTCATAATGCGTCGTATTTTTAATAGACCGACAACATGGGCGTTTGAAGTTTCACTTTTTATCTTGATGTGGTTCGTTCTGTTGGCAGCATCCTATTCATCAAGAGAAAGAAGACAAATCGTTGCTGATATTCTTATTTCAAGGTTACCTAAATCTTCCAGTTTAACTCTTGGAATCGTAGCCGATATCGTTGTTTTGGTATTTACCGTAATCGTTGGGTACTATGGATTTCACACCTTCTTGGATGCCTGGCAGAATCATATTACGAGCATCGGGCTGTTACAATACCCCAAGTGGATTTTATATTTAGTTTTCCCGCTGACCATGGGTATGCTGTTTTTACAAGTGCTTCGAAATATTTCACTGGATATTAAATCGCTGACATCCCTGAAAAAGGAATCTGTCGCTTATGGACCATCCCCATTAGTAATGCTATGCAGTTTTATGGCTGCCATCGGAATCGGTATATACTTTATATATGTCGCACCTTTTGCAGGAATTATCGTACTGGTTCTTTGTTTTTTATTTGGTGGCGTCCCCGTCGGCATTGCCTTGGGTATGACCGGGATAATAGGTATGTTTGCTAATTCCGGAGAATTTCAAAGTTTGACTATGGTGCCCATTATTGTTGAAAAAACTCTGTATAATTTTGTTCTGCTGGCGATTCCCCTGTTTATCATGGGCGGTGTAATTTTGGCCAAGTGCGGTATCGGAGAGCGAATTTACGATATGATCAGTAAGTGGAGCGGTCCACTCCCCGGCGGACTTTCAATGGCTACTATCGTCGCGTGTGGTTTAGTTTCAGCAATGATCGGTGTTAGTACGGCCGTAGCCGGCGCCATTGGATTAATCGCCATCCCTCAACTACTCGCCAACGGGTACACAAAAGAACTTTCCTATGGAAGTGTCGCCGGTGGTGCGCTTGGCGTTCTTATTCCTCCCAGTGCCGGGCTGATCGTTTATGGCTTTTTAACAAATACGTCAGTTGCCTCGTTATTTGCCGCAGCGTTCATTCCAGCCGCCATATTGGTCGGTTTTTTTATCACGTATGTTTTTTTTGCAAGTCTCCTTACCGGAAAATACCAGAGGGTTTCTTTTACCTGGGAGCAGAAGATAACCGGGATCAAAAACGCTTTTTTGGGCCTTTTAGCCCCTGGAATTGTTTTAGGCGGTATTTATACAGGAATCTTTACGCCTACAGAGGCTGCTGCTGTTTTCGTCGTATATTGCCTCGTTACGGCAATTATCTACAAACAAATCGACTGGAAAAAGTTTATTGATATTCTAAAAGATAGTGCAATATTGGGATCTTCAATCATGATGATTATGATCGGTGCGATGATATTAACCAATCTGGTCGCATATCTGAGAATCCCCAGACTACTTACCGAATGGATTGTAACATCAGGATTTTCCCATGGTGTAGTGATTGCCTGTCTGCTTGTAATGTATGTTATTATGGGGATGTTTTTGGACGGCCTTGCCATGACAGTGCTCACCATTCCAGTGATCTATCCGTTAATGCCTGTTCTGGGACTCGATGTTATTGTATTCGGAGTCGTTTTAATGGTGTTTATCGAAATGGCTCTGATCACACCGCCGGTTGGCTTGAACCTTTTTATGGTTCAGGCAATTACTAAAGATGATCTTTGGATCATAGCAAAAGGTAATTTACCTTTTGCCCTCATGATGTTCATAGTAGCAATGATTTTGCTTTTTTATCCCGGCATATCTCTTTGGCTTCCTGAAATGCTTTCTATAGGGTAAGGCTGGATTCATATCAAAGAGGGAGTGAGCGTTTAGGAAAAAACGCCAGTTTTTGTGTGCCAGGCATGGCGTGAATCTAGTGAGGTGAGAGTCCTCTACGGGCCGTGGTGATCGGAACTGTTAGCCAAGGGCAAGGGCGTCGTCGTGAGGCGGGGTCTGAAGGAAGCCGGAGGCAAAACCCGGACTCGACGAACAGGAACCGGATACAAGGCCGGCGCGGCGGGGTAACCCGGCAATGGACGGGGAGGCCCGATAATCACCCGGACGCGCGCGTTGGTAAATCCGGCGAGGGCCGGGGGACAGAGTCACGCCTTACCCTGGGAGGTCTGTGTGTCTGCCGGGACGAACCCGGCTACCGGCACAGCGATGTGCCGGGACGGATGCGCAAAAGTCGGCAGAGGCCACAGTAGGCCGCACCCTTGTGCGGCCGAAGGGCCGAATCCGTAAGAGCAAGGAGCAGTCGCGCGAGGTTCGATGGTAATGCAGAGGCAGCAAGTAGGGCGGTACCGGCAACTCAAGCTGTTCGAGGATTCGGTACCCCGAGGCCACGGCGCAGCCGGCGAAGGCGGAACCGGAGCTGGTTCGCACGGGGAGCAGCGAGTTACCACGGCGCCGGACGAGGGACGAGCCTTGGCACAGGACCTGATGGAGCGGGTTTGCACGCGTGCGAACCTCAATCAGGCGTACAAGCGCGTCAAAGCCAACAAGGGGTCTGCCGGAGTGGACGGTTTAAGCGTCCATGAACTGGGGGACTGGCTTCGATCGCACAAGGACGAGTTGATCGCCTCACTGCTGGACGGCAGCTACCGTCCCCAACCCGTAAAGCGGGTGGACATTCCGAAGCCGGGCGGCGGATTTCGCCAATTGGGCATTCCGACGACGGTGGACAGGGTGGTGCAGCAGGCGATCCTGCAGGTGTTGACCCCACTTTTAGACCCTTGCTTTTCCGAGTCCAGTTTTGGATTTCGCCCGGGTCGGGGAGCCCATGACGCCCTCCGGCAGGCGAGCCGACACGTGGCAGAGGGATACGTCATCGTGGTGGATTTTGACCTGGAAAAGTTTTTCGACCGGGTGAACCACGATGTGTTGATGGCGCGCCTTGCGCGCCGGGTAGGGGACAAGCGCCTTCTGCGCATCATCCGCCGCTTTTTAGAGGCGGGGATCATGACCGAGGGCGTTTGCGTACGGCGTTACGAGGGCACGCCCCAGGGCGGCCCGCTATCGCCGCTGCTGGCCAACCTGCTGCTCGACGATCTGGACAAGGAACTGGAAAGACGAGGGCACCGCTTCTGCCGCTACGCGGACGACTGCAATATCTACGTTCGCAGCCACTTGGCGGGGCAGCGGGTGATGGCCTCGGTCACACGGTTTCTCCAGAGCCGTCTGCGATTGCGAGTGAATCGCGCCAAGAGCGCGGTGGCTCACGTATCGGAGCGCAAGTTTCTCGGCTACCGACTCCACAAACAAGGGGTGCTATTGATTGCCCCCCAGAGTGTGGAGCGAGTCAAACAGCGTATCCGGCAGATTACCCGGAGGAACCGAGCGGTTTGCTTCGAGGAACGTATCGAGCAGTTGAACGCATTTCTCTCCGGCTGGGTAACATATTTCCGTATGGCATCCTGCCGAGGCAAGCTGAGGGAACTGGATGCCCGGATAAGGCGCAAGCTGCGCTGCGCAAGGCTCAAGCAATGCAAGCGTGCCCTACCCACCGCAAGGTTTCTGATGCAATGCGCAGTACCCGAGTGGAGTGCCTGGTTATTGGCACTATCGGGCAAAGGTTGGTGGCGTAAGTCGGGGACACCACAAGCCTGCCAAGCCATGACGAATGAATGGTTCAAAGGGCAGGGACTGGTCAGCATGATCGATAGGTATCTGGAGTTAACATCAAGCGGAAACCGTCGTGGTACCGAGCAGGTATGCCCGGTGGTGTGAGAGGGGGGAACTGCAAGGAACCCCCCTACTCGATTATACTTTCTTGTTTAATGTCTCTTTCGGGGAATGGGAGAAAATCCCTCGCCTTTAGGCGAAGACTTCAGTAGGTTTGCGGTATTATGGAACATTATCGCAAGGGCTACCATTCCGTTTACGATTTAAAGGTACATCTGGTTTGGATCACCAAGTACCGCAAA
>CAYUAQ010000212.1:0-3968 GCA_964442705.1 uncultured Desulfobacteraceae bacterium
CATCATTCGCCTGTTTCACGTTCACAAGCACTACGGGTCCAAGAGCGCCCTGGCAGACATCAGCCTGGATATCGGCCGCGGCGAATTCGTCTTCGTCACCGGCCGCAGCGGCGCGGGCAAATCCACCCTTCTCAAGCTGCTCTATCTGGGGGCACCGGCATCGGCGGGCCAGATCCTGGTGGACGGCATGAACCTGGCCCGCATTGCGCGCAAACGCATCCCCCACCTGCGCCGCCGTTTCGGCATCATCTTCCAGGACTACAAGCTGATCGCTTCGCGCAGCGTATTCGACAACGTCGCCCTGGTCCTGTGGGCGGCCGGTGAGAAACCGTCCCTGATCGGCAAGAAGGTGCGCCACATGCTGCGCAGCGTGGGACTGGAGAAAAAGAGCGGCTCCCTGCCGCCCAGCCTTTCCGGCGGGGAACAGCAGAAGGTGGCCGTGGCCCGTGCCATGGTGGGGGGCCCCCAGATCATTTTGGCCGACGAACCCACCGGCAGCCTGGACGCCGATTCGGCCGGCATCATCATCGGGCTGCTGGAGGACTTCCACGCCCGCGGGGGCACGGTGATCGTGGCCACCCACGACCGGGAGCTGGTTCGCCGCGGCCGCCGGCGGGTGATCGAACTGGACGGCGGCCGCCTGGCGCCACCACCCCAGGGGGGCCGGCCATGATCCCGCTGATGCGACGGACCTGGCTGGACCTGTGCAGCCACAAGTTTCTCAACCTGATAACGGTGGTCACCGTGGCGCTCTCGATGCTGATCGTCAGCGCCTTTTTCCTCTTCGCCGTCAATACCGGCGAACTGCTGGACTCCTGGCGCCGGGGGGTCCGCGTGATGGTCTATCTGAAAGCGGGCTTGACCGATGTCCAGCGCCGGAACCTGGAACAGGCCCTCAAGCAGCTGCCGGAGACTTCGGGCATCGAATTCATCTCCAGCCGGGAAGCCCTGCGGCAGCTGCGGGAGGCCCTTCCGGGACAGGCCTCTATCTTCACCAGCCTGCGCGAAAACCCCCTGCCGGATGCTTTCGAACTGCGCGTGGCCGTGGCCGCGGCATCCCGGGAGGGCCTCAAAAAAATAGCCGCCCGCATAACGGGCCTGGGGGGGGTCGCCGACGTGGAGTATGGCCAGCAGTGGCTGGAGCGTTTCGCCAGCATCACCAGCCTGCTCAAACTCATCGGCTACACCATGGGCGGACTTTTCCTGGCGGCCGTAATCTTCATCGTGGCCAACACCATCCGCCTGCTGCTCTACAGTCGCCGCGATGAAATCGAAGTCATGCGCCTGGTGGGCGCCACCGACGGGTTCATCAACATGCCCTTCTACCTGCAGGGGCTGTTCCAGGGCGTTCTGGGCGGTGCCGCGGGCGTAACGGTCCTCTACCTGGCCTACCTTTATATTGCCGGCGGTTTCACCCATGCCGGCTTCGCGGGTTTTTTCACACCCCGCTTTCTTTCGACGGCCGAAGTCTGCACACTGCTGCTGGGCAGCACCGGGGTGGGATGGTTCGGCTGTTTCCTGTCGCTGAAACAATTTGCCAGACTGCAGGAAATCGTATGATGCGCGGCGGGGGCAAAAATTTTTCCGGAGTGGCGGCCCTGACGGCCGCCTGGATCCTGCTGACGGCCCTGCCGGCGACGGCGGCAGAGACCGCCGTGGTCACGGCACAGGCCCTGCGCCTTAGGGCGGCGCCCACCACCGAAGCCCGGGTGCTGGCCACCCTGAAAAAGGGCAGCCGCGTATCGGTCATCGCAGAAAAAGGACGGTGGCTCAAGGTGCGCTGGCACAAAACATCCGGCTACCTTTACAACCGCCCCGGGTACGTCCGCCTGTCATCGGACGTCGGGACAGGAGCCGCGGAGACGGACGACCTTCACCGGCAGTCCCGCAGCATCGACCGCAAAATCAGGAAAAAGCGGCAGGTGGTATCGGAAATCAAGGTCCGCGAAACCAGCATCATCTCGGAACTGGACCGCATGGGCCGCAGGATCAACCGCCTGCGCCGACAAAGCCGCCGGGTACACGCCCAGCTCAAGGAACTCGGCGGCACCATTTCCCGGCAAAACACCCGCCTGCAGGAACTGGACCGCCGCATCGCCGCCGAAGAGTCTTACGCCGCCGCGCGCCTGACGGCGCTCTACAAACTCGAACGGCTGGGGAAAATCGAACTGCTGGCCTCGGCCAGCTCCTTTTACACCTTCCAGCTCCGCCGGCGGGCGCTGCAGGAAATCCTGCGGCGGGACCGGGAAATAATGGTGCAGCTGGCCGCCGACAAGGCCCGGCAGCAGGAGCTCATCGCCGCCCAGCGCAGCCGCCTGGCGCAAAAAAAGAAGCTGGAAAAAACCTACCGCCGGCAGCTGGCGGAACTCTCGCGTGAGCAGGGCCTGCGACGGCAGCGGCTGGCCGAGATCCGATCCCGCAAGTCCCTGGAGCTGGCATCCCTGCGGGAGCTCAGGAAGTCGGCGGCGCGCCTGGACCGCAAACTCGAGGAGCTGCAGCGGCGAACACCGGCGGCCGCGGCCGTTCACCAGGCGGCCCCTACGCCGCCGCCTGCCCGCGGAAAGCGGCCACATAAAGGCTTGCCAAATATACCCGTAAAGGGTAAGATAATAAGCCGTTTTGGGCCGTATCGGGACCCGCACCTCCACTTTGAAAGTTATCGCAACGGCATCGACATCCGGGCCGAAAGAGGCACGCCGATCCGCTCGGTGGCAGGCGGTGTCGTTCTGTTTTCCCAATGGTTCAAGGGGTACGGCAACGTCATCATTATCGACCACGGCAAGCATTTCTATTCCGTCTATGCCCATATCGATGAGTTTTTCAAGCAGGCCGGAGATCGGGTAGAACGCGGAGAGGTCATCGCCACGGTGGGCGACACCGGCTCGTTGCAGGGGCCGATACTTTATTTTGAGATTCGCCGCAACGGCAAACCCGTGGATCCCCGGAAATGGGTGGAAAAGGGATAGAAATTTTATTTTCCGTCTAAAGTATTTCATAAAAGGTCCGTTTCTGAATGTTCAACAGCGCATTTTGAATCTGGCCTAAAGGAGAGAATGTATGACAAGGGGCACCAAACACCGTTTCAAACTATGGTCGATGATGATCATCGCCGTGATCATCTGGAGCGTCTGGGCAGGCGTCGATCCCAACCTGACGGCCAGCGACGATGAAACTTACAAAGGACTCAAACTCTTCACCGATGTCCTCGAACTGGTGGAAAAGAACTACGTCGACGAGGTGGACGGCAAAGAGTTGATCGAAGACGCCATCCAGGGCATGCTCCAGGGCCTGGACCCCCATTCCACGCTGCTGCCGCCGGAGGCCTTCAAGGAACTGCAGCTGGACACCCAGGGGGAATTCACCGGCATCGGGGTGAGCATCACCATGCGCGACGGCTTCATCACCGTCATCTCGCCCATCGACGGCACACCAGCCTACAAAGCCGGTATCAAGGCCGGAGACCGTATCCTCAAGGTCGACGGTGTGGCTGTCAAGGACCTCAGGGATGCCGTCAACCGTATCCGCGGCCCCAAGGGCACCAAGGTGACCGTCACCATCGGCCGCGAGGGCGTTGCCGATCCCATGGATTTTACCCTGGTCAGAGACGTTATTCCCATCGAGAGCGTGCGGTGGGCGCTTCTGAAGCCCCGCTTCGGATACGTGTGGATCACCAACTTTCGGGAAAACACCACCGCGGACTTGAAAGCGGCCATTACCAAAATGGAACCCGACGGCAAACCGCTCAAGGGCCTCATTCTGGACCTGCGCGACAATCCCGGCGGTCTGCTGAGCCAGGCCATCGATGTGTCCGACCTTTTTCTGGACAGCGGCAAGATCCTGTCCATCAAGGGGCGGCTCAAACGCAACACCAAGATCTTCAAGGCCCACCCCGGGCCGGCCGGATACGAGTTTCCCATCGTGGTGCTGATCAACGGCGGCAGCGCCAGCGCCTCGGAAATCGTGGCCGG
>CAYUAQ010000213.1:0-3958 GCA_964442705.1 uncultured Desulfobacteraceae bacterium
TGAACTGAATAACATCGGGCATGTAGGGCCCCAGGAAAGAATACAGGATGAAAAAGGTGGCGATGACCGAGAGTGCCGGTCCGATCACGCGCCGCGAAGCCTCCAGCAGCAGGACCACCAGCACAATGCCGATGACGATATCCCGCAGCATGGGGGCCCCGTAACGGGTGGTCAGGCCGTCATAATCGATGGCAATGTACAGTGCGGCCAGGGCGGCCACGATGGCCAGCAGGTAGTCCAGCAGCGGAATGCGGTCGGTCTGGGCAAAATAGGTGAGGCCCAGGCGCGGTTTCTTGAAAAGCGGGTAGTTCAGGAAAACGATCAGCATGGCGAAGGCCAGGTGGATGGCCCGGATAAAGGTCGAGTCCAGCACCAGCCAGCTGGCGATGGAAAGCTGAAAAGCGCTCCAGACCACGCCGATGGTGGGAATCACCCACTTGTCGAGGCCCTTGGGTCTCCTGCCGATGCCTTCTTCCTCTTCGGCCAGGCGTTTGGCCAGCTCAATACCTTCGTCCTTCTGGGGAATCTCTAGATCGTTCATAGGGTCACCTGATGCTGGAAAGAGCGGGGGCGGTCTGCCGCTGCGGGCCGGGCGGCTCCGGCGGCGGGCACGGGCCATGGTTTTCAGCCGCGCTGTGGACCGACCGCCACCCTGGTGGTAAGCGGCTCAGGGTCCACAGGCGGGGAATTCAGGAACTGCGGATAAAAGGCCGGGCGGCCCTTTAAGGCAACAACCCGGCCGAGCCTACCGGGCTGACAGCCTACTTCATCAGTCCCGCTTCTTTGAAATATTTTACGGCACCGGGGTGCATGGGTGCCGACAGGCCCTCGAGCATGTTTTTCTTGGTGAGCACCTGGTAAGCCGGGTGCAATTTCTTGAAGGAGTCGAAATTGTCGAACACCTCCTTGGTGATGGCGTAAACGACCTTGTCGGGCTCCTTGGCCGAGGTCACAAAAGTGGCCTTGACACCAAAAGTCGGCACGTCTTCCTTGTTGGTGGCGTTGGGATAGAGCTTCACCGGGATGAAGGATTTGGCATAGTACGGCTTTTCCTTGATCATCTTGTCGATGCCCGGTCCGGCTACCGGCACGAAGTGCACTTTGCGCGCACCGGCGGTGGCTTCCTTGATGGCACCGCTGGGATGACCCACGGTGTAAAAGAAGGCATCGATGCGGCCGTCCTGGAGCAGGCCGGGGGCCTCGGCGGCCTTGACACTCTCGGCCTTGATGTCCTTCTTGTAGTCGATACCGGCGGCGGTCAGCGCGTCGATGGAGTTCTGACGCTGGCCGGATCCCGGGTTGCCGATGTTGACACGCTTGCCTTTGAGATCGGCCAGGGTCTTGATGCCGGCGTCATCGGCCGCCACCAGGGTCACCGATTCGGGGTGAATACTGAACACCGCGCGCAGTTCCTTCTGGGCTCCCTTGTCCTTCCACTCGGCCAGGCCGTGGACGGCCTGGTACTGGCGGTCGGACTGGCAGATGCCGAAGTCCAGATCACCGGAGAGCACGGCGTTGATATTGAACACCGATCCCCCGGTGGACTCCACCGTGGCACGGATACCGTACTCCTTGCGTTTCTTGTTGATCATCTTGGCAATGGCGCCGCCGGTGGGATAGTACACACCGGTGATGCCCCCGGTACCGATGGTCACAAAGATGGTTTTGGCCTGCACCTGGGCCGGCGCGGCGCCCATGAACATCACAAAACCAAACAGTACTGCCAGACTCAAAACAAATGTCTTCTTCATGGATACCTCCTCCTTCTAACTGAGTGTTTGCCCACAGCCGAGAATGGGTTTGCCCGGCTTTCCGGCCCCATTAAAAATAGCTCCTGATACTGTAGAGCCGACCACACCTCCTGTCTACTGAATTGCATTCATAATATTGAATTTAAATTATTAAATAGCTCATACTTAGGGATAGCAAATCCCTGGCGTCAAGGCAAGCGTTTTTATTGTTCTCCGGCAACCGCCGCCGCGTGACCCTCACCCCGTCCGAAGCCTTCATCCGGCGCTTTGAGCAGAATGCGCGCATCGACAATGCTGACCCCCTTTTCGTGCACGATGACCGGGTTCAGATCCATCTCTGCGATTTCCGGGTAAGATTCGATCAGCTCCGAACACTTGAGCAAAACCCTTCTGAGGGCCTTCTTGTCGCAGGGCGGCTGCCCACGGTAACCGTCCAGCAGGGGCGCCGACCGGATCTCAGCGATCATCTTCCGGGCGGTGGCAGGAGAGATGGGCAGCACCCGGAAGGCGACGTCCTTGAGGATTTCCACCAGCACGCCGCCCATGCCGAACATGATGACCGGGCCGAACTGGTCGTCTATCTTGGTGCCGATGATGACCTCCACGCCCACGTCGGCCATGGGCGCTAGGATGACCCCGCGGATGTCGGCGGCCGGGTTGTAGCGCCGGGCGTTTTTCATGATGCGATCGTAGGCCTGGCGCACGTTTTTAGCTCCGGAGACATGCAGCTGCACACCGCCGGCATCGCTCTTGTGCAGGATGTCGGGGGACACGATCTTGAGCACCACTTCGCCGCCGATCTCCTCTGCGATCTGTACGGCTTCGTCCGCACTGGTGGCCAGACGGTCCTGGAACACGGGCACGTCGTGCAGCCGCAGCAGCCGCTTGGCCTCGTGCTCCAGCAGGGCGTTGCGGCCCTCGGCCAGGGCGCCGGCGACGATCTGCCGACCCTCCTCGACAGCCTTCTCCCCCCAGTTCAGCACGAAGTTGGTCTTGGCATGGTAACTGGAAAGGTACTGGCCGTATCGCGCCAGCACACCGATGCACTTGCAGGCCACGTCCAGGGAATCGTAGACCGGAATACCGTAGTAGCGCAGCAGGTCCAGGGAGTGCGGCTTTTCAGAGGCGAACAGGCTGTGCAGCACGATGGGTTTGCGGCGTTTGGCCACCAGTTTGCCCATGCGGTGGGCGGCGTCTTCTTCCATGAAAGACAGGCTCTCGGCAAAGCGGATGCCGTAGCCGCCGAACAGGCCCACGATCAGCAGGCCGTCCACGTTGGAGTCGTTCAAGAGGATCTTGGCGCAGTCGGCGAAAACCGCCGGGTTGTCGTCGGTGCCGCCGGCCACATCCACGGGATTGGGCACCGAAGCGGCGGCCGGCAGCACCTCGCGCAGCCGCTGCTGGGTTTTTTCGGCCAGCACCGGAATCTCCACGCCGATATCGGTGAGCAGGTCGGCCGCGATGGTGGCGTGTCCGCCGCCGTCGGCCAGAATAGCCACCCGGTTGCGACGGATGGGCGGCAGGCTGGAGAGGGTCTCGGCAGCCGGAAACAGTTCATCGGAGTTTTCGATGACGATGATGCCGGCGCGCTCGAAGGCGCCGCGGGCCACTTCGCTCATGCCCGCCAGCGCCCCGGTGTGGGAACCGGCCGAGCGCTTGCCGGTGGAGGAGCGGCCGCTCTTGAGGAGCACCACCGGCTTTTCCTGGGTGGTGCGGTAGGCCTGCTGCAGAAACTTGCGGCCGTCGCGCATGCCTTCCACGTACATCAGCACGGCCCGCGTGTCGGGGTCCCGGCGAAAGAACTCCAAGTACTCGTGAAAGCGGATATCGGCCTCGTTGCCCACGCCCACGTAGTAGGTAAACCCCTTGCGGCTCTTGAGCTTGGCCTCCGTGATGAGGGTCAGGGCCATGTTGCCGCTCTGGGTCAGCAGGGCGATGTCTCCCCGGGGCGCGTCTTTGAGTCCCACCAGGTTCAGGTTTTTCTTGAGGTTCATCATCCCCGAGGTGTTGGGGCCGATGAGACGCAGGTTGTGTCTGCGGGCCACGGCGATGATCTCGTTTTCCAGTTTGCGCCCCTCTTCTCCCAGTTCGCCGAATCCGCCGGCCAGAATCACTGCGCCGGCCACCCCCTTTTGCCCGCACTGCTCCAGCACCGTCGGCACCGTGCGCGCCGGGGTGGCTACCAGGGCGATGTCCACCGGTCCATT
>CAYUAQ010000214.1:0-3821 GCA_964442705.1 uncultured Desulfobacteraceae bacterium
CTCCTTTCGAATGAAGAGTTCCCCTAGGGGGACATCCTTAAGAAACTAAATAAACGCCCCAACCCCCATATAAACAGTGCCGACACCAAAAAGTTACTGAATTACTTAAGGACGTCCCCCTTGAGGAGGACGTCCCCCTTGAGGCATTAGCGCTTGACAACCCGCCCGTTTATTGTACAATTGTATCAATAGTAGATGCATTCCCCGGAGGTGATATGGATATTGTCATTGACACATCTGCATTGATCGCCGTTATTGTCGGTGAACCGGAACGGGATACAATTGTTCAATTGACTACCGGCAGTACGCTCATTGGGCCCGGTTCTATTCCATGGGAAATTGGCAACGCCTTTTCGGCCATGTTTAAGCAGAACAGATTGGCGCTGGAGCAAGCCCGGAGGGGCATCGCCATATTCGAAAGCATCCCCCTGCGGTATGTTCGACCAGATTTCGTCAATGCGCTGAAAATATCCCAAAAAGCCAACCTGTATGCCTACGATGCCTATTTTCTGGATTGTGCCATTCGGCACAGGGCACCGTTGTTAACCCTGGATCGAAAGCTGACAAAAGCGGCACAGTATTTCAAAATCGACACCCTGGAGGTGTAAAATGCAGGTCTATACCTATTCAGAGGCCCGACAGAAGTTTGCCATGGTCCTCGAGCAGGCTGAAACCACTGGAAAAGTGTTAATCCGCAGAAAAGACGGGCGTACCTTTGCGTTGATCCCGGAAAAAATGCCCTCTTCGCCGCTTGATGTCCCGTCGATTAAAGCCAGTGTCACGACCCGTGAAATAGTGGATATCGTTCGAAAGGGGAGAGAGCGATAAATTCGTCCGATGACCCGTCACTGTCCGTGTGGGCAATTGCCCGACACCAAAAAGTTATTGAATTACTTAAGGACGTCCCCCTTGTTCCACCAGCGGCGGGCCAGCAGGGGGTCCTTGGCGATGACCCCGTCGGCCCCCAGGCGTGCAAGCCTCCTGACGTCGGCGGCGCTGTCGGCGTTGTAGCAAAACACCCGGATCCCGGCGGCATGCATGGCCGCCACCAGGCGGGCATCCGTGAACCGGGCGCTGGGGTGGTAGGAAAAAACGCCCAGCTGGCGACAGACGTGCAGGGCCGGGCCCTCTACGCTGTGCTTGGCAATCAGGGCCACCGCCGTGGCCGGCGAGAGGCGCCGCACCCGGCTCAGAATGTCGGCATCGAAACTGGAGATCATCACCCCGGCCGTGAGCCCGCGCTGCGCCACTTCCCGCACCACCGCCCGCTCGACATCCCCGCCGGCTCGTCCGTGGGCCTTGATTTCGACATTCAGCACCACCCTGCCGCCGAAGCGCTCCAGCACCTCCGCCAGGGTAGGTATGCGCTGTCCGGCAAAACGCGGCGCAAACCAGCCGCCCGCGTCCAGCGCCCGGATCTCTTTTAGCCGCAGGCCGTCCACCCGCCCGCGGCCGTCGCTGGTGCGGTCCACGGTGTCGTCGTGGATGATCACCGGCACCCCGTCACGGGTCAGGTGGACGTCCATCTCGATCACATCGACACCGGCCGCCACCGCCGCCTGAAAAGAGATCAGCGTGTTTTCCGGATAGCGCCCCTGAAAACCACGGTGTCCCGTGATCACCGGAACCCGGCCCCGCAGACTGTCCACACGCACCGCCATCAACCTCCTAGGGGGACGTCCTTAAGAAATTCGATAAGTCCCATGCCCCCGTTTCTCTACCCCCCTAAATCCCCCACTACGCCGGCAGTTATTGAATTACTTAAGGACGTCCCCCTAGCCGTTGGCCGGTTTGGGGGTCGAAGAGGTGGAGGTTTGCGGGGGGGACTGCCAGGTGCAGGACCTGGTTTTTCTTCAGGCGGTAGATCCCCTCGGTGCGCACCGTAAGATCGGCCCCCTGGTCTCCGAAGCGGCCGTAGACCATGGTGTCGGCCCCCAGTATCTCGACGTGCGCCACGTGCAGGGCCAGCTCGGCCCCCTCGGCCGTGGTGTGCGTGAAATGCTCGGGCCGGATGCCCACCACCACCTCGCGGCCGCCGGCCCCGCGCACCCCTTCACCTTCCAGCGACAGCGCCGGCCCGCCCCGCAGCCGCACCCGGCGCCCGTCTTCATCGACCCGCCCCTCCAGGAAATTCATGGCCGGGCTGCCGATGAACCCCGCCACGAAGCGCGTGGCCGGCCGCTGGTAGATCTCCAGGGGCGTGCCGATCTGCTCGGCGTGGCCGCTGTGCATGACGATCAGGCGGTCGCCCAGGGTCATGGCCTCCACCTGGTCGTGGGTCACGTAGATGCTGGTGACCCCCAGTTTCTCGTGCAGGTTGCGCAGCTCCAGGCGCATCTGCACCCGCAGCTTGGCGTCCAGGTTGCTCAGCGGCTCGTCGAACAAAAACACCTTGGGCTCGCGCACGATGCAGCGCCCCATGGCCACGCGCTGCCGCTGCCCCCCGGACAGCTCCCGCGGCTTGCGCTCCAGCAGGTCCGCGATCTCCAGGATCTCGGCCGCCGCCCGCACCCGCTTTTCGATCTCGTCTCGCGGCATCTTGCGGATCTTCAGCCCGTAGGCCATGTTCTTGAACACGCTCATGTGCGGGTACAGCGCGTAGGTCTGAAACACCATGGCGATGTCGCGCGCAGCCGGCTCCAGGTCGTTGACCACCCGGCCGCCGATGCGGACCTCGCCGCCCGTGATGACCTCCAGCCCCGCGATCATGCGCAGCACCGTGGACTTGCCGCACCCCGAGGGCCCCAGCAGGACCACGAACTCCCCGTCGCGGATGTGGCAGCTGATGCCGTGGATGACTTCGGTCTTGCCGAAGGACTTGTGGATGTCGTCTAACAGCACGTCGGCCATGAGCGCGCGCCCCCTTCTATTTTTCGGTCTCGGTCATGCCGCGCACGAACTGCTTCTGCATGAAGATCACCACCAGCACCGGCGGTATCATGGCCAGCATGGCGGCGGCCATGATGATCTGCCACTCGGCCTGGCCCTCGCCCACGTCCAGCATGCGCTTGATGCCGATCAGCAGGGTGTAGTAGCCCTCGTCGGTGGTGATCAGCAGCGGCCACAGGTACTGGTTCCAGCCGTAGATGAACAGGATCACGAAAAGCGCCGCGATGGAGGTGCGCGACATGGGCAGCAGGATGTCGAAGAAAAAGCGCCAGGGCCCGGCCCCGTCGATGCGGGCGGCCTCGCACAGCTCGTCGGGCACGGTCATGAAAAACTGGCGAAACAAGAAGGTGGCCGTGGCCGAGGCGATGAGCGGAAAGATCAGCCCGGCATAGGAGTTGAGCATGCCCAGGTCGGCCGTGATCTTGTAGGTCGGCAGGATGCGCACCTCCACCGGCAGCATCAGGGTGATGAAGATCATCCAGAAGAAGAACATGCGCATCCGGAACCGGAAATACACGATGGCGTAGGCGGCCAGCAGCGAGATGAAGATCTTGCCGAAGGTGATGCCCAGGGCCATCACCAGGCTGTTGAACATCATGGTGCCCACGGTGGCCCCCACGTCGCGCGGCCCCACCGTCAGGGCGCGCGCGTAGTTTGCCACCAGCTCCCGGCCCGGCAGCAGCGGAAAGGCGGAGGTGATGTCCTCCAGGCTGTGGGTCGAGGCCACGAAGGTCACGTAGATGGGAAAGGCGATCACCAGGATGCCCAGGACCAGCACGGCGTGGGTGAAAAAGGTCAGCCAGGGGCGGTGTTCGACCATGCAGGCACTCCCTTCAGTAGTGCACCTTGCGTTCGATGTAGCGGAACTGGACGACCGTCAGCGAGATCACGATCACCATCAGCACCACCGACTGGGCCGCCGAACCCCCCAG
>CAYUAQ010000215.1:0-3782 GCA_964442705.1 uncultured Desulfobacteraceae bacterium
GCCATGGCCTTGGCGATGGAGATGGCTTCCATGAACCCCAGCAGCGAGATGATGGCGGCATAGGGAAACAGGCCCAGCATGGCCTTCCAGTCGATGGTGGGCGCCGTCAGCGACGGCAGGCCCTGGGGGACCACACCGACCACCGCCCCCCCGCCGATCATCAGCAGATGCGCCGTGTCCAGGGGTTTGTTGCCCACCTTGATGCGCCAGGTACGGCCGTCGGTTTGGCTGTCGGGGGGCACTTTTTCTTGGGGATAGAACAGCAGGGTGTGGTCGGCTCCTTCCACGGCCGCCAGCAACTGGTCGCGGATGGCCTTGCGGTGCACATGGGCTTCGTGTTTGAGTTTTTCGATCTCGAGGGTGATCACCTTGATGTCGTGCTCGGCATCCAGCACCCCGACCGCATCGCCCTTGGCTTTGCCTTCATCCAGGCGGGCCATGAGGCGTGTGCGCTCGCCCGCCCGCTGGGGGATGCTTTC
Organism: uncultured Desulfobacteraceae bacterium; assembly: GCA_964442705.1. Classification (GTDB taxonomy): domain Bacteria; phylum Desulfobacterota; class Desulfobacteria; order Desulfobacterales; family JALSRD01; genus JALSRD01. The sequence continues at coordinate 480 of CAYUAQ010000215.1, forward strand.
CACAGCGTGGTTGAAGGCCTCGATGTGACGGTGCAGCTGTGCGGATTTGACATTGGCGATATCGGTGAAGGTGTTGTGTTCGAAACCGGTGGTCCAGGAGATGGTGATGGTCACCGCCACGGCCACGAGCACGTTGGGGATGCGCGGGGCGATCTTTTTCAGACCGTACATGATGGCGAAAGCCAGCACCCCCATGCCCAGGGTCGGCCAATGGGTGTACTGCCAGGCGGCCTGCAGCACCCGTATGATGGTTTCATAGTGGTGGGCGGCCTTGTCCACGTAAACACCGAACATCTTGGACAGCTGGGACGATGCGATGATGATGGCGGCAGCGTTGGTAAACCCGTTGACCACCGGGTGGGACAGAAAGTTGACCACCAGTCCCAGACGAAAGACCCCCAGGGACAGCTGAAAAACCCCGACCATCAGTGCCAGCAGGATGGCATAGGCGATGTAGCCGGGGCTGCCGGCCGTGGCCAAAGGTTCCAGAGAGGCCGAAGTCATCAGCGACACCACCGCCACCGGGCCGGTCTGCAGCTGCCGGCTGGACCCGAACAACGCGGCGATGATGGGCGGCAGAAAGGATGCGTACAGCCCGTAATAGGGGGGGAGGCCGGCCAGCTGGGCGTAAGCCATGGACTGCGGAATCAATACCAGGGCCACGGTCAGTCCGGCGATGGCGTCCTGCCGCAAGGCCTGAAGGGAGTAATCCTTGAACCAGGCGATAAACGGAAAAATGCGATAGATCATCGGCGGCATCCTATTCTTGATCTGCTAGGGTCAATCATTTAGCGGCTCTCCAGCATGCGTCGACAGGACTTGGTCAGGTCATCGTAGAGCGCTCCTGCGTCGTAAAGGTTATAAGTGTTGAAGCGCACGACGCTGTCCACCGTGGACATCACGATCAGCGCTCCTTTGCGCGGGGACGTCTGAATGATGGAACCGTCCTGCTGCCCCTTGCGGATGGCTTCTTCGAACAGGCTCACCAGGACGTCGTAAACCGCCTCCAAGTACTTGCGGCAGACCGGGTTTTCCTGGGCCAGGCGATAGGTGTAATGGTGGTGCAGAAGTCGGAAACCGTCTTCGAGCACACCGGCCATGTACAGGTAGAAGTCGATAATGCCCTCCACCATGTCCAGGCCGGTCTTGAACTGTTTCCTGGAAAAATAGGCGCTGAAATCGCCCAGAATACGGTCTTTGACGTTTTCCAGAACGGCCAGGTAAAGCTCTTGCTTGTTTTTGAAATGGTAAAAAATGGTGGCACTGGCGCTGCCGGTCATGCGGGCCACCTCGTTCATGGAGGTGCCCCGGTACCCCTTGGTGGCAAAAAGGAGGGTGGCGGCTTTCAGGATGGCCCTTTTTTTGGTCATCAACGCTCCCCGGCTGCGGTTTGGTGTGCAGAAAAACTGACTGACTGAACAGTCAGTTTAAGAGAGCGAACATACGCTTTCCAGCCAACCCTGTCAAGGGAAAATATACGCCCCGGTCGCAAGTAGCATACCGGCCCTTACTCGCGATTGCCCTGGAAGATACGGCCGGTGGCTTGCAACGGTATGCGGTATGCGCTAACCTGCAGGAGTTGTGGGAACCAAACCGGAAGGACGGCCATGAACCTTCGCAGCCAAGTGTTGACGTTTTCCCAGAGCGAAAAAATCAAATCGGCCCTCATCTGGATCTCCCAGTGCGCCGAAGGCCTGTCCGCGCTGTCGCCACCCCTGCGGCAGGGCGCCGAACGGATGATGGCCGACCTGGTCTCCATGGTGCTGGGCGAGGTCCACCTGATCCGCCGCATGACCGGTGAGCCGGACTGGATAGAGGTGGAAAAGCACCTCGACCTGGCCCTGGTGATGATCCGTTCGGGCGTGGCCACCGAGGCCTCCTACCACGCGGCCAACGCCCTGACCCACGTGACCGCCATAGGTCGCCGGACCATGTCGGCATTGAGGGATCGGGGCATTATCTAGAAGAAGCCGCACCCCAGCCATACAGCTCATTGCAAGGATTTCAGGTAGGACGCGAGGTTGACTTTCCTGTTTTTCAGCCCAAGCTTGCTGCGAATCTTAAAGCGATGGGAGACAACGGTATTTTCGGAAAGGTTCAGTAAAGTAGCAATTTCTTTGGTTCGTTTTCCTTGCCGTATCAAGGCCGCTATCTGTATTTCGGCAGGGGTCAGGTTCAGATATGGCGACGACAGCGTTTTAACCATGGGAGACACGATATCATTTAGGCTCTGCTCTACAATTCGAAGAAAGGTCCGCTGTTCAGGTTTCAAGGGGCTTTCTTTGAGCTTTTCCATAAAGGGCAATACCGTCTGTTTAACATTAGCAACCACCCTTTGCGCCATTTCCGTCTTGTCGGCCTCCTTGGCCCGTAATAACACTTTCAGAGCCGCATTAACGTCCTGCAGCTCCGCAGTACGTTCCGAAACTGTTTTTTCCAGTTCCTTCCTGTAGGCCCTGCTTTCTTTTTCCAAATCCAACCTCCGAAGGGCGGTTTCAATACTGATCAGGATCTGGGCTCTCCGAAACGGTTTGATAATATAACCGTAAACACCGATGTCCAAAGCGGTTCCGGAAGTGTCCCGGTCATCTACCGCCGTAAGCATCACGATGGCTGTATCCCGGTATGCGGCGGCCACATGGCGAATCAAGTCGATACCGGACTCACCGGGCATAAGCACGTCACAGAGCAGCAAATCAAAGCGCTGTTCCTCAAGGCGTTGTCTTGCACAGGATGCTCCCCTTGAGGCTGTACATTCATAGCCGGCGGTCTCCAGGATTTGAACCAGCAGTCGCCTGGTCGGGGAATCATCATCAACGATTAGGATCTTCTTGGATAGTTTTGACGCTCTCTGCAAAACACTCCTCCATGCTGGCCCTTCAGGCAGATTCCCAAGCCACTATGCAATATATTTCCCGCCTGAAACAATGATTTCACATCAGTAGTGTCCGGTTAACTTTCGAATAATTTCAATTGGATATGAGGACTAGTCATTTTCTTTTTGTGGTCGTTATCCGTAAATACCTGATAAATTAGCTTTTTCTCGAATAGCGATATGCTTAAAATCTGTAAAATTGTGGTAACTATTCAGCGTAATGTTTGAGTTGTACTACCATCTACATCAAAAATTCTGGCAGCTTGCCGTTAAACAGCAGATCCAGGGCCTTGCTATATCTGACGCCTTGTTTCCGGCAGGTCGATAAGTAACCCCGGATGCGGCAGAACATCCGGGCGCCGTTCATGGATCAAAAGCATCCGGGTATCTTCTGCTGGACTTTTGTCATGCAACGATCGTTTTCACCC
>CAYUAQ010000216.1:0-3762 GCA_964442705.1 uncultured Desulfobacteraceae bacterium
GTCAAACATGCAGATATCCCGGCCGGCATAAATTCATCCACCGCTGTTCGAGAGAAAAAACAAGCTGCAAAAAAAGAGCACCCCTCGGCCAGAGGGGAGCTCCTATCGCTTGCTGGTGCCGGAGGGGGGAATCGAACCCCCATGGACTTGCGTCCGGAGGATTTTGAGTCCTCTGCGTCTACCAGTTTCACCACTCCGGCATGGGGCCGGTTTATAGAGGACTTCGGCCGGGTTGTCAACCGGTCGGAGATGTTCTTACAACGTTCGAGTGGCTTTCCGGGCACCTGTGGAGGTGTGCTGTGCGCCATACCGGAAACCATTGCGTTAGCCCTGCAGCAGGTCTTCAAAACTCCGCGGCGGCACCACGCCCTCCCGAATCAAACGGGGCGGATCGACAGTGACGTCGATCACCGTGGACCCCGGCCCGCCGGCCAGGGGGCCGGCATCCAGGATCATGTCCAGCTTTTCCGCCACCGCCGGCGCCAAGTCATCTGGGTCGGACACGGCGGGACTGCCCGACAGGTTGGCACTGGTGGCCGTCAGCGGCGCGTCCAGTGCCCGGGCCAGGGCCCGAGCCACGGGATGACCCGCCAGGCGGATGCCGATTCGTCCACTGCCGGCGGTGAGCGTGCGGGGGATACCGGCAGCGGCCTCGAAGACCAAGGTCAGCCTGCCCGGCCAGAAACGCGCCATCAGGGTGACGGCAACCGCTGGAATCGTCTTAACCAGCCGGTCCAGCTGCGCGCGCCGGTGGATCAACACCAGGATGGGGGCACGCCGGGATCGGTGTTTGATGGCGAAAATCTTCTCGATGCTGCGCTCATTGAGCGCATGGGCACCCAGGCCGTACAGGCCGTGGGTGGGAAAGGCCACAACGCCACCGGCCGAAATGACCTCCGCGGCCCGCTGAATCAGCGCTTCCTCCGGGCGTCGGCAACAGACACGGTAGCGACGGCGGTCAGAGGGCGTCTTCAACCTGTTTGGCTTTGCGGACGACTTTTTGGGCCATCTCATCCTTGTACGCATCCAGCCGGGCGGCCACATCACGGTCGTCTACGGCAATGATCTGGGCGGCCAGTATGCCGGCATTGGCGGCGCCGGGCTTTCCGATGGCCATGGTGGCCACCGGGATTCCCGGCGGCATCTGAACCGTGGCCAGCAGGGCGTCCATGCCCTGGAGGCAGGAAGAATCGATGGGCACGCCGATGACCGGCAGAGTCGTGTGGGCCGCCATCACGCCGGCCAGGTGGGCGGCATGACCAGCAGCGGCAATGATAACCCGGAACCCGCGCTGCCGGGCGCCCGAAGCCAGTTGCGCGGCCCGCGCCGGGCTGCGGTGCGCCGAAGCCACCGTCATTTCAAAGGGAATCCCGAACTTGTCGAGCATTTCCGCGCACCTGCGCATGACATCCAGATCGGAATCACTGCCCATGACAATGGCTACCAGGGCATCTTCTGTTTTCACTTTGGCGGTCTCCTCTTCTCAATGGTCGACATCATGGTCATGGCGCACAGACACCCCCGGCTACTCTTTGTTTGCTTTCCCGGCACACCGTTCCATGCCCAGTTCCACCAGACGGTCCAGCACCTGGCTGAAACTCATGCCGGCGGCAGCGGCCGACTGCGGGAAGAGGCTGGTCGCCGTCATCCCCGGGATGGTGTTGGTTTCCAGAACCAACACCCCCTTTTTGCCGGCGATCATGTCCGTGCGGCTGTAACCGTCCAGGAAGAGTGCACGGTGGGCCATGAGCGCGTATGACTGCGCTTTCTGGGTAAGGCTGTCGCCAATGGGTGCCGGGCAGATCTCCCGGGTGGCGCCGGCCGTGTATTTGGCCTCGTAATCGAAAAATTCATACCGCCCGTCCGGAACGATTTCGATGACCGGCAACGCTTCCAGGCTTTGGTTACCTATGACCCCCACGGTAAGCTCGGTGCCCTCGATGAATTCTTCCAGAATGAGGGTGTCGTCAAAATCAAATCCTTTTTCCAGGGCCGGGGCCAGATCGTCTATTTCCCGGACAATGGACATGCCGATGCTGGAGCCGCCGCTGGCCGGTTTGACCACCAGGGGCAGGCCCAGGCGCTCCACCGTGGTCCCGGCCACATCGGTATCGTGGCGCTCCAGAACGATGTACGCCGGAACCGGAATGCCGGCCTTCTCGTAAAGCTGTTTCGAAACCAGCTTGTTCATGGCCACGGCACTGCCCAGCACACCGGAGCCCTGATAGGGGATGCCCAGCAGATCCAGCATGCCCTGAATGGTGCCGTCCTCCCCATAAGGGCCGTGCAGAATGATCAGGGCCGCGTCGATCTCGTCCGCATCCTGCACCAGCCGTGGCAGGTCGGTTTTGGGGTCGTAACGCCGGATATTGTAACGATTCTTGTCCAGGGCCTCGTACACCTGGCCGCCGCTGCTCAGGGAAACCTCCCGCTCCGAGGAGATACCGCCCGAAATCAGTGCAAGGGTCAGCTTTTTCATGAATTTCCTCCCGCCTCTTCTCCCGGCCTGCCGGATTCAAGCGCAGGTTGATCCGATCGGCCGATAATCTCTGCCTTCAGCCGGGTAAATTCCGCACGTGATATGAGGCCGCTTTCCAACAGCCTGGCCAGTTCACCCAGCTCCCGCACCCGGACCACCGCAGGGTCCTCGAGTTGGTAGACCGCCCGCCCCGTCAACGGCGCGACAGCCTTGGCATTGCTTGCCGGCCCGATTTTCACCGAGGCCAGGCCACCGAGAAATTCAATTTCGAGGCGCTGCCCGGCAAACGGAGACGCGTTCATCATATCCCTCAAATTGCGGCCCTCGGTGCGCATGCGCCGGAAAAAGAAATAGCCCGATGCACCGATGGCCAGGACACCGCCCAGAAAAATCCAGGAGAGATAGGCCACGATACCGCTAAAAAAAATGACCATCAGCCCCATGCCGACAATCATGAGCAGGTGAAGGAGCAGTACCAGGTAGGCCGCGAAAACCGGCTTGAGAAAGCCGTCGGTACGACCCCCCATGTTTTTCACTTTCATCACACAAGTTTCCTTTAAGTAGACAGTACCCGATTATTGGATTGTAACCACTTCGCTGGACGAGTCAACCAGGAAACCGGCGGCAGGAGAAATTCGGTGCTGCAGGCAATATCGCCCCCACAGGCAGTCCGTCAAGCTTTGTGTTTTGGGACAGACGGCGACTCGAGGCGCGCTACGAGCTCAGGCAAGTATTTTTGGGGCACGTCAAACTGAATGGAAGCACTTCTCAGAGAATTAAGTTTCATGATGAGGTAATTCAGTTTCTTGAGTGTGCGGTATTTCTCGGCTGTCTCCTCCATGGTCGCCAGGAGGTCCTCGGTTTTGCGAATTTCCCGTTTAAGTTCCAGTTCCGGAGGCAGGCAGTCGGCGTTTTTCAGTATCTTGTGGGCCAGACGCAACTCTTCGGGTACCGTGCGGTCATCTTCCAAATCGAGCGGTTTGCCGGCACCCGGCAGATTATTGAATTCACCCTTCTCCTGGGCCCTGCGGATGCGGTCTTCGACTATTTTCTGAAACGCACCAATCATCATGCCCCTGCTACCCGTGCTGTTGGCACTGCTAGCGCATTTATCAGATTTCACGGCGGCTTTCAATTCAATTTTTACCCGACGCAGCCTCCGGTCTATGGATCGTCCGTTCTGCCACCGACAAAAAACCCGCTACATGGCAGCAGCGGGTTTGAAATCTGGTGGCGATGCAGGGATTCGAACCCCGGACACTGCGGATATGAGCCGCATGCTC
>CAYUAQ010000217.1:0-3706 GCA_964442705.1 uncultured Desulfobacteraceae bacterium
TCGATCCGGATAAATGGGAGATCATAGATTACTTGGCGACCTTCGAGGTTGTCGCGGAAGGCGGCAATCACCGTATGAAAATCGTCAGGTCTGCCGGGGGAAACGAGCACAGCAGCAGTGTGACCATCGCCGAATGTCCTGAAAACATCGTCGGCATGCGGGCCACCGTCGAGATGAAAAACGACTGCGCGACCACGGATGTTCATTTCCGGATAACGAGCCATGAGGGCATGTTTCAAAATCATTTCACTTTTTCAAGCATCAAGATAGAGCCCCAAGAAAGCCGGATCACGGGTGCGGTGCATGTCACGGACCAGGATCAAAACTACAAGTGGCTGTACAACCTCTTCTGGACCCAATTCAAGTATGTGCTTGATGTGACCAATCGTCCGTTTATATTGTCTATTATCTTTGACAAGAAGCAGCGCCAGGTGACTTACGAAGTGGAAGGTTATGGAAGGCTGACCACTATTCTTCCCGAGCCGCTGGATCTCCTCCAGAGTTTGTACAAGAACCTGGGATTGTGGAGCGTTAACGGCCAAGGCCCCTGCACCGTCTACGTGGACAATGTCTACGTGATGCGCAGCGGCAAATGCGACAAGAAGGCGCCCAAGGTCAAAAAGACGGTGCCCAAGAAAAATGCCAGGAAAGTGGCCCGCAGTCTCGATCGTATCGAGATCACTTTCAGTGAAACCATGACCTGTTGCGACTGGGCGGTCAAACAGGATCCCAACTGGACCATTACGCCGGGCACGACGACCTGGTGGTCCGACGACCGCAAAACTTTCTTCATTGAACGCGACAACACCGGCGATCTGCCGGCCAACACGCCCATCGAGCTGGTCATCGCACCCAAGGAAGATCCACAGTTCACGGATCTGTCGAATAATTTTGCCAAGGAATACAAATTGAAGTTCAAAACCGGCGATTGATGACGCGGGAAGGACAACTTTCTTTCGGGGTGTTAATTCTTTTTCTCAGCCGTTTATCGGCTGGGCACCATAAGGAGGAGCAATGAAAAAAATATCTTCATGTGCGGTCGCGATTGCCGTGGGCATGGTCCTGTCGCTGCTGGGTACCAGTGCTTTGGCCGGCAAGTGGCAGAAATACGATGATTTCGACTCCGGCGTCATCGATACACAAAAGTGGATAATAGATGATTCTTCGGCAACCATAACGGTTGAAGACGGCAAAGCCAAGTTCGTGTTTCCTAACGGTGGGCAGGCCAATGACTCCAACTGGCTGGAGTTCAATATCTGTCCGGAGAACATCGTGGGCATCAAAGCCACGTTTACCCTGGACCCTGCGTGCAAAAGCACCGGTGTGCGGGCGCGCATCGCGGGACATGACGGCACTTACGACGATTATTACAGCTGGACGCAACTGGCCCTGGAGGGGAAAAAAGATCATATCTGGACGGCCCTCGCGGTGTTGGATCAGGATGCTGACTATAGCTGGCTGTATGACCTTTTCGTTGGAAGTTTCCGGGGCGGACTGGACCTGACGGACGGCTCCTACACCGCCTCCATGCTCATCGACAAAAAGAAAAAAACCATCACCTTCAGCGTAGACGGGCAGGGGCAGATCATCTACGACCTTCCCCAAGCGCTGTCCTATAACCTTGAAATCTTCAAGGGCATCGGCTTGAGATCCCGGGACAACAAAGGCCCCTGCAGCTTCTATGTGGACGATGTCTACGTCATGCGCAGCGGCAAGTGCGATAAAAAGGCACCCAAGGTCAAGAAAACAGTGCCGAAAAAAAAGGCCCGGAAGGTTTCCAGGGATCTCGAGTGGATCGAGATTACCTTTAGTGAGACCATGGTAAACGCCGGCTGGGAATTCATCGGCGGCGCCATTGAAACCTCCGGGGGCTGGGACGTCTCCGATACCACCCAGACGTTGTGGTCCAACGAGAACAAAACCTTTCGCTTCACGCGCGACAACGCCGGCCCCCTGCCTGCCGACACCCAAATCGAAATCACGCTAAACCCCGTTGGGGTCGATTGGTTCCAGGATCTAACCGGCAACAAATTGAAATCGTACACCTTTAAATTCACCACGAGTCCCTAGGCTGCAAAGGGGTCCTTAAGTAATTCAATAACGAAGAACTTTACCCCTATGCCCGACGATCTCAGGAGCGATGCGCCCGTTTCTTTCAGGAGGCAAAACATTTCATTGAGGTAGCCTAGAAGGTCTTGGTCTTCTTCGCCGATGCCGTGGTATACTTTCTTGGCCACTGGTCAGCGTGTCAGACAGGGACATTCCGCGTTTTGACGTTATTGAATTACTTAAGGACGTCCCCCTAGCGGGTGGTGCGGAAGGGGCGGGGGGTGGTCATGGTGATGTACAGGCTGACGCGGTTTTCGGTGTAGTCGTCTATGTCCCGGGTGGAATTGTAGTTGCGATAGGCGTAACGCAGTTCGCAGGAAAGCCATCTTGTAAATTCGTAGACTGCGCCTATTCCCGCACCGTAGCTGTCGTCGGTTCTTTCCAGTTCGTCCTGTGGAGTCGGGGGCAGATCCGGATCGAGGGCCTCGCCCAGCAGAATACGCTGGTCGTCGGTGTACTCGTCGCGGCGGTAGCCGGCAAAGGCGTTCAGGGTCAAATAACGCGTCAACTGGTAGTCTCCGGATATGCCGGCCTCGTAAAACCGCGAGGGACCCAGATCCGAGCGCGTGTCAAAAGCCTGGCCGTAGCCGGTGGCACCGTAAAGGCGGGCGGTGGCGTGGCGGAAGGTTTTGGTCAGGTTGAAGGTGCCGGAAAAGCGGGTCATATCGTCGGTGATGTCGGGGTCGTAGTACACCGCGCCGCCGCTGGCCTCCAGGGTCAGATCGTTGGCGATGGCATAGGTGAGCCCCAGCTCCAGCTCGTAAACCTTATAGTCTTCCAGGGTTCGGCGGGTGGTCAGCAGAAAATCCTGCAGCTCCCCGCTCTGGTCGACGGAGCGGTAAGTGGCCAGGCCGAACACGTCGAGATTCCTCGAAAACCGCCGGATCAGTCGCAGACTGGTGTACCAGGCATCGATATCCGGGGCGTTGTCGTAATTTCCCCAGCTGTACTCGCCCTCCAGCGCAGATCCCCAGCGCGGGTTGAACCAGTACTCCACGCCGGCCCGCGGGGTATAGATGATGCTGCTGTTGCCAAGCGGATCGTCATCGTTGCGGACGCTGTTGTAAAACTCCCCGAAGAAGGAGTTGCTGCGCCCGAACTGCTGGGTGTAATTCAGTTGGGCGGTGTTGACCCAGTACGGCTGCCGGGATCTCAAGGTGGTCTGGTCGGGCGGCACGATGCTGTCCGGGGGAACATTGACTTCGTAGGCTCTGCCGCTCAGCGGATCCTCGGTGTAGAGGAAGGTGTTGCGCAGCTCCAAGCGTTTGTTGCGGCTGAACTCGGTCCAGGCCGACAGGTTGGCGTTGTGCCGCCAGCTGTTTCTTTCCGAAAAAGTGTTGTAATAAGAGTAGCCGAAATCATAGTCCAGGGAAAGGCCGGTCTGGCGGCCCAGGATCTCGGCGGTAAAGCCGGGCGTGGGAATAAAGATGAAATCGTCTTCGGGCTTCACATCGGGGTTTTCGACGATTTCACCGATATTGTCGGGCTCCAGGAAAACATTGTCGGTGTATTCCACTCCCATGGAAATGCGCGGCTGAAAGGTCAGCTGGTACCCGAAAACCCACGTGGCCGCAAAAAGAGCAATAAAGAAGGCTGC
>CAYUAQ010000218.1:0-3664 GCA_964442705.1 uncultured Desulfobacteraceae bacterium
CCTGATACCTGATACCTGATACCTGATACCTGATACCTGATACCTGATACCTGATACCTGACCGCTTGGTTATCAGGTATCAACAACCGATATCGGTTTTTGCGATAAAATGCAAGGGAAAAATCAGGTGATCAGACCATCGGACCAGATCTACAACAACATGGCGCTGTACTGTTTCATGCGGGCATTGAGCAGCTTCACGTCGCCCACGATCTTTCCCAGCTCGGCCCAGAAGCGGGGGCTGTGGTCCAGTATGCGGGTGTGCATCAGCTCGTGGAGCAAAATGTAGTCCATCAGGTCAGGGGGCAGACGCACGATATTGATGTTGAGGCTGATATTGCGCCGCGCCGAACAGCTGCCCCAGCGGGTCTTCTGGCGACGCACAAAAACGCGGTTGTAAACGAAACCATGGCGCCGGGCCAGCTCTTCCAGCCGCGCCACCAGTTGTTTCCGGGCCGCTCGCGGCGTGGCCGGCTGCCCGCACTGGCGGTCGAAGGCGCGGTGTTGCGCCTCGCTCTGGCGGGCCTTTTCCAGCTGCGCGGCGATCCAGTCCCTTTTGCTGCGGGCGAAGGCGGCCGCATCCCTGAAGGCGACCCCCCGCGGAACGGCCACGCGCACACCCCTGAAGGGCCGCACCGTGATGTTCATGCGCCGCGCCCGCCCACTGCGCTCCACCAGCACACGGCCGACACCCTCGATTTCGATCCACCTGGGCACGGCCTATTCGTAGGTTACTACGCGGATGAGCCCGATGGTGGCGCCGGTATCGTCGGTGGTGCAGGTATCGCTCACCGAAACGACGCGCTTGACCTCGCTGCGGGCGATGAAGTCGTTGACGCGCTGATCCAGCTCCTCCAGTTGCTGCTTTACAAAAAACACTTTCAGGGGACATGCAAATGTTTTTACCTTTACCATGAAGCACCTCCGGCTTGTCATGTTTGCAGACTAAATCACCATCAAGCTAAGGCCGAATATGGCGGATGGCAAGGGCGCTGTTGGCCATGCAATGAGCCGCATCCCAACATCTACGATCTACAATGAGAAAGACCTACTCTAGCCGCTGGCAAATTCTCAATGTTTAATTTTGCGTTCCTGGTTGACGGTAAATACCCTCATTAAAAAATTAATAATTCAGAATTCAAAACTCTAAATTTATCATTCCCCCACCCCTTTTTTGGTTCGCCTTTCTAGTTATTGCCATGTCATGCGGGAATGTGGCATAGATGTGCACAGTATACGCCCATCCCCACGCGAAAGGAACGTGCCATGAAACACGCTTGGATCTTTATTGTGACCGCCCTGGCGGCCCTGTCCCTGCCCTTTTCGGCCGGCGCCGTCCCCACTGAACTGCCGCTCACACGGGTGGTGCTGTTTTCCAGCGGGGTGGGCAATTTCGTGCACTCCGGCACCGTGGAGGGTGACGCGCAGGTAACCCTGCATTTCAGCCCCGAGCAGATGAACGACGTGCTCAAGTCCATGGTGATCAACGACCTGGACGGCGGCACGCTGGGCGGCATCACCTATCCGTCCCAGGACCCGTTGGAAAAGACCCTGCAGAGCTTTGCCGTGGATCTGTCGGGCAACCCGCCCCTGGCCGATCTGCTGATTCAGCTGCGCGGCACGGCGGTGCGGGTGGATGCCCCGGATCCCGTCAGCGGCAAAATCCTGAGCGTGGAAGCCCGTACGCGCAAGGTCTCCTCAGGCTCGGCAACCACCCTCCTTACGGAGCATATCCTCAACCTGGATACGGCATCGGGCCTGGTGGCGGTGCCCCTGAGCACCGTCACCCGCCTCCAACTGAGCGATGAAGCCCTCAACCGGGAACTGCAGCAGGCCCTGCGCACGCTGGCCCGCTCCGTGGACCGGCAGCGCAAAACCCTGGTGGTGCGTTTCCTGGGAAATGGCCCCCGCCGGGTACGCATCGGCTACATCCTGGAAACGCCGGTCTGGAAGACATCCTACCGGCTGGACTTGCAGAAAGAGCAATTTTTCCTCCAGGGCTGGGCCATCGTGGAAAACACCTCCGACAGCGATTGGAAGCAGGTTAAACTGGTGCTGGTCAGTGGCCGCCCGGTCTCCTTTATCCAGGATCTGTATACCCCCCGCTACCTGCAGCGGCCGGTGGTGGCACCGCCCGGTCAGCCAGCCGTCAAACCGCGGCAATACGAACCGGCCATGGCCAAAGAGGCTGTCTCGGACCGCACCATGCCTGCCAAGAGAAAAGCCATGCCGATGATCGCGGCCTCGGCCGCCGGCGGCGCGCAGTACACCGTACAAGAAATGAGCGGCATCCAGCGCGGTGTCCGGACCGCTGTGTCGGCCGGCAAGGCCGGGGAGCTTTTCAACTTCACCGTCAGCCGGCCGGTGGACCTGGCCCGCCGCCGGAGCGCCATGTTCCCCATCGTCAACACCGCCGTCAAAGCCGAAAAGGTCTCCATCTACAACGCGGCGGTACTCAAGGACCACCCCATGAACGGCATCCGGCTGCACAACGACGCCGGCACCGGGCTGCCACCGGGACCCGTCACGGTTTACGACAAGGGCACCTACGCCGGTGACGCCCTGCTGGGCAGCCTGTCACCCGGTGATGACCGCCTGCTCAGCTACGCGGTGGACCTCAAGGTCCTGGTGGACGCATCGGGAAAAAGCAGCCAGCGCCTGACGTCCGTCAAGATCGTCGACGGCGCGCTGGCCGAAACGCGACTAACGGCGTGGACCCGCACTTACCGCTTTAAAAACAGTGCCGACACCGACCGGCTGATCGTGCTTGAGCATCCCTTCACACCCCAACGCAAGCTGGTGAAGCCCGCCGACTACACCGAAAAAACCGACCGCTATTACCGTTTCAAGGTTCCCCTGGGGGCCGGTGAACAGAAAGCCTTCGAGGTTCGTGAAGAGCGCGTGCGTCTGCAGCGCATCGGCCTCTTGGACATGCCCGTGCGCCAACTGGTTCACTATGCCGGCGATGCCGAAATCTCCCCTGCCTTGAAAAGCGCCCTGGAAACCCTGGCCGGAATGAAGCGGGAGCTGGAAACCCTGAAAAGCGACCGGCGGCAGCTGGAAGAACGCATCCGCGCCATCACTCAGGACCAGGACCGCATCCGCAGAAACATCCAGTCAGTGGGACCCGGTTCCCAGCTGGGCAAACGCTACCTCGAGAAACTGAGCAATCAGGAGAACGAACTGGATAGTATCCGCAAACGCATGGAGGCGCTCGACCGGCAGATACGGGAGAAAAACGAAGCCCTCTCGGCCACTATCGCGAAGCTGTCAGTTGAATAGCGGACGCTTCGGCCAGAGGACCCATCAGCGCTTGACATGTAGAGGCGTCAGAAATTCCGGCAGCTTGCCGTTAAACTGCAGGCCCAGGACAACGCTTTGGGTGCGGTGGTGTTTAAAAGTATCAGATGAAGCCGGGCTTAAAGAGATGTGAAGAACGAAATTCTCACCCCTCAGTCTTTTGGTTGCCGGGGCCCGGGGAATCTCCTGGCGGCAGCAAAGAGACGTGTATAAGTCGCCTTGGTGTCCAAGGCCTCGAAGAGGATCTTGGATTCCTCCAATAAATCCCTGGCTTTTTTCAACGCTTTTTGAAGGTCCCCGGAAGGGGTGGTGGATACCCTGCCATGGCCCGGGTAAAACTCTTCCACGTGCAGGGTGTTCAGAC
>CAYUAQ010000219.1:0-3487 GCA_964442705.1 uncultured Desulfobacteraceae bacterium
TAAATGCAACGTCTTCGGGCAGTTTGCATTTTTTACGGCGGATGGCATATTCATCCTGGAACCATTTCTCTGGAATATAGAGCCGTTTATCCAGCAGCGAATAGCCGTTAGGCGACACATATGCCGCGAAAACGCCCACTTGACAGTTTTCAACCTTTCCCATGTTCCCGCAGTATTGCTTGGCAACGCCGATGGAGTCGCCGCCTTTACAAATTGAAATAATTTAGTTATCTGCAAAATAGCAGTGAGATTTGCCTGGTATTTATGCCCTTGGCTTTCTGGTTAATTCCACATAAAACGACGAAGAACCATAAAAATTAAGGGGTGCTAGCATAACCTGCTTTAGCAGCATGCAGGACCCCGTCACGGAAATAACAATAAAATCATATCTAAGCAGCTTGCAAGAATTATGCAAATCAACATATTGTAAGAGAACACTGTAGCACACAACATTTAGTAGTGATGATAAAAAATTATGAAATCGATGAAATAGTTGTATGAAAAAAAGAAAATAAAATAGGTAAAATATTTTATACATCTTTGTGGTATATTGCCATTTTTTACAGAATTAAACCGTTTGGCAACTAATCACCATGGTAGAGAGAGGAGCCCCAGAATTCAAGATTTTTGAAAGCTAATCATGCCAATTTTGCATTGCTCAGAATTTAAGGATGTTTACCCATGCGGGTCGATGGGGGACCGGTGGAGGAAACTTCTAGACTGAATTTCAACCTTCAGGAACGCCACGAGGCGCTGTGTTATGTTAATCCAGCAGGTTGCGATGTACCTGCCAGGGGAATTTCCGGTTCGCCCTGAAGTCTGACCGGCAGCCGGCTTGCCGGCTGAAGCCCGGTGACAAAGGATCGTAGATTCGAGATGGAATGCAGGCCGCAGCATTAAGCGAATCCAGTGTTGATTTTCAAAATAGACGGGACATCATTTTCACATTAAATTGAACTGGGTTACGAGGGGGGGAGGTACAGCAAGGAAGCGCTTCGCTGGTCTTATCTTATGGGTTTTTTAAGGCATAGGAAGGAAGCATCATAGAAAGAGGAGGAGACTGTCGCGGTGGACAATCTCCTCCATGGGCATGATGCCTCCTCAACCGGCTATCCCTTGCCGGGTTGCTCCCCAGCAGAGCCCGACTCCGTTTCGCCGGAAGCTCATGGTCAAAAGATTTCCGAAGCTGCCGAGCGCACGTGATCGGCGGTGACCGTCTTTTGGCTTTCCATGGCCGCGGCGATCAGGGCGCCCCTGGCCAGGTGGTTGGCCTTGCGGAAGATACCGCCGGAGCCCTGATGGATGGCGGTGACAGCGGCGTCGTCAAACAACATGGTGTTGATTCCGGCGATGCCGAGATGATGAAGAAGATATGATTCGAGTTGCCTTCTTTCGGTGCCGACAAAATGACTGCGGGCCACTATGCGCGATGCCAGCGGCATGCAGTGGGGATATTTCAAGTTGTCGATCAGATGGGACTGCCCGGCAAGCACCAGGGGGAGATAGGGCTTGGAGTCCATTTCAAACTGGCAGAGGGTGTGCAGTTCCACCAGGACTTCCAGCCGGAGCAGGGAGGCTTCATCGATAACGAGCACGGCATTTTTCTTTTTGCCGACAAGCTCCATGACCTGTCGTTTTATGTCGCCGGTCATGACGGCACGCGACAGACCCGAAGGCTTCATATCCAGCGCTGCCATGATCAACCGGTAGAGTTCCAGGATGGACCCCGATGTCGCGGTGACGTAGACGACCTTGTATTGCGACGGATGCAGAGCGCTTAAAAGATATCGCACGGCGGTGGATTTGCCCGAGCCGATCTCTCCGGTGATCAGGTAGACGGCCCCGAGATCCAGACTATATCCGAAGCGATTCGAAGCGGCCTTGAGCTGGGGAGTCTGCAAAATATCGCGGACAGCGATATCGGCGCTGAAGGGTTCTTTTTCAAAGCCGAAGAACAGCTTGTATTTCACCACAGCCCACCTCCCTTGTAGTCGCTTTTCGTGGATTTGAGTTCGGTGTTTTTGTTCCTGTCTCTTTTGACCCGGCAGTTCACATGCAGGTCCACGGGCACGAGAAAGCCGTGGGAGTGCTGCTGGTCGAAGACCTCGACGCTTCGCCTGTCGTCTTCGTGATACAGCAGCTGCACCCGCTTGCCGATGAGCGCCACCGGCGCTTCAAACAGGCTGCCGTCCAGGGTGATGGTGCGGTCCCTGGCCACGGTGCGGTAAACCGCTTTTCTGAAGTGGTCCCGCAGGTTTTTGGGTGCCGGGCGGATACAGGACAAATTGCGGCTGTAGCGCTCAAAGGGCGTCATGCCCGTGGCACTGTGTTTTCGCTGGTGATAGGTTTGCAGCCATTTTTCCAGGGACCGGTTCAGGCCTTCGAGACCGGACATATCGGCCGTTGGCAGCAGGCAGCTGCGCGTGGTTCTGAACCACCGTTCTATTTTCCCCTTGCCCTGGGGCATATACGGCCTGGCATGGACCAGGGCGATGGCCAGCGATGCGCAGGTGAACTCGAGCCTGTGGCTGCGGTAGGCCGCGCCGTTGTCCACGTAAAGCTTCCGGGGCAGACCCCTTCTGGACAGCGCCTGTGAAAAGGCCTCCATGAAGGCGGCCAGGTTTTCGGACAGGTAAAAACGGGCATACACGATAAGACGGGAGTGATCATCGAGAAAGGCGATCAGGTAGGTCTTTCGGTTTCGCCCATTGACCATCACCTTGGGGCCGTGCATGACATCGCTCTGCCAGATGTCATTGGGCTGCCGGGCCTCGAACTTTCTTCTGTCCTCGCGATGGCAACGATGCATCAGGCCGTGCTGATGCAGCACCCGGTAGACGGTGGTAAGGCCGGTGGTCTGCGCAACCAGAGCGCCGCGCTTGAGTTCGGCCAACAGCTGCGGCACCACAAGATCCGGCTTTTGCCGCCTGGCGGTTAAAATGACCTCGATGGTCTCTTCGTCCAGCCGGCGGAACTTTCCCTGGTCGTCTCTTGGCCGCGGATACAGCGACTCGATGCGGCCCCCGCTTTTCTGATAGCGCCGGATCCAGCGGTAGATCGTTTTCTTGCTGATCCGCGTGCGGCCCGAAAAGGGAATCACCCACTTGCGGGCGCACTCGTCGGCTATCAGCCGCCGTTTCTCGCCCCGGGTCAACGTGGCGCCGCCGACAAATTCGTGGATGACCCCGAATCGGAAGACGGCAATCTGTTCATTGCGCTCGTTCATCAGAAAACCTCCCTTTAAAGTGTTTTGCGTCCCCCATATCCCATGCGAAGGGGCCGCAACAGAGCACGCTACGGTAGGTTCGCTGATGACGAAGCGGTTTTGCGATTATATGGACCGGCTTACAGGCACTTGGCCTGTTTTCACCAACCGGTCGAAAGCGGCCAGCAAATCGGTGCCCAGGCCGAAAAACGCCATCGCCCTGCGCTTCAAGGCCTGGAGCCAGTGCCGTTGGCGGGATTTGGATATGCCGGCGCGCCACCT
>CAYUAQ010000220.1:0-3459 GCA_964442705.1 uncultured Desulfobacteraceae bacterium
CTTGCCGGCTTTGGGAAGGCGGTCGAGCACCGACTGGGAGCCGGTGGCGGCGTGCACCGTGGCCATGGAGGCGGACAGGATGCGCTGGTGGCCAAAGGCGTTGATGAGCGGCTTCATCATGTGCGCCAGGCAGGTGGTGGTACACGAAGCGTTGGAGATCAGGCAGTGCCGGCGGGGGTCATAGTCGTGGGCGTTGATGCCCATCACCGTGGTGACGGCATCCTCGGGCATGGGCTGCCGCTTGTCCTTGATCTTGAAGGGTGCCGAGGCGATCACCTTCTGGACGCCGCGCTCCAGGTGACCGCGCAGGGCACCCTTGGGGTCTTCAGCCGGCAGGGTGGGATCTAGAAACTGTCCCGTGGTGTCCACCACGATGGAGACATCATGGCGGTCCCACGCGATGTCCCGGGGGTTGCGGTGGGTCCTCAGAAAGGTAAGCGGCATCCCGTCCACCACCATGGTGCCCTCGTCCTCGTCGATGCCACTGACGACGGGCTTTCCCCGGTACCCGTAGAGGTACCCCTCCAGGGCGCCGTAAGTGGAATCGCGCTCCAGGTAGTGGGCGATGTCCGCCAGCGAGGTGCCGGCCTGACGGCCGATGTTGATCACGAGGTGTTTGAAATATTTGCGGGCCACATGGGTCCAGGCGGTCAGCTTGCCGATGCGGCCGAACCCGTTGATCCCCAAGGTCAGATCACTCGTAAAGTCGGTCATTTTGCGTAGCCCTCCCTTTTTGAAACATTTCGCATTCAGCGGTTGTTGATTCCTCGTGGTATCCGATGCACGGCAGCTGACACCCGACACCCGACACCCGTCAAATCTCGATAAACCCCCGGTATACCGCCCCCGACTGGCCATCCATGCTGATGAAGTCGCCCGGTCTCAAGATGGTCTGACCGATGGTGCACTTCTTGTCTTTTTCGTCGCACACCATGGTGCCGCAACCCACCACACAGGTTTTCCCCAGCCGGTGCGCCACCACAGCGGCGTGGGAGGTCAGCCCGCCGCGGGCGGTCAGCAGCCCGTCGGCGGCGTGGATTTCGCGGATATCGTCGGGTACAGTGTCGCTGCGCAGCAGAATCAGAGACGTGTCGGGCTCCTGCTCCCGCCACTGGCGGATCTCGTCCAGGTCGAAAACCACCCGCCCGCTCATGGCACCACCGCTGACACCGATGCCGTGGCCCACCACTTCCATCTGGGAGATCACCGCCAGGTCGAAAGTGAGCGCTTTCTTTCGCTGGCGGATCACCATGTCCCTTGTCTGCAGCAGGTAGAGGTCCTTGACGGCATCGCTTTCGAAGGTGAACTCCATCTCCTGGGGGCTCCACCCTTGGACTTCGATGAGGTTCACGGCAATGTTCCGCAGGGCACCGTAAATCCCGGGAAAATGCGTCTCCAGGGTGATGTCGGTGTCGCGCATTTCGGCTTCCTGCTGTTTGATGGAAATGGGCAGGGTGTTTACCAGGCCGGCCACCACGTCTTCCCCCTGGTTGCCGATGGTAAAGTCCCCCCACAGCCGCAGGCTGTCCCCCGACCAGCGGGGGTTGTGGGTGAAAATAACACCTGAGCCGGAACGTCTGGAGAGGTTGCCGTACACCATGGACTGTACGGTGACCGCCGTTCCCCAGTCGTCGGAGATGCCGATGATGCGCCGGTAGGCCTTGGCTTTTTCCGAGTCCCAGGAACTCAGCACCAGCCGGACCACCGTGTGAAGCTGTTCCAGCGGGTCTTCGGGAATGTCGATACCGACATCCAGCAGGCTCTGCTTGTAGGACAGGGCCACGCTTTTCATCTGCTCGCCGGAAAATGCCCGCTTGTAGGCGATCCCGGCCCGGTCCTTGGACTGGCGGATGATGGCGTCGAAGTGGTCGCGCGCCAGCCCCATGGCCATGCCGTAGCACTGCAGGAAACGGCGGTAGTTGTCCCAGGCAAACCAAGGGTTGCCGGTGCGGGCGGCGACCCCCTCGGTGATCTTTTCGCTGATGCCCACGTTGAGGAAGGTGTCCATCATACCGGGCTGGGAGATGGCCGAGCCGCTTCTCACGGACAGCAGCAGGGGGTTTTGGGGATCGCCGAATTTCTTGGCAGTGAGTCTCTCCAAAGCGTGGATCTGGGCATTCACCTGCTCCCTGAAATTACGTTCCGCCGGGCGGTAGCTGTTGATCACCTCCCGGCAGCGGAAGACCTCGGTGGTAATGATAAAGCCGGGCGGTACAGGCAGCCCCAGTTTCTTCAGACGAACCAGGTTGTAGCCCTTGTTGCCGAGGTGTATCAAGCCGCTCATGTGGGGAGATGGATCGTATATGGACGTCATGGCCCGCTGGGGATCGTAGAGCAGCAGCATGTGCAGCCGGTTCTTGGGCAGTTTCTCGGCCTGGCGAAAGAGGGTGCTCAGGATACGGGTCAGGAAACGATCCAGCTGCTGCAGTCCCAGGGAGGTGGCAATGCGGTCCCGGAAAAACATCTCTGAAACGCGGTGCGAGAGGCGCTCGCGGTCTTCCCCCTGGCCAGAAGGGGAAAAAAATTTGGGCAGCAGCTGGGCGGGCGGAAAAACGGCCAGGATGTGGTCCAGATTCTGTTCGTGGACATTGTTGAAATGGTCATGAACGATATTCTTGACCGCCAGGGCCATATTTTTGAAAATATCCAGGTACTGGGTAAAGGTGAAACCCTTGACCTCCAGGGAGTGGGAGAGCGGCTCGAGCTGCCGTTCCAGTTCGGTGGTGCGCATACCGTCCACCTTGAGGGCCCGGTTGAACAGGTTCAGCAGGTCATGGACCTGGAAAAAGGTGGCCTTGGTGATCAGGCTCAGGTCGATGGTTTCCACCAGCTCCTCCAAGAGGACGTTCACCAGCGCTTCGATGCGGAAGGTCAGCCCCATGGCATCGAACTTGGTTTCGTGGTAGCTGCCGTACATGGAGGGGATGTCCACCGTGAAATGCCGCTTTTTGTAGATATCCTCACGGATCTCGTAGGTTCTCTCCGACAGGATCAGCGCCTTGAGCAGCTCCAGATAGGTTATCAGGCCGGCAACCTTTTTCTTGGAATCACTCAGCGCCAGGGCGTGTTTGAGCACCTTCAGGTTGGGGAACGCTTCGGCCTGCAGCTGCTCCAGGTAGTGATTCAGCTCGACGGCATCGAAATCGTACTTCTGGTGCAGCAGCTTGTAAAAGGCCACGACCAGCTGCACACGCCGGCGGTCGATGTCCGAGACGAATTCACCAGCCAGCATCTGCTCCAGCTTATCCGAAGATATGGCCAACAGATCCGGCGGCGATTCGATGCCCTGTTCCCGCAGGCGGCACATGAGCCGGTGGACCCCGTCGATGTACTTTCCCTCCAGTTCGATCTGTTCGAAAATCTTGGGTGGTACAAAGGGCTTCAACCGCCGCTTGTCCCGCAGGCACCAGAACTCCAGCACGCCTTCCATGAATCCCAGAATGCGGTTGCTGCTCTCCA
>CAYUAQ010000221.1:0-3420 GCA_964442705.1 uncultured Desulfobacteraceae bacterium
CAAGGCCATCGCAAGTAACGGTCGGTATCTTTAACGTAAGTGTCAGTGTTCAGTCGGTGCATCCTCGTCAAGAGCGGGTAGTTGTGGTCCGACGCTTCGCCCATAAAAAACGTTGACAGCCCGGGGTAGTGTGGGGTAATGGTCTAACCATTATAAATTCATTTTGCCTGTGGAGTGCCTCCCATGATCGTCCATCGCATTACCCGCCATCCTGTTCTGGACATCCCCGCCAGAACGGAAATCACCTTCACTTTCAACGGCCGGTCGTTGAAGGGGTTTGAGGGGGAAATGATCGCCTCAGCCCTGATTGCCGACGGCATCCACATCTTCGGCCACCATCCCAAAGATCACAGCCCCCAGGGTATCTTCTGCGCCAACGGCCAGTGCTCCCAGTGCCTGGTCATGGCCGACGGTCTGCCGGTCAAGGCCTGCATGACACCGCTGGCCGCCGGCATGCGTATCGAGAGCATCGAAGGCCTGCCCCGCATCCCGGAAGACGACGAACCGCTTCCCGGCGAGGCCATTGCCGTGCGCGATGTTCCGGTGCTGATCATCGGGGCTGGTCCGGCCGGGCTGACCGCAGCCATCGAGCTGGGCAACCTGGGCGTTGAGACCCTGCTGGTAGACGATAAGGACCGCCTGGGGGGCAAGCTGGTGCTCCAGACCCACAAGTTCTTCGGCTCGGTGGAAGATTCCCACGCCGGCACCCGCGGCTTCGAAATCGCCGAACTGCTGGCCGCCGACATAGCGCGGCAGCCTTCGGTGACGGTCTGGCTCAACAGCACCGCCGTGGGTGTCTTTTCCGACCAGGTGGTGGGCATCGTCCGGGACAACCGCTACTACCGTATCCGGCCCCAAAAACTCATGGTGGCCACCGGCGCCCGTGAAAAGATGCTTTCCTTTCCGGGCAACACCTTGCCCGGTGTATACGGCGCCGGGGCCTTCCAGACCCTGGTCAACCGCGATCTGGTACAATCCGCCCGGCGTGTTCTGGTGGTGGGCGGCGGCAATGTGGGCCTGATCGCCGCCTATCATGCCGTCCAGGCCGGCATACAGGTGGTCGCCCTGATCGAGGCCCTGCCGGAAGTGGGCGGCTACAAGGTGCACGCCGACAAACTCACCCGCCTGGGTGTGCCCATCTACACCCGCCACACCATCGTAGCCGCCCATGGGAAAGATCATGTCAAATCCGCCACCATCGCCCGGCTGGACGAGAACTGGCACGTGGTTCCCGGCACCGAAAAAACCTGGGCCGTGGACACGGTGCTGGTGGCCGTAGGGCTGGCCGAAGTCAACGAGTTCATCGCCAAAGCCCGGGACTTCGGCCTGCACGTCTTTTCCGCCGGAGACGCCCATGAAATCGCCGAGGCATCGGCCGCCATGTTCACCGGCCGCATCGAGGGGCTTAAAATCGCCGGGGCCCTGGGACTGGAAGTAGGCGACATCCCGCAGGAATGGTTCCACAAGGCCCAGGTGCTCAAATCCAGACCCGGCCCGACCAGAGAGACGGCGCCGCCGGCGGCCGAGGAAGGGGTTTTGCCCGTTTTTCACTGCGCCCAGGAGGTGCCTTGCAACCCGTGCACCTCGGCCTGTCCCATCGGCGCCATCCACACCGAAAACGACACCATCACGGGGATCCCCTATCGGGAAGAGGAAAAGGGCTGCACGGGCTGCCTGAACTGCGTGGCCATCTGCCCGGGTCTGGCCATCACCCTGGTGGATTACCGCAAAGATCCCGAGCACCCCCTGGTCACCCTGCCCTGGGAAATACAGCGCGAGGCGGTGGAAGAGGGCCATACCATCGCCGTCACAGACCATGAAGGCGCGGTGCTGGGCCGGTTCGCAGTGCAGCGGGTGCGCATCAAGAAAGACTATCCGCGCACCCTGCTGGTACAGGTGCGCATGCCCCGGAAGCTGGCCAAGGCGGCGGCCGGCATCCAGTTGCCGGAGCCGGCCGCCGATGTGCTTGACATCTACCAGCAGGAGCCGTCTCCGGACGAAGCCGTGGTCTGCCGCTGCGAGCGCATCACGGCCGGTGAAATCCGGGCCGCCATCCGCAGCGGGGTACGCGACATGAATCAGCTCAAGGCCCTCACCCGCACCGGCATGGGCGCCTGCGGCTCCAAGACCTGCCGCCCCCTGGTCTGGCGCATCTTCCAGGAAGAGGGCATCGAACCGAAGCAGGTCACCGACCGTGTGGACCGCCCCCTTTTCGTGGAGGTCCCCATGGGGGCCTTTGCCGGCATTCACAGGAGGCGGAATCATGAATAGCTTTGATGTCATCATCGTGGGGGCCGGTTCGGTGGGCGTGCCCACCGCCATGGCCTGCGGCCGGATGGGCCTGAAAACACTGGTGGTGGACAAGCGCCCCTCGCCGGGGCAGGGGGAGAACAAGCACGCCATCGGCGGTATCCGGGCCACGCACTCCGACCCGGCCAAGATTCTGGTCTGCCACCGCTCGCTGGAAATTTTTTCCACATGGCAGACCCGGTACGGGGACGACATCGAGTGGCAGAGGGGCGGCTACGTGTTTCCCGTTTACCGATCCGAGGAGGAAAAGGTCCTCAAGTCCTTCCTGCCGGTTCAGAAAAAATTCGGCCTCAACATCGACTTCGTGGGCCCCCGCACCATTGCCGGCGTGGTGCCGGGCATCAACCCGCGGGGATTGCGGGGCGGCACACTGTCCCCCGACGACGGCTCGGCCTCCCCCCTGCTGGCCATCAACGCCTTTTATCGCCAGGCCGTCCGCCGCGCGGTGACATTCAAATTCAAGCTGCCGGTCCAGGAAATCCTGAAGGAAAGGGACGCCGTCACCGGCATCCGCACCCCGCAAGGGCGTTTTTACGCCCCGGTAGTGGTGGACGCCGCCGGCGCCGATTCCAGGGAGCTGTCCGCCACCCTGGGCTGCGATATCGCCGTGACCCCCGAATCCCACGAGGCCGGCATCAGCGAGCCGGTGCAGATGTTCTGCCCCGCCATGGTGGTCGACCTGCGGCCGGCACCCGGGTCGCGCAACTACTATTTTTACCAGAACCGCCACGGCCAGGTGGTTTTCTGCATCACGCCGGAACCGCCCCTGGTGGGGCACGATTACCGCGAGACTTCCGGCTTCCTGCCCCAGGTCTGCTCACGCATGGTGAACCTGATGCCGAGGCTCAGGAACCTGCGCGTACGGCGGGTGTGGCGCGGACTGTATCCCATGACCGCCGACGGTGTCCCGCTGGTGGGCTGGAACCGCGATGTGCCCGGTCTGCTGCACGCCGTGGGCATGTGCGGCCAGGGGTTCATGCTGGGCCCCGGGCTCGGCGAAGTGCTGGCGCGCATGATCACCGCGTCCACCACGGCAGATGACCGCGTCATCCTGGACGGCTTCTCACTCTACCGTGATGTGAGCTGCGGCATGGAAGCCCTGAAATAGAA
>CAYUAQ010000222.1:0-3388 GCA_964442705.1 uncultured Desulfobacteraceae bacterium
GTGAATCGATTTTATATCTTTGTTATCCGGTTTTTTCTGGCCGGTTTTTTTGCCGTGCTGATTACGCGGTTTTTCTATCCCGACGCCGGCAATTTTTTTATGGCCGGGTTGGGGATTGTGATGATTTCTCTGGCCTATCTGTCCGAATATTTTCGGTCGCGACGAAAAAAAGCTAAAGGAGCTGGTTCGCGGTGAAACAGATTATTCTGGGTACCGCCGGTCACATCGACCACGGCAAGACGTCGCTGATCAAGGCGCTCACCGGCACCGACACCGACCGCCTGAAAGAGGAAAAACAGCGCGGCATCACCATCGAGCTGGGCTTCGCCGCCCTGGACCTTCCCAGTGGACAGCACCTGGGCATCATCGATGTTCCCGGACACGAGAAATTCGTCAAAAACATGGTGGCCGGCGCCACGGGCATCGATATCGTGGCCCTGATCATCGCGGCGGACGAAGGCGTCATGCCCCAGACCCGGGAGCACATGGAGATCTGTACGCTGCTGGGCATCGAACACGGACTGGTGGCCCTCACCAAAGTCGACATGGTGGATGAAGAGTGGCTCGAACTGGTCATCGAGGACATCGCTGATTTCACCCGCGGCACCTTTCTCGAAGGCCAGCCCGTCATCCCCGTCTCTTCGGTAACCGGCCAGGGGCTGGAGGACTTCATCGCCGCCCTGGACCGACTGAGCGCCGAGGTGCCGGAGCGCTTTTCCAGCGGACTGTTCCGCCTGCCCGTGGACCGGGTGTTCACCATGAAGGGCTTCGGGACCGTGATCACCGGCACCCTGATTTCCGGCCGCATCCGCACCGGTGAAGAGATCATGATCTACCCGTCTGAGATCACCTCCCGCGTGCGCGGCATCCAGGTGCACAACCAGAGCGTCGAGGAGGCCTCGGTGGCCATGCGAACGGCCATCAATTTCCAGGGTCTGGACAAATCCACGGTCAACCGCGGCGACGTGGTTTCCTCGCCCGGGGTGCTTCGGTCCAGCTACATGCTGGACGTCTGGCTGCATTATCTGGATGGCAATCGCAAGCCGCTCAAGAACCGCACCCGCATCCGCTTTCACGCCGGAACCAGTGAAATTCTCGGCAATGTCATTCTGCTGGAAGACGAAGAGCTCAGTCCCGGCGGGACCACGGCGGCCCAGCTGCGCCTGGATACGCCCGTGGCCGTGGTGCGGGATGACCGCTTCGTCATCCGCAGCTACTCGCCGGTGCGCACCATCGGCGGCGGCCGGATCCTCAATCCCGTACCGGAAAAGCACAAGCGCTTCCGGCCGGAGATCATCCAGGGCCTCAAGGGGCTCGTGGAGCAGGAACCCGCTGAAATCATCGCCTTTCACGCCCGCAGCTACGGTTACAGGGGGGTTTCTTTCAAAGACCTGAAACTGATGACCAACCTGCCCGACAAGGTGCTGCAGAAAATACTCGGGGAGCTGCTGTCCAGAAGAGTCCTGGTGCTGGTGGACCGGGAGAACCAGGTGTACGTGCACCGCGACCAGGTGGAGATGCTGAAGAAGCGTATTCTGGAGCACCTGGAGGACTTCCACCGGCGGTTTCCGCTCAAGGCCGGCATGCCCAAGGAAGAGCTCAAATCCAAGTTCCCGGCGGTAATGCAGGGCAAGCTCTTTACCATGATGCTGAACCTGATGGTAAAACAGAACGATATCCGCCAGATGGAGAACGCTGTAGCGCTGGCCGATCACAAGGTGTCCCTGGGCACGGACCAGGCCGATATTCGTGAAAAGATTTTAAAACTTTATCTTGAAAAGGAGCTGACACCCCCGTATTTTAAAGAGGTTGTCAAGCAGTTTGACCTGGACAACGGGCAGGCCCGTTCGGTGCTCATGCTGCTGGTCGAGGAGGGGCGGCTCATCAAGGCCAAAGAAGATCTTTATTTCCACAAAGAGGTCATCGCGCGCCTCGAAAAACGGGTGGTCGCGTTCCTCACCGCCAACCAGGAACTGACGACGCCCCAGTTCAAGGATATGACCGGTGTGTCGCGCAAGTATTTAATCCCGTTGCTGGAATACTTTGATGCCAGCCATGTGACCATTCGCATCGGTGACATTCGCAGGCTCAGAAGCGGATGAGCGCAAGGTGGAATGTGGCGGGCCGAAAGAGGGAGACGGTATGACCAAGGACAGCCGCAAGAATAAATCTTCGGAAAAGCCGAAACGCAAGAAGCTGTTTTCCATTCGCAACATCATCGTTCTGCTGCTGGTGGTAGCCGTTGCGGCGGTTGTCGGCAACCAGTTCGGTCTTTTTGACAGGCTGCCGTTTGTGGGCCAAAAAACCGCCGTGGTAGAGCAGACGGCCACGCCGGCGGCGGGGACGGCCCATCAGGCCGCTTCCGAAAAGCCCGCGGGCCAGCCTACCGGTGGTGGGGCGGTTGCCGATGTGATGAATGCGAATTTCGTTGCGGTCAAGGAAACGGACACTGCCGGACACGCGGTTCAACTGCTCAAAGACCGGGAGCATGCCCCGCAGGTGGTTTTCGTGACCGATTCCGGGGGTCGGCTGGTAGGCGTCTGTTCACCCGCCAAACTGCTGGTGGCCCCTGAGGGGGAACTGGTAAAAGACCTCATGGACAAGGGCATCGAGGCGGTTGAGGCCGGTGCGGCTGTCGCAGAGGTGCGCAAGGCCCTGCATGGGACGGAAACCGAATCCTTTCCGGTGGTGGACGGGGAAGGCGTGCTCATCGGAGTCGTCGGCGCCGCGGAACTGGCGGGTAAGGCCCTGGCCAAAGCCGAAGGCCATGCGCCCCAGTCCGGTACCATGCACGCCGCGGCAACTTCTGCCCACGAGGGCAAAGCGCCGGAACAACCGCACGCTGCCAAGGCGCCGGAAAGCCACGGCGCACAGCCGGCAACGGCCGAACATGCCCAGGCGCAGATGGGCGGGCACGCCGCACAACAGCAGGGACACATGCCGGCGGCTGCCGGCGGCCACGCTGCCGCCCAGCAGGCCCAGCACGGCGCGGCAGCGGCGACGGCAACCCCAAAACCCCAGGCTGAAGGTGGCCACAAGGCCGCCGCAGCCCCTGCCCACGGAGCCGCGGCTCCCGCCGCCGCCCACGGCGAGGGCGGTCATGGTGCCGCGCCGGCCGCCGACCTGCCCACCGGCGCGGCCCTCGTCGATGCCATGATAAAGCCCCTGAAATACGAACTGGACGACCGCTGGTGGGGCTGGCGGCCCAACGACATCCTGGATTTCACCGACAACGTCAACAATTTCCAGTTGGGCGTCCTGGAGGTGACGCGACGGGCGGCGGTGGCCCTGGCCGAACGCATTTCACGTACCGGCACCATCGAAGCTTTCGACGTCAACGTGCAGAACGCCATGAACTGGCTCATGGTCAAGTCGGACCGCTACTGGC
>CAYUAQ010000223.1:0-3328 GCA_964442705.1 uncultured Desulfobacteraceae bacterium
CTACTGGGCGGTGCGCGAGCTGGGTGTCACCCAGCAGGACCTCGCCCGGCGGCTGGACATGACCCCGTCGGCGGTGGGCTATGCCGTGCGCCGTGGAGAGGCGCTGGCCACCGCCAACGGCTATCGTCTGCTGGAAAATGGTTAGTTATTGAATTACTTAAGGACGTCCCCCATGGAAGATCTGCTGGACATCCTCTCCCGGCGAAGGTGGTATCTGCTGATCCCCTTTCTGGCGATCGTGCTGGGGGGACTGGTGCTGGCCCGCACCCTGCCCAAGATTTACCAGGCGCGGGCCCTCATCATGGTCCGAACGCCGGCCGGCGCCGCCAACTTGGCAGCCTCACCGGCTCCGGCCGATATCTACCTGTACACCGCCGCGATTTCACAGCAGATCATGAGCCGGGCCAACCTGGAGAAAGCCCTGCAGCGGTTCCGTCTGCTGGACGATGACGAGCACCGGCAGCTGTCCATGGAGGAAAAAATAGCCTTGCTGCGCCGCCGCATCACCATAGAGGCCATCCAGAAGGACAACCGCCTGCTGAATGTCGTCCTGGTGGCCTTCAAAGATCCAGATCCCGAACTGGCCATGCAGGTGGCCAACGCCTTTGCCCGTCTCGTGGTCACTGCAAACATCAAGTCCCGCCCGCCAAACGCGGCCGGGACCACGTCCTTTCTGGCCGAGGAACAGGCCGCCGTGAAACAGAAGCTGGAACACTACGAAAAAGCACTGCAGGGGTACCGCCAGCGGTACATGGGCGGCCTGCCCGAACAGCTGGATGCCAACTTGCGGGCCCTGGACCGTCTGCAGAGCCAGCTGATGGCGCGCCAGGAAGATCTGAAGGAGGCCCGCTTTCGCCTGGCATCCGTCGAAAACCTCATCGACGACCACAAGAAGGGGGCACCCAGGCAGCTCCGTCCGGCAGCGACGGCACCTGCCCCCACGGGTGAAAATGGTCAATCCCTGGCGGAACTCAAGGCCCGGCTGGCCGAACTGCAGACCCGCTACACGGAAAAACACCCGGACATCGTGCGCCTGAAGATGGCCATCGCCCGGCTGCGGCGCACCCGCTTGTCCACGGGCGGTAAAAAGCAGGCCGCTTCCGCCACCGCCGGCGGGACCGATCCGGAACTGGCCTCTTACGTGGTCCAGCGCACGGAGATCAAAAACCGCCTTCAATCTCTCACCGAAGAGATCGATCGCATCCAGCGCCAGATCGACCACCGCCAGAAGCTGGTGGAAGACACCCCCCGGCGGCAGCAGGAGCTGCAGGCCCTTCAGAGGAGCTACGACGAGGCCCGCGAGACCTACCGCGCCCTGTTGGAAAAAAAGCTGGACGCCGACATGGCCGTCAGCATGCGGCCCAAAGCGCCCCGCCAGCGGTTTGTCGTCATCGATCCGGCCACGGTGCCCCGCATGCCGGCCGAGCCCGACCTGAAAAGGCTCTTTGCCCTGACCCTGGCTCTGGCCCTGGCCGTGGGCGGCGGCCTGGTCTTCCTCAAAGAGTATACCGATACCAGTTTCAGAAAAACGCGGGAGGTGGAGCCGTTTCTGGGGGTGCCGGTGCTGACCGAGGTGCCCCTTTTGACCCCGGCGGCAGGCCGCCGCCGCAAAACGATCCGACAGGGCCTGACCTATGTCTGTATTTTGCTGTGTGCCCTCTTTGTGGGCGGCTTTGCCGCGCTAACCTTTTAAATGCCGGCGCCCAACCCGGTCTGAAAAGGTGTGGTTGTGGGGAAATTTTTCACTGCCCTGGAAAAAGCCGGGCAAAACGACAGCGTGGATCTCGCATCGGCCGAGCGGCGTGCCGAAATCAAGGCCCGGGACTTTCAGCAGGCGCCGACAGCCGCAGACGATTCCCGGCCGGCACCCGATCCCCAAAGCCCCCGCCGCCTGTTCGACCAGGCCGCCATGGAACAGGACCTGGTCTGTTATTTCAAGCCCCGCTCCAATGAGGCCGATAAGATAAATGCACTGCGCAATAAAATTTTCTTCCCGGAAGAGGGGCTGCCACCGCACACCGTCATGGTGACCAGCGCGTTTCCCGGGGAGGGCAAAACGTTCATCGCCGCCAACCTGGCCGTCAGCATCGCCCAGGCCGGCCACAGCCGCGTGCTGATCATGGACTGTGATATCGGACGGTGCAGCCTGCAGGCCCGCTTCGGGTTCGGTTCGGTTCCCGGGCTGGCCGAGTATCTGGCCGGGCAGGCAGCGGGTAGAGCGCAGTTTTTCCGGACTGCGGTTCCCGGGCTTTTCATGCTGCCCGGGGGAGAGCCGGCAGCGCATGCGCCCGAACTGCTGGTTTCCCGGAAAATGGTGCAGCTCATGGATGAAGTCGCGGTGCGTTACCGCGACCATTATGTGCTGCTGGACGCCCCGCCCCTGCTGACGGCCGAGGCCAATGCCCTGGCGCGGCAGGTGGACGCGGTGGTCGTGGTGATAAAATACGGCCGCACGCCCAGAAGGGCGGTGGCGGACATGATCGAGAACCTGGGCCGTGATAGAATCGTCGGCATCGTCTTAAACGGCGTGGAAACCGACGTCGACAAAACAAACCGCTATCTGAGAAAATACCGCGGCTACCGTCATTGAGGCCTCCGCAAAGCCCGGCGCCGCAGGCAAGGCAGTGTGCATCCACCAACGGACAGGAGCGTTGCATGAAAATTCGCATTAGAACCCCGTGGATCATCCTGGTCGCAGCCGCCATGATACTGGGCGGCGCCCAGACCGTCTTCAGCCAGAACAAGGAGGGCTACCGTATCGGCGCCGGCGATGTCCTTCAGATCGTCACCTGGAAGGAGCCGGACTTTTCCATGGAGGAGGTGCTGGTGCGCACCGACGGCATGATCACCTTTCCGCTGCTAAACGACATCCAGGCCGCCGGCCTGACCCCCATCCAGCTCAAACAGGCCATCGAAACCAAACTCAAGGACTACGTCGCCAATCCCGTGGTCACCGTTATGGTACGAGATCCGGCCAGCCAGGTGTTTTACATCCTGGGGGAGGTGCAGAATACCGGCCAGTACCCGCTGCGCACGGCGCTAACCGTGCTGCAGGCCTTTGCCATGGCCGGCGGTTTCACCGAGTGGGCCTCCAAAAAGGAGATCATCCTCTTTCGCGGCAAGGGCGGCCATGAGAAGATATTCCGGATCAACTACAAGGACATCATCAAGGGCAAACACCTGGAGCAGAACATCAGTCTCAAAGCCAACGACACCATCGTGGTGCCCTGACCAGGAGAAAAAAAGATGAAATCCAGCACCGTTTTTTCGGCAGCAGCCTTCTTTATTGCTCTTTTTGCGGCCACGTGGGTTTTCGGGTACCAGCTGA
>CAYUAQ010000224.1:0-3313 GCA_964442705.1 uncultured Desulfobacteraceae bacterium
GCCCCGGCCGTGGATGCTGTTTTGTGCCGGCTGCTGGGGGTCGACCCCCGGCAGCTGGCCACCCACCGGGCCGCCCGGGAGCGGAACCTGCTGCCATCCGAAACCACCGTGCGCGGCGATTTCCACGTGGTGGACGACTTCGTGCTGCCGCGCATGGCGCCGGCCACCTTCGGGCCCCCGGCCGTCAGCCGTTTCATGCGGCGGCACGTGCTGCAGAAACCGGCGGTGGCTGCCGACCGCTGCCGGCAGTGCGGCCAGTGCGGAGCGTATTGTCCGGCCGGTGCCATCACCGATGCCCCCCGGGGCGTGCGGTTCGACTACGACCGCTGCATCCGCTGCTACTGCTGCGTGGAGATCTGTCCCCACGGGGCCCTGCAGGCGGTGGAACCCGCCGCGGGCCGCCTGCTGCGCCGGCTTTCGGTTTTAAAACCCGCGCAGGATTGACTTTCCCGGCGGCTTCCGATATTTCAGGATCCATACGGCTGCCTGCAGCGCAGCCGGCAAGTCGACAAATCATCTCTTTACCATCTTTTTTGAAGGAGGAACCCTATGGCCGGCGTCAACAAGGCAATCCTGATCGGAAACCTGGGGCGGGATCCCGAGGTCCGTTATACCTCAGGCGGCATGGCTGTCGCTAATTTCAGCATCGCCACCAGTGAATCCTGGAACGACCGGGAAACCGGGCAGCGGCAGGAACGTACGGAATGGCACCGTATCGTGGTTTTCGGAAAACAGGGCGAAAACTGCGGAAAGTATCTATCCAAAGGCAGTAAGGTTTACATAGAAGGTCGCATCCAGACCCGCAAATGGGAGGACCGGGATGGAAATGACCGCTACACGACGGAAATCGTGGCTCAGACCGTTCAGTTCCTGAGCGGGAGAGGCGAGGGGGGCGCAAATGACGGATATGGCGCACCGGCCCCCGGCGGCGCCGGTGGTCCCGGCGGTCCGGGCGGGGATGCCGGTTTCGGCGGCCCGGCCGGCGGCGGTGCCGGAGGCCCCGCCGGAGGCCCCACCGACGACGACATTCCCTTCTGATCGGTGAACACCTTTCTGTTCTACGACATCGAGACCACGGGACTGAACCCCGTTTTCGACCAGGTGCTCCAGTTTGCCGGTATCCGCACCACCACGGATCTAGATGTCATCGAACGCACCAACATCCGGGTGCGCCTGCGCCCGGATGTGATTCCCTCCCCCCAGGCCCTGCTGACCCACCGCATCCCCTTCGAAACCCTGCTGGCCGGGGAATGCGAATTCGAGGCCACCGGACGCATCCACGCCCTGCTGAACCACCCCGGCACCATCAGCCTGGGATACAACAGCCTGGGCTTCGACGACGAGTTCCTGCGCTTCGCCTTTTACCGCAACCTGCTGCCGCCGTACACCCACCAGTATGATCAGGGCTGCGGACGCATGGACCTGCTGCCCATGGCGGTGATTTTCTGGCTCTACCACCGGGAGGTGCTCCACTGGCCTAAAATCGAAGGGGTTGCCTCTCTCAAGCTGGAAAATCTCAATGCCGCCAACCGGCTGACCGGCGGAAAGTCCCACGATGCCATGGCCGATGTGGAGGCCTGCCTGACCCTGGCGCGACGCTTCCGACAGGCCGGAGAAATATGGGACTACCTGTGCGGCTGTTTCGACAAGGAAACCGATCGGCTGCGCATGGACACCCTGCCGGTGGTGTTGGACGGCCCTGCCGGCCCCCACCGTCTGGGCATCATGGTGGACAGCCAGTTCGGGCCCGAGCGCAACTACCAGGCGCCGGTGCTGGGCCTGGGGGACTCCATCGCCTATGCCAACCAGAGCCTGTGGCTGCGCCTGGACCAGTCAGCGCTTTCCGCCACCCGGGAAGACACCGTTGCTGAGAACACCTGGGTGATCCGCAAGAAGGCCGGCGAACCGCCTGTCATCCTGCCGCCGCGCAAACGCTTCTGGGAGCGGCTGTCGCCGGAGAGTGCCCAACTGGCCCGGAAAAACAAGCAGTGGCTGGCAAGCGAAACCGAACTGTTCGGGCACATCATCGCCTACCACCGCCAATACCGCTACCCTGCGGTGCCGGATGTCGACCCGGACGGCGCACTTTACGAAAACGGCTTTCCCTCGGCCGGGGACCGGCGGCTTTGCAGCCGTTTCCAGTCGGCTTCCATGGAAGAACGGCTGGAAATCGCCCGGCGTTTTTCGGATCGGTATCTGGGGATCCTGGCACGGCGGGTGCTCTTCAGAAACTATCCCGAACAGCTGAACGGGGAACTGCGCCGGGAATTCGAAGCCTACATGCGCGCCATCGATCCCGACAGGGCCGAGGGGGCGCCGGTGGACTACCGTGGAAAACGGCGGCGTACACCCGCACAAACCCTGCTGGAAATACGACGGCTCTCTCGGGAACTGCAGGATGAAGAGGCCCTGGGGCTGCTGCAGGACCTGAAGCGCTACATCGAGAGAAACTTCGGCAGAGACGGGGACCTTGAAATCGTCGGGGAAAGCTGAACCCCGCCGGCAGACTGTACCGGCCCGGCGGGTGGCAGGCAGGACGTCTTGCAATCGGCCGTGTTGATCAGGCCTTCTTGTCTTCTTTGAGATCTTCCTTGAGGTCTTCGAGTTTCTCCGGACCCTGTTTCTCCTTGAGTTCGGCATCCTTGGTGGCGGACTTGAAGTTGCGGATGGCCTTGCCCATACCGCCGCCGATCTCGGGAAGCTTGCCTGCACCGAATATGATCAGGATAATCACCAGAATGATGATCAGTTCCGGCATTCCGATTCCAAACATGTTTGCTCCTCCTGTATTTCGGGCCGCCGACCTTCAGCTGTCGGCCGGTTCCTGTTTGAGTTCTTCCAGCAGCCGGCAGAATTCCTTGGACTGCAGGTAGCGGTCCAAGGTGCCGCGGTAGGCGATCCAGGCCCCCCAGCTGTCCACCCAGGCCTGATTGTGCCAGTAACAGTCCGGATCGCCGTGGCCCTGCAGCCGTTTAATATAATCCCGGTATTCCAGCGAGCAGCTGTCGCACAGGCGGTAGGGAATTTTAAGATCCCTGTACCGGAAGGGGTCCGCCGGCGTGTCGTCATCCAAACGGGTACCGCATTTTTCGCATTTCATGGCACAGTGAGAACACTGCAGCACGTTGCGCACGGCCTCCAGTTTGCGGTTGCGCACCGCGGCCCGGCGCCGCTGCTCGGCCTGCTGAATCTTATCGTTGAGTTCGATGATATCGGCCATGGGATCCCTGTCCGCCGCCGGATAGGCGGCCTATCTCCTGTTTTGACTATACCACCGGCATACCGGGGTGTCAATCGCTGATGGCCCCGCCAG
>CAYUAQ010000225.1:0-3264 GCA_964442705.1 uncultured Desulfobacteraceae bacterium
CCGGCCTTCGGCACCATCAACAAACAAAACCCCCGTGAGGATTTACGTACCTCACGGGGGTTTTTTGTTGAGGCCGCCTGCGCCTAAGGTCTGTGCCAGCGGCACGCGCCGGTTGTGCTTTTAGCCCGGCGGCCGTTGCGGCCGCTCCGGGGCAGCGGCTACTTTATCTTGCCCAGCAGGGCGCCGGCGATGGTGTTTTTCTGGATTTCCTTGGTGCCCTCGTAGATCTCGGTGATCTTGGCGTCGCGGTAGTAGCGCTCCACCTCGTACTCCTGCATGTAACCGTAGCCGCCCAGCAGCTGAATGGCTTCGTCGGCCACCTCCACGGCGGTGCGCGCGGCGAACATCTTGGCCATGGAGGTCAGCTTGGGATCGATGCGCCCCTGGTCGAAGTTCCAGGCGGCCTTGTACGTGATCAGGCGCGCCAGTTCAATCTTGGTGGCCATGTCGGCCAGCTTGTGCTGGTTGGCCTGGAACTGGGCGATCTTCTTGCCGAACTGCTGCCGCTCCTTGACGTAGGCCAGGGCCCGGTCGAAGGCCCCCTGGGCCGTGCCCAGGGCCTGGGCGGCGATGAGGATGCGGCTCTCGTCGAAGAACTCCAGCAGCTGGTAGAAGCCCTTGTTCTCTTTGCCGATGAGGTTGGCCAGCGGCACGCGCACGTCCTTGAAAACCACCTCGGCGGTGTAGGTGAGCTGGATGCCCATCTTCTTGCCCACATCCTGGGTGGAGACCCCGGGATTGTCGGCCTCCACCAGAATCAGGCTCAGTCCCCGGTAGGTGGGCTTGGCGTCCGGGTCGGTTTCGCACAACACGCAGTAGAAGCCCGCCAGGGGGCCGCTGTTGGTGATGAAGATCTTGGAGCCGTTGATGACCCACTCGTCGCCGTCTTTGACCGCCGTGGTCTCCACGCTGGTGATGTCCGACCCGTGGTCCGGTTCGGTGAAGGCCCCGCAGGAGAGGCACTCGCCCTCGGCCACCTTGGGCAGCCACTTGCGCTTCTGCTCCTCGCTGCCGAAGTGCAGGATGATCTCGGAGGCGAAATCGGCGATCAGCAGGCAGGTACCCACCGTGGAGTCGCCGCGGGTCAGCTCCTCGGCCACGATGATGTTCTCCAGGCAGCCCAGCCCCATACCGGAGTACTCCTCGGGGAAGTGAATACCGATGAAGCCCAGTTCGGCGGCCTTCTTCCATATCTTGACGGGGTACTCGTGCTTTTCGTTCAGCTCTTCGATCACGTCCTTCTTGAATTCGCCCTTGACGAACTCCCTGACGGCCTTCTGGATATCCTTCTGTTCGCGGCTCAGTTCAAAATCCATTTTTCTCCTCCCGGTTCTTTGGCGGTTATGTGTTCCTATTGCTTTTAAACGCGTGGCGGGCTCGCTTTTCAGCCGATCATCTCCAGGGCGCAGGCCATGGAGACGCCGCCGCCGCCGCACAGTGTGGCCAGCCCCAGGGTGTTGCCCCGCTTTTTCATGGCGTGCAGCAGGGTGACCATGATGCGGCAGCCGGTGGCGCCCACCGGGTGCCCCAGTCCGATGCCGGAGCCGTTGATGTTGGTGATCTCGCGGTTGAGGCCCAGCTCCCGTTCGCAGGCGATGTACTGGGCCGCGAAGGCTTCGTTGACCTCAATCAGTTCGAAGTCTGCCATGGACAGCCCGCTGCGCTGCAGCAGGTCCTTCACCGCCGGCACCGGTGACAGGCCCATGACGGCGGGGTGGCAGGCCCCGCGGCCCACGGCACGGATGCGGGCCATGGGCTTGATGCCCAGTTCGTCGGCCTTTTCGGCCGACATGACCACCATGCCGGCCGAGCCGTCGTTGATGCCGCTGGCGTTTCCCGCCGTTACGGTCCCGGTCTTGGGCACGAAGGCCGGCGGCAGCTTGCGCAGCTGCTCCATGGTGAGGCCCGGGCGGAAATGTTCGTCCTTGTCGAACAGCAGCGGATCCATCTTGCGGCGCGGCACCTCCACGGGCACGATCTCTTCGGCAAAGGAGCCGTCGTTGGTGGCCCGCTCGGCGTTGTTCTGGCTGCGCAGGGCCACCTCGTCCATTTCCTCGCGGGTAATGCCCATCTTCTGGGCCACGAACTCGGCGGTGTGCCCCATGATGTAAGGCTTGCCCAGGAAATAACTGGCCGGCGCCTGACTGGTGTCCAGGGGTGCGTCCGCGGCCAGCGGCATCAGGTGCGAGCCGCAGTGCAGGGCGTGAATCATGGCGTCCACGAAGGCCTGGTCCTGGAGCCGGCAGCCCCAGCGCGCCTTGGGCACGGTGTAGGGAACGCCGGACATGTGCTCGACGCCGCCGGCCAGAATGACATCGGCCATGTCGGCCTGGATCATGGCCATGCCGGAGACCACGGCCTCCATGCCGGAGATGCATACCCGGTTGATGGTGGCCGCCGTAACCGTGTCGGGGATGCCCGCCATCAGGGCGGCCACGCGCGCGGTGTTCAGGGAATCGTGGTGTTCCACACAGCAGCCGTAGCGCACGTCGTCGATGACGGCCGCATCGATGCCCGCCCGTCGCACGGCTTCCTTCATGGTCACGCTGGCCAGGGTGGCCCCGTTGAGGCTTTTCAGGGTTCCGCCGAAGGCGCCGATGGCGGTGCGGCAGGCACTGGCGATGACAACGTCTTTCATGATCTTCTCCTTCTCCTGTAGGCTGATGAATGGGCGGCTTGCGAGCCGTAAATATCGTCTGAAATTCCCGTTGGAATATGCACAATAAATGCCAAAATTTTTAGCTTGCAATTACAGTCTGTTGATGAGACAAGGCAAAACAAACTTTTCCATGGGGCAGTTTTTACCGCACGATATTCCAGAAACTGCAGATACTGCCCTATGATCCAGATTGAGGTGACTGCCATGGAAATCAAGGAAAGCGACTTTTTTCGGGAGGCCACCCTGAGGATCTGCAGCAGCCTGGAAATCGGCAGCGCCATGCAGCGCTGCCTGCGTTACCTGGCGCGCTTCCTGCCGGCCACCCACCTGTGCTTCCACGTCTACGACCGCGAACTGGGGGTCGTGGAAACCGTGGCCATGGCCACGGTGGAACACGGCCGCGCCATGTCCCTGCGCACCCCGCTGTCCAACCGCGGTCGCCGGCAGGTCGAAGATCAGCGTTCGGTGCGCATCAAGCTGGTGGAGCGCATGGGCAGTGACGCCGTGGCCGGCCCGGTGGTACGCCAGCTGGGGGCCGAAGACCTGTCGGGGCTGCTCCTGGACCTGGCTCTGCTGATCTTTGGCATCGGCGACATGACCGTGCT
>CAYUAQ010000226.1:0-3158 GCA_964442705.1 uncultured Desulfobacteraceae bacterium
CCTGGCGACGTGTCCGGGGCCTGGTGCCCGCCACCGTGGGCAACGACCATCTGCCGGAACAAATTTTCGAGCCGTTTGACAATATCCTTTTTTTGGCTGCAAACAGCGGATTCATGGCTTCTCTCCTCTGACATGGTGGGGTTCATAGATCAGCCCTCCCGCATCCTGTTTCTCCCCTTATCCTGGGTTTTTTCGAAAATAGTATTGACAGATCATGCTTATATTGTAATCATAATGTAAGAATTGTAATCTAGATAAAAGGAGGCCTTATGATTAGAACCCAGATTCAACTAACCGAGGAGCAAGCTAGAAAACTCAAGGAACTCTCAGCCAACCGCCAGGAATCCATGGCCGCCTTAATCCGCAAAGCGGTCGATCAATTTATTGTTTCAGGTAGACCAGATCGTGCGGCGCTTTACCGGCAGGCCGAATCCGTCGTCGGTAAATATACATCAGATGCAGATGATATTTCCACCCGACATGACCGTTATCTTGAGGAGTCTTATGGATTATGATGATTTTCGCGGATACATCCGGAATATTTGCGTTACTGGTAAAAAACGATCACATGCATGTTCGAGCCAAACTGAACTTTGGATATTTTGCCGAGCACCGCGCTCAGTTGGTGACCAGCTCCTTTGTGCTGGTTGAAACCGCCGCTCTTTTGCAACGACGCGTCGGACTCGAGGCGGTTCACGACTTTCACGCTAGAATTATACCGCTCCTAGAAATCATATGGGTCAATGAAAGCTGGTACACCCGGGCCATCCAACGGCTCTTCGTTCTCAATGACGGCGGCATCAGTCTTGTTGATTGCCTCAGCTTTGAAATCATGGAATCACGTGAAATCACGCATGCCTTTTCCTTCGACAAGCATTTCCCGGAAAACGGTTTCAGCATTGCGGCTTTTCATGACCTGCATCCTTAAAACAGATCAATGAAGGTAGAAGCTAAACAATTTTACTGGATTGCGATTCTTCTAATTGGATCCGGGTAAGCAGACGTAAGGAGGCCGCAGGCTGGGGGTAAATCCAAGGGGCATGCTCCAGAAAGAGCACGAGGGATTACATTCATATATCGATGCAACCCCTTGTTTTTGTCTGGTGCCTGGGGCGGGAATCGAACCCGCACACCGCTCAGCGATAAGGGATTTTAAGTCCCTTGCGTCTACCAGGTTCCGCCACCCAGGCTTGTTATTTATTTCGGCAGGTTATAGATTTAGCTATTTGGGCTTCGCTATAATTTGGCTACAGAACTAAATCCCAATAATTGCAAATACCGCATTGTCGTCTGCATATTCGTGTGCCCCAATCTGGTCATAATTTCAAAAATGCTCATTCCGCTGGTCGCCCAAATTGAGGCTCTGCGGTGTCGTAAACAATGCCAGCCCCAGCGCTTAATTTCAAGGCCTTTTTGTTTCTCGGTCTGAAAATAGGGAATTTATATCATCCCGGAAACGGGTAATGGAACCTATATGGTGGCATCGCCGGTAACGACGAGACGGATTTATGGTACGCCGGCGCCAAATGATAGATTAACTTCCATCCATAAATTCCCTGTCTTTTTTTCTTGACAAACTACGGGTTGAACGCAATAAATGTGATAGCAAGGTGCCAAGAGGGCTTAATAGGGAATCCCGTGAGAATCGGGAACGGTCCCGCCGCTGTAACCGGGGACGAAACTCGGAGATACCACTGTTCTGGCAAGTTAAGCGGAATGGGAAGGTCCGGGAAGTAGGATGATCCGGTAGTCAGAAGACCTGCCTGTGCTGTTGTTGTGCTTTCTCTTCGATGGTAAAGAGAGAAGTACTGATAAAAGGGTCAAGAAAGCTGGGTGCAGCCCTTCATGGCAAAAAAAGCCGTGGAGGGCTTTTTTTATGCCATATCTCCTAAAAAAATGGAAAGGAGGTGGTAGAGACGGTGCAAAAGCAACAGGTATCTTGGAAGATATTCTGACTAAACAGATCAGCTTTTCTACAAGGAGATATTCGCACGATGAAAAAATCATTGATGGTGATTGTGATTTTGGCTCTGATTCTGTCGAGCTTTCCGGTCCATGCCGCCGACTGGAAGTTCTACGGCAGCGCGCGCGTGATGACCTGGTATGAAAGCGGCGATGCACCCGCATTCCTGAACGAACATGACAACGGAAATATTGATCAAAGCGACAGCGAGCTGACATGGGATCTGCAGGGCAACTCGCGTATCGGCGCCAAGGTAAAGCATGGCGACATAGAAGCCCGTTTTGAATATGGTACCGGTGTCAATCTGAGAAGACTCTACGGTGTCTGGAAATTTGCCGAAGGGCACGAACTGCTCATCGGTCAGGATTACGTGCCGTTGGGCGATGTGGGCTACAGTAACATGGTCTATGCCGGCGATGAAGGCTTGTCCAGCGCGGGTACCGCCGACGACGGCCGGCGCCCCATGATTCAGTGGAGCTGGAATGGACTTAAAGTGGCGCTGATCAGCGTGCAGGACAGCTTTGTGCCCGACGGCTATGTTGAAGACGGCGACATCAATGTGTTGATTCCCAAGATCGAGGCCCACTACCGGTACGAGGCCGACATGTTTTACGCCGGCGTTTTCGGCGGATACCAGACCTACCAGGTGGATACCGAGGGCATGCAGGCCGAGCCCGGAAGAGCTCTGCCCGGCAGTATCGATGTGGATGCTTATGTGGCCGGCGCTGAAGCCGGCGTAACCCTGGGGCCTATCTACATCAACGCCCAGGTTTACTGGGCACAGAACGCCGGAGCGTTCGGCCTGGCGGCCGCCGGTTTCAACAAACCGGTTTATGTGAACAACGACCTGCAGGATGCCACCACCCTGGGCTTTGGCGGCGTGATCGGATGGACGATCAACGACATGTTTGCTCTGGAGGCTGGCGCCGGTTACACCGAGGAAGATAACGACGCTATCGGTAAGGCGGAGGGCTTTATAGGGAAAGACAAGACCGCAGCCTACTATCTCCAGGCCACCATCACCCTTGCACAGGGAGTATATATCATCCCGGAATTCGGCTACTGGGACCTGTACGATGACATGGCCGGCAACGACGAGAAGGACTTCTGGTACGCCGGCGCCAAATGGCAGATTAATTTCTAACGCGGGCGATGCCCGCAACCCAGTGGAGCCCGGGGTGTGTTTCGGTGGAGC
>CAYUAQ010000227.1:0-3144 GCA_964442705.1 uncultured Desulfobacteraceae bacterium
GCGTCAAGGGGACGGCGTATTCATGATATGTATATCGATGACGGGGTCTCCGGCGAATCCTTGCGCCACATGCCGGCCCTGAGACGGCTTCTGGACGATGCCGAACTGGGCCTGTTCGGTTATATTCTGATCATCGATATCGACCGCTTTACCCGCTTTTCACGCGAATCCGAAAAAGCCCTGATCATCGATATTTGCCTGGAGCAGAATATCAAGGTGGTCACACCGGACCACACGTATGACCTGTCGAACCGCAACGACCGCCTGCAGTTCAATATCAAGGGCACGGTTTCCCTGTACGAAAAGGAAACCATCCGGGAGCGCTGCGCCAGGGGCATCCGGGAAAAGCGGCTCAAGGGCCACTGGATGGGCGGGACCCCGCCGGTGCCCTACGTATACAACCGCGCCGAGCGGCGGTTGGAAATCGACGAGGAAAAGCTGAAGGATTTAAGAAAAATCCTGAACCTGGCTACGGATCATTCCCCCCGCGAAATCTCCCGGATCGTCGATGGTTACACCCCACGCATGGTGCGCCGCATTCTTGAACCGGGGCGGCTGCTTTTTTACACCGGTCAGCAGTCCGTCGACGGCCGGATTGTCGCGTCACGGTGGCCGGCTATCATAACTGAGGAAGAAAGATCCGAAATACTGGCCGGTAAAAGGACCAGAAACGCCAGGGGCGGAAAATCGA
This sequence comes from uncultured Desulfobacteraceae bacterium, assembly GCA_964442705.1. Taxonomy (GTDB): domain Bacteria; phylum Desulfobacterota; class Desulfobacteria; order Desulfobacterales; family JALSRD01; genus JALSRD01. The sequence goes on from CAYUAQ010000227.1 coordinate 692, forward strand.
CCCGGTCGACCCACCTGCTGACCGGTCTGGGTGTTGCCCGCTGCGGTTATTGTGGCCTGTCGATGAAAGCGTGGACCAACAAGAAGATCCGCAAGGACGGCAGCGTGTATGAGAAGCGCTATTACCGCTGCGTTTCCATCCACAACCCGCACGGGCCGTGTAAACAATCCGGCATGATCCCGGCGGATGATCTGGAGCGGAAAATCATCCGGAACATCCACAATACGCTGAGTGATTCTGCCCGGCTGTATCGGGCCTTTGAAGCGGCATCGGTGCCGAACCCGGAAAAAGAGGCGCGGCTTGAAAACCTGCGGGCAAAGTTGGCGGAAAAAAGGAAAGGCAAGATTCGGCTGATATCCGCCATCGAAGAAGGTGTGATCGGCTTCGCGGACGCCAAGGGCCGGGTGGAGGCTATTAATCAGGAAATCGCTGCTGTCCAGGTGCGGCTCAAGAAGATTGAGGAAGCGTTGGAATCATCCACCTGGCCTTCGGAAAACATCGAAAACCTGCTTGAACTGGTCAATTTGCCCAAAACGTTGCATGACCAAAAAATTCTTATAACCGCCTGTATCCATACAATAAAAATCTACAAGAAAAACGCATTTCTGACTTACAATTTTCCGGTCATGCAAGACGGCTCTTACACTAAGCGCCTGTCATTAAAATAAAAAAGCAGCAGTTTTAATCAAAACTGCTGCTTTCGTTACATATCGTTCTACCGACTGAGCTACCTCGGCCGCTTGCATGGCCCCTGCCGGGGAGCAGAAGCCCGCATCTTCGAAAACGGCCGCATACCTTTTTGGGTTCAATAAAAACAAATAGTTATGCAAGTCATTTTCGTGGCATTCATATACACCCAGCAATGGCGGACAGTCAAGCTTTTTTTAAGGCCGGGAGGGTTTTAACCGCAGGGCCGCTATGCAATACCCCCTCCTTGTGATGGCTCCTCTTTATTTCCTGGAAAGGGACACCTTGCATCTCACGATGGCCACGCCGACAGTCTTCAAGGTCCGGCTGGAATCGGTCTGCCGAGCCGGCCGCCCCAAAGGCATTGAATGCCGGTGTGTGTTGCGGTGTGCCTGGACCTGCTCCCCTGCAAACGGCCGGCCCGGGGCAGACCGGCCGCGAAGTGGGAAGCCCCGGTGGGCGCGCACTTCGGGCTCAGTCTGTCGCTGGTGCTCTGCCTGTGGTTTGTCTTCGGCGATCGGTCGCCACTGATGGCGAGCCGGGAACTGGTGTGGTTTGTTGCCGGCAACGTGCTGTACTTCGCCTCCGGAATCGTTCTCGCCTTCGCCCTCAAGAACAATCGCGCTTTCTGTAAATACCTCTGCCCCATCACGGTGCTGATGAAGACCACCACCCGGTTTTCACTGCTCAAGATCGACGGCAGCAGGGGGCAATGCAGTCGCTGCGGGGCCTGCAGCCGTGCGTGTCCATGGATATCGACGTCATGGATTACATCATCGAGGGCCGGCCTGTCCTGTCCACGGAGTGCGTTTTCTGCCTGACCTGCACGACGGTCTGCCCGGAAAACATCTTGACCACGACGTTCGCGGTGGACCGGGGCGGAAATGAGCGGATATGCAGGCCTGGCGATGCGGGGAAAAATGGCGTTGAAGATCCCCGGCGCTCCGGAGCGCATCGAAGTTGATTGGAGATCATCGGCGTGATATGAAAGCCACCAATGATTAGATCCCGGGTGGACCGTGCGGCCCCGGGAGTGCGAAAAGCCGCCCGGCTTCCCGATCGATGACCCGAAAATCACCGGCAGGATTCGTCATGCAGACAAACAACCGAATCAGTGCATTCATCCTGGGTGCCTTCCTCCTGGCCGGCATGGCCGTGATGGGGTACCTGCTGGGCAATGCGGCCATACGCTTCAAGGAATACGAACGCACGGTCACGGTGAAAGGCCTCTCCGAGCACGAATACCCGGCCGATGTGGTGATCTGGCCCATCCAGTTCACGGAAACCGGCAACGATCTGGCCAAACTGTACGATGCCGTCGATGCCAGTGTCGCCAAGATCCGGCGTTTTCTGGAAGGCAAGGGCATTGCGGCCGCGGAGATATCGGTCTTGCCGCCGGTGGTGAGGGACAAATCCGCCCAGGAGTATGGCGGCAATGCCAGAGCGCAGTTTCGCTACACCGGCATTCAGACGGTGACGGTGTACTCCAGAAACGTAGAGAAGATCCGCAACGTCATGGGATCCCTGTCCGAACTGGGAAAGACCGGAATCGCCTTTACGGGGGGCAACTATCAAAATCAGACCGAGTATCTTTTTACCCGGCTCAACGAGGTCAAACCGGAGATGATCGAGGATGCCACCCGTAATGCCCGGGCAGTGGCCGGAAAATTCGCCGCCGATTCCCAGAGCCGGCTCGGCAAGATCAAGCGGGCCTCCCAGGGGCAGTTCAGCATAACACCGAGAGACAAGAACAATCCTCACATAAA
>CAYUAQ010000228.1:0-3102 GCA_964442705.1 uncultured Desulfobacteraceae bacterium
GGACATGGTGGGCCTCAACCGCATGTCCTACTCCGCCGAGGTGCGCTTCATTCCGGTGCGCTGCTTGGGTTCGGTGAACGTGATATGGATCAAGGATGCGCTCTCCCAGGGCATGGACGGCGTCTTCCTGCTGGGGTGCAAACATGGGGACGACTACCAGTGCCACTTTGTCAAGGGCAGCGAGCTGGCCGATATCCGCATGAAGAAGATCGGCGACGCGCTGCAGAGCCTGGCGTTGGAGAACGAGCGCGTGGCCCAGTTCCAGGTGGCCATCGACGACTACGACAAGCTGCCCCAGATCATCAATGATTTCGTTGCGCTGGTCGAAGATCTGGGACCGAACCCCTTCAAGGGCTTCTAACGTCCGCTGATTGAATACATGGTGCCGGACGGTTTCCGGCACCTACCATCTGCCGTTTGAAAACGAGGAGGCTATCATTATGGCGGAAGCATACCATGTTGATTCAGATGTGGGTTTTATCAATGAACTGGCGGGGCTGGGCGGCGAAGACCTGAAAAAGTGTTTCCAGTGCGCCACCTGTTCGGTGGCCTGCCCCATCTCTCCCGATACCCGCCCGTTTCCCCGCAAGGAGATGATCGCTGCGTCCTGGGGACTCAAGGACAGGATCGTCGGCAACGCCGACATCTGGCTGTGCCACAACTGTGGGGACTGTTCCACCCTGTGCCCCCGGGGAGCCAAACCGGGCGACGCCCTGATGGCCATGCGCAATTACACCATTTTTGAGTACGCCACGCCCAAGGCCCTGGCCAAGGCCGTGGCCGACCCTAAAAAACTGCCCATCCTGCTGGCCATTCCGGCCGTGATTATCCTGGTGCTGGGCCTGGTGCTGAAGCTGTTCGGCGTCAACTGGCTCAATTTTTCTCCCCACGAGGCCGTCTGGCAGGCCGATTATATCGGTAACTACCTGGTGGACGTCATCATGATCCCCACCTTCACCGGCGCCATTGCGGTGTTCGCCCTGGGGCTCAAGCGGTTCATGGCCGATATGCAGGCCAATGCCCTGGCCGAGGGAAAGACCGACAAGGAAACCATCGATCCGGTGGGTTTCGGCCAGGCCCTGCTGCGGATTCTGCCGACCATCATAAAACACGATAAATTCAACGATTGCTCCGAAAACCGCGACCGCTCCACGGCACACCTGATGGTGCTTTACAGCTTCATCGGGCTGTTCATCGTCACCGCCTGTTTCTTCCTGGCCGAGTGGGTTTTTCACATCGAAGGGCCTTACACCCAGGTCAACCCGGTGAAGTGGATCGCCAATATCAGCGCCCTGTCGCTGATCATCGGCGCCAGCCTGCTGCTCAAAAACCGCCTGTCCAAGAAGGACCAGGTATCCGGGTACTGGGACTGGTACCTGATAGGGCTCGTGCTGGCGCTGGGCGCCACCGGCCTGTTGACCGAAATGGCGCGGCTGGCGGGATTCGTCGGGCTTTCCGCCGTCATCTACTTCGTGCACCTGATATTCGTCTGGAGCCTGTTCGCCTATACGCCTTTTTCCAAACTGGCGCACCTGGTCTACCGCACCACGGCCATGGCTTACAACGAGTACATCGAACGCAAATAGCCATACCAGCCTGTTCGTTCAAATAAAAAAGGAGACCGCCGCTGTGAAAAGCGGGGCCTCCTTTTTTGTGTGCCTCTCAGGGGATCAGCCGGAGCGCTTATTCGCCGGTGGCAGCGCCGTGCAGCTTGATCTCCACCTTTTCGGTCAGTCCGCTGTAGTACTCCCGCAGAATCTCGAGGACCTCGTCGCGTCCGAAGTGGTCCGGAATCTCGCCGCCCTCGGAGAGCAGCTTGCGCAGCATGGTGCCGGACAGCAGTACGCGGTCTTCCTTGCCGTGGGGACAGGTCCGCAGGGAGGCCATACCGTCGCACTTGTAACAGTAGAAGGTCCAGTCGATCTTGAGCGGGCTGCACAGCAGCGCCTTGCCGGGTTCCTCCGGGTAGGGGATCTTGTCGAAGATGGTCTGGGCTTCGAACATGCCGTAGAAATCACCCACGCCGGCGTGGTCACGGCCGATGATCATGCGCGAGCAGCCGTAGTTCTGGCGGAAGGTGGCGTGCAGCAGCCCCTCGCGCGGGCCGGCATAGCGCATGTCCAGCGGGTAGCCGCCCTGCACCACGTTGGCCTCCACGAAGTAGTTTTTCACCAGCGTGTCGATGCACCTCACCCGCACATCGGCCGGGATGTCGCCCGGTTTGAGGTTGCCCACCAGAGAATGGATATAAACACCATCGCACACTTCCACGGCGATCTTGCAGAGGTACTCGTGGGAGCGGTGCATGGGGTTTCTAAGCTGCAGAGCGGCCACTTCGCTCCAGCCGCGCTCTTCGAAGATCCTGCGGGACTCTTCGGGGCGCATGTAGATGCCGGCGTACTTGGTGGGATACTCCCCCTCGCTGAGCACCTTCACCGGCCCGGCCAGGTTGAATTCCTTCTGGTTCATGACCATTTGAACACCGGGGTGGTCATCCTTGGCGATCTTCCAGAACTCTTCGGCCGTGGGGGTGCCTTCGCCCATGAAGACCCTTTCGCACTCGAATTTCTTGTCGGCCTCGGTCATCTCGAATTTCTCGGTGACCTGCATGGTGGCCATGACTTCATCGCCTTCGGGATCGTAAAGTGCGATTTCATCCCCCTCATTGATGGTGCCGGCATCGTCGGCACTGACATCCAGGGTCACCGGGATGGGCCAGAAGGTGCCGTCGGCCATCAGGAAGTTTTCACACACGCCCTTCCAGTCTGCCCGGGTCATGAAACCCGTAAGGGGGCTGAAGCCGCCGATACCCATCATTATGAGGTCGCCCTTGACGCGCGGAGAAATGGAGACTTTTTTAAGCCCTTCCGCTTTTTTCTTCTCGGCCTCCAGTGCATCGCCTTCAAGCAGGCAGCAGGTCAGTCCCTTTCCGCCGTGAGGTTCAACCAGTTTTGCCATGTGCTCCTCTCCTTTCCATGAAAAATATTATTGTCAACACCCACCTCTTCAAAGTTAAAGAAGTAAGTCTACAAGTCAATGATATATTTGTCAAGTTAAATCCAAGCGGTAGGGCGGGGGCGTTCTTTACCGCGCGTGTCGGGT
>CAYUAQ010000229.1:0-3069 GCA_964442705.1 uncultured Desulfobacteraceae bacterium
CACGGCCTTCCTGCTGATCAACGGCCGTCTGCCCACGCTCAGAGAACTGAGAAGGTTTTCCGTGCTGCTCAACGACCACTCGCTGATCCACGAGGACATGCGCGGCTTCTACCAGCATTTCCCCCGCGCCTCGCACCCCATGGGCATCCTGTCTTCCATGGTGAACGCACTGCGCAGCTTCTACCCCGCCCTGCAGACCGTCCAGGAGGAGATCAACATCACGGTCACCCGGCTGCTGTCCAAGATCCGCACCATGGCGGCCATGTCCTACAAGATCTCCCTGGGACACCGGGTGGTCTACCCCCGACCGGACCTCTCCTACTGCGCCAATTTCCTGAACATGATGTTCGACTCCCCGGTCAGACCCTATGAAATTCTGCCGGAGGCGGTGGACGCCCTCAATACCTTCTGGATCCTGCATGCCGATCATGAACAGAACTGTTCGACATCGGCGGTGCGCATCGTGGGCAGCGGCCGGGTCAATCTCTACGCCGCCATCTCGGCCGGCATCGCGGCCCTGTGGGGACCGCTGCACGGCGGCGCCAACCAGGCGGTGGTGGAAATGCTCACCGAGATCCATGCCAGCGGCGGCGACATCGAGCCCTTTCTCAAACGTGCGCGGGACAGAAACGACCCCTTCCGCCTGATGGGATTCGGCCACCGCGTCTACCGCACCTACGATCCGCGGGCCAGGATCATGAAGAAAACCTGCGACCAGCTGCTGGCCAGGCTGAACATCTCCGATCCCCTGCTGGACATCGCCAAAAAGCTGGAAGAAGTGGCGCTGAAAGACCCTTATTTCATCGACCACCACCTCTATCCCAACGTGGATTTTTACAGCGGCGTGGTGCTGCGGGCCATGGGCATTCCCACCAACATGTTCACGGTGATGTTTGCCATCGGCAGGCTGCCGGGCTGGATTGCCCAGTGGAAGGAGAGCGTGGACGACCCCAACTGGAAGATCAGCCGGCCGCGGCAGGTGTACATCGGTCCGACACTGACCGACTATGTTCCCATCGAGGAGCGTACCGAAAGCCGGAACTGATCAGGGGGCCTGGTCGTACTCGAAAACGCCGTCGTCGATGACCACCTCGCCGGTGCGGCGGTTTTCGGTTTTCCAGAGGACCCTGCCCGCTCCCGCCCGCCAGACCAGGGTGCGAATGGGGATTCCCGGATAGAGAGGGCTGGTGAAGCGGCAGTTCAGGTAGCGCACGTTCTCGGGCCGGTCGGGCACCAGGTGCTGAATAAGCGCCAGGCAGGCGAACCCCAGCGTACCGGCACCGTGCATGATGGGGCCTTCGAATCCACAGCGGCGGGCAAATGCAGGGTCGGCATGCAGGGCGAATTCGTCGCCGGTCAGCCGGTAAAGCAGCGGCTGGCTGGGCGCCGGGAGCGCCTCCAGGATGGCGTCGGCAGCTCTTTCAGGGAATTCGATTCTGGGTCCCGAGGCGCGATCCCCGCCGAAGCCGCCGTCGTAACGTGAAAAAACCGTCATCCGGCTGCGGGCCAGGAGCCGGCCGCCGCCGTCAACGGTACGTCCCTCTACGACGATAAAAGCGCCCTTGTCAGCGCCCAGATCATCGTAACGCACGATGTTCCCCTCGGTGGCCAGCGAACCCTCGGGCGGCAGGGGCGCCTCGAAAAAAAACTCCTGGCCGGCGTGCAGGACACCGCGCGGGTCGGCCCCCGAAATGCGGCCCACCTGCCAGAAAAAATCGAAGGTGGCCGCCAGGCAGAAAGTCGGCAGCACCTTCAATCCCTTCTCGTAGCAGTAGACCAGTTCGTCGAAACCCGCCCCCACGGCCAGGGCGTAGAGCACGGCATCCCGCCACCCGTAGCGGCGGGTCACCGGGCCGATGGGTTTTCCCACGGCAGTCAAGTCAAGGGCCATAGCGACACCTCAGGGAAGGCATTTCCGCGCGCTCATCTTTTCGGCCCCCACCAGCGCCCCGACGATGGCGCCGATGGCGGCGTCGTGATCGGTCTTGCCCGTGTTGATGACCAGGTTGTAGTTGTGCGCATCCGTCACATCGGCATTGTAGGACTGCTTGATGAAAGCCGCCCGTCGATTCTCGCGCTGCAGGACCCTGCGGCGCGCTTCATCTTCTGACACGCCGAACCATTGGGCCACGTTGGCCACGCGCCGTTCCAGGGGAGCCACCACGAGAACACTCAGGTGTTCCTCCGGCGGAATGATGAAATTGGCGCCCCTGCCGATGATCACCGCCCCGCCGTGCTTGGCGATGATGCCGATGACCTTCATCAGGTGCTCCAGGTAAACACCGGGCCACAGGTAACGGTCATTGATCAACGATGCGATGAAGTCCTGTACTCCTGACAAACGCTCTTTTTCGATGGAGGCCACCACCTGATCGCTGACGTGGGCGCTTTCGGCGATGGCTTTGATGATATCACGATCAAATAAATCCAGCCCCAGCATCTCAGCCAGTTGTTCTCCGATGACATGGCCGCCGCTGCCCGGTTCCACCGAGATGGTGATCACCGGCAGACCCGTCTTTTTTCTCTTCTTCCACTTTTCAATCAGCGGCTCGATGAACCGGTTCAACGCGGCATTGTCCGCCTCTCCCATTTTGCCTGCCCTCCCCTTTTTGAAATAACATCCTGAAGCGCCACCTGCAGGAGCGAATATCGAACATTCTGTGATCAAAGTCCAGGGAATTTTCCCACCATCGACCGCCGGCATCATCAGGGCGGAGGCAGGATCGTGATGCCGCCCCCCATATCGCTCTCAAACCGGCGGCCGCCGGTTCTCTCACACGGTTTGCGCTCCCGGGGCAGGTAAAGAATTCCCCATCTTTAGACAAAAGATTTCACAACTCTGGGTAATTTAGTCCCCCACTGCTATCTTTTCTTTGAACTTTACCGCTCCCTTTACCGTTCCCATTGGCATAAGCGCCTGAAAAGATAGTGATTGGCATTTAACTACCTATATTTGCACGATTTTTGCATAAATCAATAGGGTGTTTTCGACAGCGGTTTCTTGAATTTTCCCCACAACAGGGCAATATCGAAATCCGTTGGGCGCCCTTGCTGTCGGGGTCAAAGCCG
>CAYUAQ010000230.1:0-3046 GCA_964442705.1 uncultured Desulfobacteraceae bacterium
CAAGTCTAAAAAATGGCTGATCAGGGGCGGGATGTCCTCGATGCGCTCCCGCAGAGGTGGCAGCCGGATGGGCATGACGTTGAGCCGGAAGAAGAGATCTTCGCGGAAGGCGCCATGCTGTACTTCCGCCTCCAGGTCCTTGGCCGTGGCGGCGATGACGCGCACATCCACCCGCCGCGTAGTAGAGCCCCCCACCGGACGGACCTCGCTTTCCTGCAGCACCCGCAGCAGTTTGACCTGCAGGGCCAGGGGCAGCTCTCCGATTTCATCCAGAAAGAGGGTTCCGCCGTCGGCTTCCTGGAAAAGGCCTTTCTTGTCGGCGACCGCGCCGGTGAAGGCCCCCCGCCGGTGACCGAAAAATTCACTTTCCAGCAGGGTCTCCGGGATCCCGCCGCAGTTCACCGCCACGAAGGGCTGCGACGCCCGTTCGCCGGCCTGGTGAATGCCCCGGGCCATGAGCTCCTTGCCGGTGCCGCTCTCGCCGGTGATGAGAACCGTGGTGTCGTACCGGGCCACCTTTTCTGCCAGCCGGATGACTTCGATCATGGCACGGCTCTTGGCCACCAGACGGCCGAAGCGGCAGTCCCGTTCAATATCACGAATACGTTCCTTCAGGACCAGGTTTTCGCGCTTCAGATTTTCGCGTTCGCGGGCTTTCTTCAGAGTCAGCACGACCTCGTCGATCTTGAACGGCTTGGAAATGTAGTCGTAGGCGCCGTGCTTCATGGCCTCCACGGCGGTGTCGATGGTGCCGTAGGCGGACATCATGATCACCGTGGAGACCGACAGTTTTTCACGGGCCTCTTTCAGAAACTGCATCCCGTCCATGTTGGGCATCTTCAGGTCGCAGAGGACGAAGTCGTAGCGGTTGCGCTCCAGTTTCGAAATCCCCTGCCTGCCGTCGGCGGCCGTGTCGACCCCGTATCCGGCCCGCTTCAGCAGCCGCGAGAGCATGTCCCGCATGTTGGCCTCGTCATCGATGATCAGCAGCCTTCCGTTGCGGGCCTCATCCCTGTCTTCTGATACCATGTTCATCCTCTTTCAGGAGTCGTTTATCCGCGACTTCAACGGTGTGCAACACGCCAACCCTGTGCAAGCAGCCAAAACTTCAGGAACCCGGCAACTGCCGAAACCGCCCTTTTCCTGACAGCTTCTCCCTTTCGGCTTCAAATTTCTCACTTCTCCTCACTTTTCACTTCCACCGGTAACAGAACTCGCACAACGGTCCCGTCGCCGGGGCGGCTGTCCACAGCCATGCTTCCTCCCATGCTCTCCACCAGCATGATGCTCACCGACAGACCCAGGCCGGTTCCGCGTCCAGGCTCCTTGGTGGTGAAAAAAGGGTCGAAAATACTGTCCAGGTGTTGCGGGGCGATTCCCGGGCCATTGTCGACAAACTGTATTTCCAGCATGGCCCGCCCCCCCCTGCCTTCCGCCGAACAGGTTCTTATCTCCAGCCGCCCCGGCGCATGGCCGGCGGCGTTGACGGCGTCGGCCGCATTTATCATCAGGTTCAGAAAAACCTGGCGCAGCTGTCCGGCATCTCCCCGCACGGTGTGCGCAGTGGCCTTCAGGTCCAGCTCCAACTGGATGTCCGCGGTCAGCGGCTGCATGCGGAAGACATCGGCGATCTCGCACAGCACGTCGTGCACCGCGACGGGTTCGACCGCCGACTCGCCCGTCGGCCGGGAGAAGTCCAGCAACTGCCGGATGATGGTGTCGATGCGCGCCAGTTCGGCCTCGGTATTCTCGATGCAGTCCGTTTTCTCGTCTTCGGGCAGATCGGCCTGTTTGAGCAGTTCCATGTATCCCATGGCGATGCCGATGGGGTTGCCGATCTCATGGGCGATGCCGGCCGAAAGCCGGCCGGCGACGGCCAGTTTTTCGGCCCGCACGATCTCGTTTTGCATCCTCTTCAGATCCCGGTTGGCTTTTTCCAGGGAGGCCACTGTGCGGCGCAGGGTGCGCCGGTCTTCCTGGATCCGCTCCAGCATGCGGTTCAGGGCCAGGGAGAGGCGGTTGAACTCATCGGCCCGCTGATCCGGCAGAAAGAAGGTGTCGTCCTCCCCCTGGAAGTCTTCGGCCCGCCTGACCAGGCGCTGCAGCGGGGAAACCGTCAGCCGGGAGAGCTTGTACAGGCCGATCAGCGTCAGGAATATCGTGTTGACCAGCAGATACCCCACCAGGTACGGCTGGCGCTGACGCAGCTGCTGATAGAGCCCGTCCAGTCCACGGGCCACGGCGATGGCGCCCAGCAGCCGGCCGTTGCGCAGGACCGGCTCACTGATCACCAGGTAGCCGGGCTGCTTCCACAAAATGCCCCAGGTGCTGCCCACCAGCCTGGCCGACCCCTGGCGCCGTTCCAGAGTCCGGCCGGCGGCCCCGTCCAAGGCATACCGGCGCCCGCATTGCGGAGCCCCCAGGCTCAGCCGCCGCCCCCGGCTGTCCCTGACGACCAGGCAGGCATAGCCGGATCGCTTCAAAATGCCGCGGAGGCGGCCGATGAAGTTGTGGTCGAACAGAAAGTCCTCTCCGGCCGGGGTCAAGTCCACACAGGCGTCGATGGCCGCCACCAGCAGGTGTCCCCGCTCGGTCTCGGCGCGCACCAGTTGATCGCGGGTCGATATCACGGTGACCAGGCTGATCAGCACCATCGCCGCCATCAGCAGCAGGGCCAGGTAAACGGCCATGCTGATTTTTAAACGCAGACCAAACATGGTGACGGTCTTGTGAACCTCCACGGCGCAGCCGACCGGTATACGCCGGCACACCGGAACCGGGAGCGCATTGCTGTCATCGAGTCAGTATCTATCTATTGGATTTATCGGCAAATTACCACAGGGCTGGAGGGGATTCAATCATAACTGCTGATGGCGGAAGGAAAAACATCTTACAAATAGGAAACAAAAAAGCCCGGAAATGTCTGCAGCCTGCAGACATTTCCGGGCTTAAAAAAAGATTTTCGGCGGCGTCCTACTCTCCCACACAGCCTCCCGTGCAGTACCATCGGCGCTGAAGAGCTTAACTTCCGTGTTCGGGATGGGAA
>CAYUAQ010000231.1:0-3035 GCA_964442705.1 uncultured Desulfobacteraceae bacterium
TCGACGAGGAAGAGGCCGACAACATGGACCTGGGCAAGAACGAGTGCGCCGCCTCAGCGGCCCTGACGGCCTGAAGAAGACCAGCCGTGAAAGAAAACGAAAAAACCACACCGCACCACGACGACGGGAGGGTGTCGCCGCGCCCTTCCCTCGACGAGGTCGAAAACCTGCGCACCCGCCTGGAGGCCTTGGAGAGAGCCTACGTGGCCCTCCAGACGGACTGTCGCCGCAAGACCCGCGAGCTGCAGCTGGAGTGCAGCCTGCAGGAAAAAACCCTGCAGGATCTGGAGGTGGCCCGGGTGATCATCGAGAAAAGCCCGGTCATCCTCTTCCGCCGCCTGCCGGGAGACGACCCCCGCGTGGTGTATGTCTCGGAGAACGTGACCCGCTACGGCTACCGTCCCGAAGACTTCACCAGCGGCCGCCTGCGGTTCACCGACATCGTGCACCCCGAAGACCGCCGTCGCGTCATCCGCGAAATCCGCTACTACGAGGAAAACGACGTCGACACCTACAACCAGACCCTGCGCTTCATCACCAAAGACGGCGAGACCCGCTGGGTGGAAGACCAGACCTCGGTGGTGCGCGATGAAAAGGGCCGCAAACGCTATTACCAGGGTGTGGTGGTGGATGTCACCCTGCGCCGCCGGGCCGAAGAGCGACACCGCGAGAGCGAGGCCAAGTTTCGCCGCATCGTGGAAACCACGGGCGAGGGGTTCCTGATGATGGACGACCACCTGATCATCGTGGACGTCAACGATGCCTTCTGCCACATGCTGGGCTATACCCGCGACGAGGTCATCGGCAAGCGGCCTTTCGACCTGGCCACTGAGGAGTTCCGGGCCTTCATGAGCGCCCGCCACGAGCAGCTGCTCTCCATGGACTACCGCAAGACCGAGTGCGCCCTGCAGGCCAAGAGCGGCCGCGTAGTGCCGGTACTGATCCACGGCAACACCCTGCGCGACGACAACGGCCGCCCCATGGGTAACATCGCTTTCGTGACCGACCTGACCGAGCAGAAAAAGGCCCTGGCCCTGGCCGGCAAGGTTCAGCGCAGCCTGATTCCCCGCACGGCGCCGCGCATTACGGGGCTGGACATCGCCGGACGCAGCGACTCCTGCGACGAGGTGGGCGGCGACTACTTCGACTATCTGCAGGACGACGGGAAATCGCCTCGGCACCTGAAAGTGGTGGTGGGGGACATCTCGGGCCACGGCGTGGACGCCGCCCTGCTGATGACCACGGCGCGGGCCTTCATCCGCTCCCGGGCGGCCCAGGAGGCGGCCCCGGGCCGGGCCGTGACGCTGATGAACCGCGACCTGTGCCTGGACATGGGGGACACGGGCCACTTCATGACCCTTTTTTACATGGACATCGACCCGGCGGCCCGGCGGGCCCGCTGGGTGCGGGCCGGCCACGAACCGGCCCAGGTGTACGACCCCCGCGAAGACCGCTTCGAAGAGCTGCTGGGCGGCGGCCTGCCCCTGGGGGTGGAGGAGTCCTTTATCTACGACGATCGCAGCCTGGACGACCTGAAACCCGGCACCATCATCGCCCTGGGCACCGACGGCATCTGGGAAACCCGCGACCCGGCCGGCCACTTCTTCGGCAAGAAACGTTTCCGTGAGGTGCTGCGCCAGAACGCCTCCCGCTCGGCCGACGAGATCCTGGCGGCGGTGTTCGACGCCCTGCACCGCTTTTCGCGGGGCATTCCCGCCGAAGACGACATCACCCTGGTGATCGTCAAGATCGACGGCTGACATGCACCGGGCACTCCGCAAACGGGGTGCCCGCCGGGAAAGGCGGACGGCGCGCCTTTTCGGCTGCGAACCCGAATCACCGCATCTCTCAGGCTTTCACCAGCCTCGGGATCTCCGGCGCCAGTGGGCGGCCGCACTTCTCCAGCATCTCCCCACAGTAGCCGCATGCCGCGCAGTCCCCGTCGCAGGACGAAAGCCGCTCCACGAAATCCTTGGGCAGGCACTCGTTTGCCACGTGCCGCATGGCCGCCATCCAGTGCATGCTGTCCATCAGGTCCAGCAGGTTGCCCGGGTAACGGCCCGCCACGTAAGCCTTAAGCACACGGCCCAGGAAGGCAGGTCCCAGGGTACGGCCGCAGAGTTTGATGAAATCCGCCTGCCCGGCGTAGGACGTCACGTCCTCGGGCCGGATGAAAGGCGAACGAAACAACCGCCAGGGCTTTTCAGAGAGCACCCGCAGGCACCCCAGGTCGCGGTTGATGCGGAAGGTGTCCACGGCGGCGGCCTGGTTGGCCAGGGCGATGAGGGCGTCGTGGGTCAGCTTGAAGGGACACTGGTAGAGGCATCCCTCGTTGGCCAGCAGCCCGATGCGCAGCTCCGGCCAGCGCCGCCGGCTTTCTTCCGTGAGCCGCGCCAGGTCCTGCGGGCGCCGGTTCAACGAGCGGTCCACGATCAGCTTGGACGGCAAGCGGAAGGCCGTATCGGCGACAAATCCCAGCGTTTCCTGCAACTTGTGGATGTCGTCGATCATGAAATTGACCGACGGCACGGCCTCCAGCTCGCAGGCCGTTTGCGGCGAGAAGCGCGCCAGGGCCGCCAGCAAGTAAGCGTCTGCGAACACGATGCCGCGCACCACCCCGGCGGACAGCAGCCGCCGCAGGGTATCCACGGTGCCTCCCAGCCGCCTGGCTTCCAGGTAGCCGTCCTGGAGGTGGAAACGGCTGTTCATCAGCAGGTAGCGGTCGGGGACGGCCGTGCGCCGCAAGGCGTCGACAAACGCGTCCAGATCGGCCCGGTGCAGCCGCACGCGGGCGTCCTGGACCGTATCGACGGGCAGGCCGTAGTGAAGGGCCTCGATGCACCCGGCGTGGCGATTGAGCAGCCCGATGTAGTCTTCGTCGGGCAGAAAGGGGACCTCGAGCTTCATGGCACCACAACTTAGTGCATCCAACGCCGGGGTTCAAGCCCAAAGCCCCTCCCCTCGCCGGAGCGGGCAGGCATCGTCTGTGCTCCGTGAGCCCCGGCGGGGATGCTCCGGCCGCCGGCGCTGAAAGG
>CAYUAQ010000232.1:0-2922 GCA_964442705.1 uncultured Desulfobacteraceae bacterium
CAAAATATCTTTATTGAACCCGCTGCGGTTTGTCAAGGAAACAGCTGTTTTCGTCTTCTCGCTCCTCTTGCGGGCTTGGTCTGTGTAATCGTATGTTCTCATTAAGTTCAGGCGCCCCCTCGCCATAGGCATTTCGGCTTCACGGCTGTGGACATCCGGGGCGCCCTCCAGCCGTCCGTCTGAATTTCAAGAACTCGTCGCAAGCTCCTCAAACAGTTTGAAATTCTTAACGCCGGACGGCTGGATGGCTTTCTCCCCGGATGCCCGATGCCGCTCCACCGAAACGCCTATGGCGCTCCTGTGGCAATCCATTATCGGGGGGTTTGGAGAAGATAGCGCCCGGCTAGACAAAGGAGTGAAACAATGGAACAACGTTTCGTGTACATGACCGCCGGCAGCCGCGGGGAAGCGGCGGCCATCGGCCGCAAACTGGTGGAGGAGCGGCTGGCGGCCTGCGTCAACATCATCGCACCCATGCAGTCCATCTACCGCTGGGAAGGCCGTATCGAGGAGGCCGAGGAGGCCGTCCTGATCGCCAAGACCACGGCGGGGCGCCTGGAGCGCCTGATTTCACGGGTGAGGGAGCTGCACTCCTACGACTGCCCCTGCGTGGTGGCCTGGAAGATCACCGAGGGCAATCCGGAGTTTCTCGACTGGATCGCCGCGGAGACGACCGGCACCCACGAAACGGCGAAATAAACGAAACGACGAAACCGACGAACTCAGTTCCGGCTGGGCACGATGAAGTCGAAGTCCGTGAAGTCGTCGAATTCCGGGTAGATGACGTCGCTGTCCACTAGGGTTTGGTCCAATTCCCGGAAGAAGTAGGCCTCGCGCTGACGGTCCGGCATCACCGAAGCCGAATAGGGCGATCGCCGGGTGTCTCCCCAGCGCAGGGAGCGGGTGAGGATCAGTTCGTCCTTGGCGCGCGTCATGGCCACGTAGAGGATGCGGCGCTCTTCTTCCTCGTCTTCTTCGCGGCCCAGGCTCCGCATGTGCGGATACATGCCCGGCTCCACCCGGATGAGGTAGCACACGGTGGCTTCCGTGCCCTTGGCGCCGTGCACCGTGGTGAGGGTCACCACGTCGTCTTCTTCCAGGCGCTGGCTCTCGGTCACCGAGACGGGATCCAGGGTGTAGGTTTCCAGGAAGGCCATCAGGCTGCGGTGCCGCTTGGCCAGACGGGCCAGCAGGTCGAAATCACGCCGGCGGTTTTTCCAGTTGCTGTAGCGCGTCTTGAGGGTCGGTTCCAGGTAGTGGCCGGCCTTCATGATGGTGGCCGGCGGATCCTTCCAGGTTTCCACTACCGTGGTGATGCCCTCCAGGACATCTTTGCGCCCCTTGAGGCGCTTTTCCAGCATTTTCAAGGCATCCTGGATGTCGTACAGCGGTTTCAGCTCCTTGATCAGGCGGGCCGCCGTGGCGTCGCCGATGCGCGGCCAGAGGGTCAGGTAGCGGGCCCAGGCCAGTTCGTCGCGCAGGCTGAAACAGGCCCGTATGAGGCCCAGCAGGTCCTTGACGTGGGCGGCCTGCAGCAGGCTGACACCCCCGATGAAGCGGTAGGGGATTTTTTTCTCCACCATGAAAGATTCCACCGAGCGGGCGCCGTATCCGGTGCGGGTGATGATCATATGGTCTCTCCAGGCCGCGCCACCCTCGTGACGCTCGATGAGGTCGTGGGTAATCCAGCGGGCCTCTTCGAAGTCGTTTTCAAAGTCCAGCAGGCGCGGTTTGCTGACGGTGCGCCGCACGGCGGTCAGCCGCTTGCCGTATTTGAGCGGCGACGTGTTCAACAGCCAGTTGGAGAGGTCCAGGATGCCCTGGGTGGATCGATAGTTCTCCTCCAGGCGCAGCACGGTGGCGTCGGGCACGCGCTGGGTGAAGGCGTGCACGTTGCGGAAGTCCGCTCCCCGGAAGGCGTAGATGCTCTGGGCGTCGTCGCCCACGCAGAACAGCCTGGCCGGATCCCGCAGAACGTCGAGGATCAGCCACTGCAGTGGGTTGGTGTCCTGCATCTCGTCCACCAGGATGTGGTCGTAGAACCCTTTGATGCGTTTTCTCAGGGCTTCGCCTTCGTGCAGTCGCCGGGCAAACAGAAACAAAATATCGTCATAATCCAAATAATGGTTGAGCCGCTTGCGGCGGTCGTAGTCCCGGGCCATGAGGCGGATTTTGTCGATGGTGTCCTCATCGAAATCGGTGTGCTTTGCCAGGTATTCGGACACGGGCTGGTTGGTGTTGCGGGCGTAGGAGCACAGGCTGACCAGTTCCGCGGCCCGGGGCAGCTGCTCGCCCTTCTTGCGGTAACCGCCGCGCACCAGCTTCATGAGCTGCACCTGGTCGTCGCGGTCGATCACCGTGGCATCCTGGATGCCGAAGTCCCGCGGCATGCGGCGCATGGTGTACAGGCAGAAGTGGTGGAAAGTGCCGGCCAGAAGCGGAATTTTTTCCTGACCGGTGAGCTGTGACAGGCGCTGCACCATCTCCCGGGCCGCCCGCCGGGTGAAGGTCAGCAGCAGGATGCGGCCCGGATCCACGCCGCTCTCCATCAGGTGCGCGGCACGGGCGATGATGGTGCGTGTCTTGCCCGTGCCGGCGCCTGCCAGTACCAATACGTGCCCGCCCTCCCAAGTGGCCGCCGTCATCTGCTGGGCGTTGAGTTTGAAAGCCGCTTTCAAAAGTATCCTCCTTATCGTTTGCAGCGCCGTTTGCCTGCCGCAGGAAATCATCCACTCTAAAATTACACACCTCGGCACGTATTTCAACAGTCTCTCGGCGATACCCCAGGGCAATTGCACGTAGCTGTTGGCATGCTTGATGATGGAGCCCTTTGGTATCCGGGTCCATCCGTGCGTGAGGGGTGGGCCGGTATCGGCTAAGCGCAGTTGGAGAACCGGCGGGAAAAAGATGCGCAGGCCGGCG
>CAYUAQ010000233.1:0-2903 GCA_964442705.1 uncultured Desulfobacteraceae bacterium
AAATTGCCAGATAAATTTCAGCTGCCCCGCCCGGCAGCCATCAAGGTTGCCGTCGGCAGCTGCCGTATCGAGGTGGAACGCGGCTTTGACCCCGACACCCTCAAACAGCTCATTCAAACCCTCGGGCAGCTGTGATGTTCCTGCCGACGCACACCCGCATATATCTGGCCGTCGGCAGCACCGACATGCGCAAGGCCATCAACGGGCTGTCCATCCTGGTCGAGGACCGCATGGATCTGGATCCTTTTTCCGGGCACCTGTTCGCCTTCTGCAACCGCCGGCGCAACATGATCAAAATATTGTACTGGAACCGCAACGGATTCTGCCTCTGGCACAAGCGGCTGGAGAAACAGTTTTTCCCTTGGCCGGAGAGCCGGGAAGACATCCTCGAGCTCGACGCCCGGCAACTGAGCTGGCTTCTGGAGGGCCTGGAGCCATCTCAGGCCAAAGCTTTCGAAAGTTTGAAATACAGTACTCTGATATAAAAAAAGTACTTTCTAAAACTGCGGTTTTGTGCTATGCACAGACCATGAACGTTGATGTCCGCAAGCTTTCCGATGATCCAGACGAGCTTAAAAAGATCATCGTCTCCCTCAAAGACAGCTACCAGGAAAAGATCGATTACCTGGAACAGAAGATCCGTTTGCTCCAGATGGAGGTCTTCGGCCGCAAGTCAGAAAAACGCCCCCTGCCGGATATCAACCAGCTGCGCCTCTTCGAGGACCCCGAGCCAGAAGCTCCTGTTGTCGAAGAGCGCATCGTGGTGCCCTCCCACAGCCGGAGGAAACGCGGCAGAAAGCCCCTTCCCGGGAACCTGCCGCGGGTCGAGATCATCCACGACCTGGACGAGTCTGAAAAGACCTGCGACTGCGGCTGTAAGCTCAAGCGCATCGGCGAAGAGGTCAGCGAAAAGCTCGATTATGTTCCAGCCAGAATCCAGGTCGAGCGCCACATCCGTTACAAGTATGCCTGCCCGGGCTGCGAGGGCGTGGACAGCGAGGGGCCCACGGTCAAGATAGCGCCGGTTGCCGCGCAGTTGTTGCCAAAGAGCATCGCCACCTCAGGGCTGGTGGCGCACATCATCACCGCCAAGTTTGAAGACGCCCTGCCGTTTTACCGCCAGGAAAAAATCTTCAGCCGCCTGGGCATCGACCTGGGCCGTGCCACCATGGCCGGCTGGGTGATCAAAACCTATGAGAAGGTCCAACCTCTCATTGACCTGCTTGGCCATGAAATCCGGTCCGGTCCCCTGGTGGGGATCGACGAGACCCCGCTCCAGGTTTTAAACGAGCCCGGCCGGGAAAACACAACCAAGTCATACATGTGGGTGTTTCGCGGGGGTGACCCCGATCGTCCCACTCTGGTTTACCAGTATCACCCCACCCGGTCGGGGCAGATACCACTTACCTTTTTAAAAGGCTACCGGGGCTTTGTCCAGACCGACGGCTACAACGGTTATGACCCCCTGGGCCGTCAGCCCGGTGTGACCCTCGTGGGTTGCTGGGCCCATGCCCGCAGAAAGTTTGACAAGGTAATCAAGGCCCGGGGCAACCCCGCTAAAACTGGCGCCGCCGACGAGGCCATGGAATACATCGGTAAACTGTATGCCCTTGAAAAAGAGGCCCGCCAAAGGGAGCTTTCTCCGGATCAGATTTACGAGCTGCGCCAGCAGAAATCCAAACCCATCCTGGACGATTTTAAAAAATGGCTTGACCACAAGATCCAAACGACACCACCGAAAGGCCTGCTTGGCAAAGCCGTCGGTTACACCCTCAACCACTGGTTCCGGCTGGTGCGCTACATCGATGACGGCCGCCTCCGGCCGGACAACAACCTGGTGGAAAATGCCATCCGGCCCTTCGTTTTGGGTCGAAAGAACTGGCTCTTTAATGGGCACCCCTCCGGCGCTGAGGCCAGTGCCGCCATGTTCAGCCTCATCGAGACCGCCAAGGCCAATGGGCTGAAATCCTATTTTTACCTCCGTTATCTGTTTGACAGGCTGCCCCTGGTCAAAACAGAGGCTGATCTGAAAAACCTGCTGCCGCAGCATGTCGATCCCGCCGCCTTGGGCGCGCCTGCCCAATAGGGTGCGGTTGTTTAACCGCTTACGGAGAAGGCTCGGCCATCCTTTGGTCGGGCCTTCGCTGTTTATGAACCCTGAGACAGAACAGGAGGCAATCATGTTCCAGCAAGAAACGGAAAAATTGAACACTACCGAGGTGATTCTTCCCGCAGAAACTGCACAGGCACCCGCCATGCCGGCGGTGATTCCCAAATCCCCGCTGGACTGGCCGGTGGAGATGTTCACCCAGGCCCTGGATCGCCGGGAGGTCAACCGCAAGGCCCTTCTCAAGTGGATCGGCGACAACCTCCAGGCCGGCGTCGATTACGGCCAGATCCACGTGGTCGGCAGGGACAAGTGCCAGTATGCCCGAAACGGCAACGCCCAGGACTGCCCCAATAAGCGCCACTGGTCCAAGCCGTCACTATGGAAGCCTGGTGCCGAGAAGATTTGCGGAATGCTCGGGCTGATCCCCAGGTTCCCCAATCTGTCGGAATACGAAAGGGCCGTTCTCCGAGGTGAGCCGATCAAGATGATCATCCTGAAATGCGAATTGCACACGGGGAGTGGCTTTGTTGCCGCCGAAGGCACCGGAGCCCGCACCGTGGACAGGCAGGACAAGGGCGACATCAACAAGAGCCTGAAAATGGCGGAAAAGTCCGCCCACATCGACGCCACGCTCCGCGTAGCCGGCCTCTCCGAACTGTTCACCCAGGACTTGGAAGACATGGTCGGCCAACGAGACCAGTCCCCGGCTGAAAACCCTGTCCCTTCATCAGCCAGCCATCCTGAACCAGACCGCCAGGGAGAAAGGGTTTCTGGCCGTACCCGTTACGAGGAG
>CAYUAQ010000234.1:0-2865 GCA_964442705.1 uncultured Desulfobacteraceae bacterium
ATAGGTTCGACACCAGGGTGAAAAACGTCGGGGTTGACCCCCAGGGGGATGACGCGAACGCGTTCAATGGGGACACCGCTGGTGAAGTAGACCTGTCTCACATAATGACTGTTGACCCATATTTCGTCGACCAATTTGGCAAAAACACCAACCCACTTTCTGGGCAGGCTGCCCCATTCCCATGGCTGCATGACAACCCAGTGACCCTGTGGAGGCGGTGTCAGATCCGGCGGCCATTGGTGGCGCACGTGGATGTCTACCGCGTCCTGTCCGGTTTTGCCCCGCTGAGATGCAAGGGGGGCCCATCGTTCGTTGGTCTCTGGTCGTAACCGGTCGTTTTCATGGGAAACGATACGTACATCCTGACCAGCCTCAATCAGCTGCAGGCAGAACTCCCGGTTGACCAGCGCCAGGGAGTGACAGGCGAATTGTGTGCCTTCCCAGACAATGTGTGCTGGTTCCATCAGTTTTTTCCGGATATGGTGATTAACCGTTGATTTTTTCCAACGGCAAAAGAGGTTTATGACGGTTTTACGGATCAGCTGAAATGCACCATGGTGTTTGCAGACCGGCGAGCCGTTTAATGGATATAGCGGAAGTCTTCGCCCCAGGGCGTTGTTCCAATGTTTAATTTTTCTCCAGCAACGCGTGTTTGCCGCAATAAGCCAGCCCAACAATCTTGGCTGCATTTTGTCCAGATCTAAACAGCAGCCGCCCCGTTCGATGGCCAGCACACGTCCGAGCACCTCGCGGGCACTGATTGGCGGATCGAATCGCGGTGCGTTATCCCCCTTTGTTAGTAGGGTCGACACCGGTTGACGTTGATGGATATCGATCACTCTGTGGATGATCAGCATGTCCCACTGCCGGAATACCACCACGTCACCCCGACGGATGCCCTCGTGGCCGTGGTCGATGAGCACTTGATCACCTTCGCGCATCAGGGGCAGCATGCTGCACCCGATTACCGGTATGCGGTGCTGCCGGCCGGATCGTTTCCATCCGTCAATGGCCGCCTGGCGCACGGATTGGGGTATGGGGCGCCGGTGAGCAGCTGCCATTTTCATATGCCGGCCGCAATCATTTTTTGCTCAAACAAGCCACAGACCAGGTCAGCCATGCCGTCCAGTGAACCGACGAAGAGCTGATAGCAGTCGGCTTCGCGGATGATGGCGGACATCTCCATGAACAGTCGTGTGGTCCGGCCGCCGCAATCCTCCCGCAAGAGAGCCGATTTGTGACCGCCCTGAAAGTTTCGCAGCAGTTCCATCACCGCCTGGCTCCTGGCGATGGGCTCCAGTCGGGGGATCGCATCAAACCGGGGCTTGCTGAAATCGTCTTTGATGATGTTCGCTATGTGTATCTGCCGCTGGTTGCATATTGCTTCAATCTGGGGAAGCACCGGATTTCCCCTAATTTTGGAAATACGTAGCATGGGAAGCGGGTCGTCTTCACTAAATTTGACATCCGTCACGCCCTGTATGCGGCCGACCGCGTCAATCAAAACCGGGTCGAGGCGGTCTACCAGGATGACTAGTTCCCGGACAGAGCGGTCCGTCGCCGCCTGCTCGTTTTCCGCAGGATTTTTCAGGATCACAACATGGGCAGGGGGCACTGCTTTTCCAAGACAATCCGCATTGATTTTTTCGATATCGATGAGAAGCTTGTCCAGCCACGTGGCCGCTTTTTTTTCACTGGCGGCAAAACCGGTCAGCTCCAGGGTGCCCGGTCGAATGCGCAGGCTCCTGGGAAACGGGTGCACAAGACGGTCCTGTCTTCCCAGGGCGGCCATTTCATCGGAGAGGAACCGGAAGCCACGGCGCACGAGTTCCAGGACCAGCGTGGTCTTGCCGTGCCCCCCCTTGCCTGACAGAATAAGCCCTTGCCCGTTTAACGAAACCACCCCGGCATGAATCAAGAAATGGCTTCGAACCCGGGACAGGATGGTGTGCAGAATGTTTTCGTAAACATGGCCCTCCAGAAGGGCCGGGTCGTTCAGCCGGCGCACTTCACCGTCTATGGTAAGCGTTGGGGTGTCGCCGGGGTTTTGCGGCCGGGCCTTTATGGCGAAATCAAGCGGTGGTCGAGACGTCTGGGATATGGGCCCGGTCTGAAAGCGGGGGTACATTTTTTTAAAAATGTCCAGGAACATCTGCATGTCAGACCGGATGTTGGCTTGCACGTCAAAAAAACGGAACCTCAGTTGCTGGTCATTAAATTTTTTCAATCCATTGCCTCTGATGATAGCACCCGTCGTTGAGTGTAAAAGAGGGGGAACCCGGGAAGCAGTGTCACTGGGCTCCCCCGGGCATCTATCCAGTCATATCCCATGTAACACAACAGTAGGCTTGGGCTTCACCGAGTTCCTCGAGAATCTCTTCATCGGTATACGTGGATACCTGAGGGATCTCATACCTGGGCAGTTCAACTTTTTGCATGACGTTTCACCTCCTTCAGATGCAGTAAGGGTATCATACAGTGAAGCACATTGAGCCGGCACCAGCACCCTCTTTCCCCTCAGTCGCAAGGGACAGTGCTTCACGCTGATACCTTTTTAAATGGTTCGCCGGCAGGGGCAGGTGGTGGAAAACAAAATCCACTAAGTACTGCGCAACAGGCCTTTGTTCGCGAAGATTTCCAGTGTCCGCCGGATATCGCCTGATATGTCCCGGGTATCATCCACCAAGAAATGCTCTCTGATGGACCGTTCCATGTCCTCTATGGAATGAGCCCCGTCACAAAGTTGCCATATGAGTTGGGCGGTCGGGTTCAGGGCGTGTATCGCGTCTCCTTCCATATCATAAAGCAGAATTTCACCGCCGATGTCTTTGCCGGTAATTCCCTGTTTACAAGCAGGTTGATTCA
>CAYUAQ010000235.1:0-2863 GCA_964442705.1 uncultured Desulfobacteraceae bacterium
AAAAACGAGTCGGATTCCTTTCCTGCTTTCTCAATCAGGTCAATGACCTCCGGCGCCATGTCTGCTATTTTGTAATATTTCCCTGCCGGCAGGTAAGAAAAACAAAGTCCAAATGCAAGCGGGACCATCAATTCAACATCCTGTTTCCTGCTGGCCTCTTCGAGAGCACCTCTCAGACACCTCATCCCCAATTGAAGATCACCTCTAAATAAATGATACATACCGATTGTGTATTGAAACCTTGTCAGATATTCCTCATTTTCCAAATTTTTTGCGAGCCGCTCGCCCTCCTGGAAAAAAACGAGAGACTCATCCGGGTAACCTGAATAGTAGAAAGGCAATCTCATCAGATAGAGAACTGTCATCTTCTCCCTTTTGTTCTCTGCGGTGTCTGGCAACCGCTCAAGCAGTTCCAGGGCGTTTTTGAAGAAATCTATTGACTCCTGATGAGAACAGACCACCTCGGCCTTTTCCCCGGCCAGGCGGCAGTAGCGGCAGGCCTTTTCAAGATGGTCGCTTTTCGAATAGTGGTGGGCCAGCATCTCGTAAAACTCCGCCAGGCGCTCGGCATAGAGTTCCTCGATGGCCTGCCCGATGCGGGCGTGGATCTCCTTTCTTCTTTTCAGCAGAAGGCTGTTGTAGGCCACCTCACGGGTGAGGGCGTGCTTGAAGATGTACTCCAGTTCCGGGAAGAGACGCTTTTCGTAGATGAACTCCAGGCCCTGGAGGTTTAAGAGGTGGGATTTTAACTCCGCGCGCATCTCGCTGATGGCCTGCAGGATGCGGAACGCAAAGTCCCGGCCGATCACCGAGGCCACCTGCATGGTGCGCTTGAGGTTGTCCTCCAGCCGATCCATGCGGGCCGCGATGATCCCCTGGATGGTGTCCGGCACCTGGATGTCACCGGTTTTCTGGGTCAGGACGTACTTTTCGTCTTCTCGCTGGATGGCGCCGTTTTCCAGCAGGCTGTGGGTGAACTCCTCCATGAACAGCGGGTTGCCGGCGGCGCGGTCCAGGATCAGCTGCCGCAGTTCCGGGGCCACATCGCCTTCCTCTAGAACGGCCTGGATCAGCTCGCTGCTCGACGCCGGGCCCAGCTGGTCCAGGCCGATTTTGGTGTAGTAGGATTTGCTGCCCCAGGGGTGGGTGTACTCTGGACGGTAGAGGATGATCAGCAGGATGGGCGTGCGCGTCAGCCACCCGATCATGTAGTCCAGGAAGTCCTCGGTGGTCTTGTCGATCCAGTGGGCGTCCTCGATGGCCAGGATCAACGGCCGCTGCTGGCTGCCGCGCACCAGCAGATCTCTCAAAGTCTCGAAAGTCCGCTCCCTTTTTTGCTTAGGTTCCAGCCGGGAAAAGTCCGCATCGTCCACGGAGAGCGACAGCAGCGCCTGCAGCGGCGCGGTGACGTGGCGAAGGCTTTCGTCCAAGCCCAGGATGCGATCCTGCATTCGCTGCTTGATGAGCGACTCCCGGTCGCCCTCCCGGATCTCCAGGTAGGAGCGCAGGATGTAGAGAATCGGCAGGTAGGCCATGGAGGCGCCGTACTCCAGGCAGCGGCCTTCTAGATAGCCATACTCCTCCGGGGGCAGGCGGTTTCTCATCTCGTAGAGCAGCCGGGATTTGCCCACCCCGGCGTCGCCCACCAGGCCCACCACCTGGCCCGAGCCGCTTTTGGCCCGCTCAAAGGCCTCCAAAAGCGCCGACAGCGAGCCATGGCGGCCCACGAAGCGCGTCAGCCCCTTGGCTACCGAGGCCCCCATGCGGGTTTCGACATCGCCCGATTTCACCAGTTCGAAGGCCGCCTGGGGCTGCTTTTTGCCCTTCACTTCGATCCTGCCCCGGGACCTGAAATCGAAGAAGTCCCGCGCCAGCCGGTGGGTGTTCTCGGACACCAGCACCCCGCCGGGCGCCGCCAGGCTCTCCATGCGCGAGGCCAGGTTGACCGTGTCGCCGATGGCCGTGTAGTCCATCTGAAGATCATTGCCGATGGTGCCCACGATCACCAGGCCGGAGTTGATGCCGATGCGCATGGAAAAAGCGATGCCCCAACGCCGCTTTAGCTCGTCGGCGTAACCCACCAGCGCCTCCTGGATGGCCAGCGCCGCGCGGCAGGCCCGCTGCGCGTGGTCCTCGTGGGCGATGGGCGCACCGAACAGCGCCATGATGCCGTCGCCGGTGAACTGGTTGACGGTGCCCTCGTAACGGTGCACCTCATCCATGAGGATGTGAAAGCACCCGTCCATGATCTGGTGCACCTCCTCGGGGTCCAGCCGCTCGGACATGGCCGTGTAGTCGGCCACGTCGGCGAACAGCACCGTCACCAGCTTGCGTTCGCCTTCGATGGCGCCCCTGGTGGTCAGGATCTTGTCCGCCAGGTGACGGGGGGTATAAGACCGGGGCTGGCTGAAGTCGATGGCCGGGGGTTCTTCTGGTGAGCCCAGATCGTGTCCGCAGTGTCCGCAGAACCGGAAATCAGGCGGGTTGGAAAAATGACACCGCGGACAGGTCTTCTCCAGTTTCTGGCCACATTGGCCGCAGAAAAGAATTCCTTCAGGATTGTCGAACCGGCATTGCGAGCATTTCATTGTAACTCCTCAAACAAAGGCGGGGGAGATGATAACGGCATGATATTAATCAAGTAGCGTAGTCGGGTGCTGTTGTCAAATCCGGCAAGTCGACACCGGCGGGCAATGCTTGTACACATTGTCATGACCCCCCTCAGCTGAAAAGGCCTGAAGCTGGATCCCGGCTATTCTGTGGCGCGTGCTTCAAAAGCATGATCGTATAATAATCCGGCCTACCGGCCTACGTTAAAATCCTTGTCGACCCCCTGCACCGGGCCGGGCTGAAGTGAATCGCA
>CAYUAQ010000236.1:0-2813 GCA_964442705.1 uncultured Desulfobacteraceae bacterium
GACGACCGTCAGCGAGATCACGATCACCATCAGCACCACCGACTGGGCCGCCGAGCCCCCCAGGTCCAGCCCCAAAAACCCGTCGTGGTACACCTTGAAGACCAGGATGTCGGTGGCGTGGTTGGGCCCGCCGCTGGTGATGGTGTGGATCACGCCGAAGGTGTCGAAAAAAGCGTACACGATGTTCATGACCACCAGGAAAAAGACCGTGGGCGACAGCAGCGGGAACACGATGGTCCAGAAGCGCCGCAGCGGTGAGGCGCCGTCCATGGCGGCGGCCTCGATGAAGGGCTTGGGGATGGCCTGCAGCCCGGCCAGGAAAAACAGGAAGTTGTAGGAGATCTCCCGCCAGGCCGAGGCGATGATCACCAGCAGCAGGGCCTGGCCCCCGTTTAAGCTGTGGTTCCACTCGTAGCCCATCAGGTCCAGGTAAAAGCTCACGATGCCCACCGTGGGGTTGAACAGGAAGAACCACAGCACGCCGGCCACGGCCGGGGCCACGGCATAGGGCCAGATGACCAGGGTCTTGTAGGTGGTGGCCCCCCGCACCACGCGGTCGGCCAGCACCGCCAGCAGCAGCGCCACGGTCATGGAGATGGCCGCCACCGAAAAGCTGAACACCACGGTCACGTAGATCGAGTGCAGGTAGACGCTGTCGGTGAAGATGTAGACGAAGTTTTCCAGCCCCACGAAGCGCGACGACAGCCCGAAGGCGTCTTCCTGCAGCACGGACTGGTACACGGCCTGGGAGGCCGGCCAGATGAAGAAGACCAGCGTGATGACGATCTGGGGCGTGACCAGCAGGTAGGGCAGCAGCCGGTGCTTGAAAACCACCCGTTTTTCCATTGCGCACCCCCCGCAGGCGCAAAAGGGCCGGGGCCCCCGGCCCGCCTGGACTACTTGTTGGCCCGTTCGAACTTGCGCAGCAGCTTGTTGCCGGCCGCCACCGCCGCGTCCAGTCCCTGCTGGGCGGTCTTCTTGCCCGCGAAGATGGCCTCCAGCTCGCCGTAGATGATGCTGCGCTCCTGCACGAAGTTTCCGAACCGCAGCCCCTTGGAGTTTTCGGTGGGCTTGTGCAGGGTCATCTGCTTGAGGGCCGTCTCCATGTCAGGGTGCTTTTTGTAAAAGCCCTGCTTTTTCAGCATCTCGTAGGCCGCCATGGTGGTGGGCAGATACCCGGTGAAGGTGTGCCAGTCGGCCTGCACCTCGGGCTTGGCCAGGTAGTTGAAAAAGGCGGCCACGGCCTTGTACTCCTTGGCCGGATGCCCGGCCATGACCCACAGGCTGGCGCCGCCGATGATGGTGTTCTGGGGCGCGCCCTTGACATCCGGCCAGTAGGGCAGCATGCCCGTGCCGAAGGGGAACTTGCAGGTCTTTTTAAAGCCCGCGTAACCGGCCGACGACTCGGTGTACATGGCCACCTCGCCCGAGGAGAACTTGGCGTTTCCCAGGTTGCGCCGCCCGCCGTAGATGAAGATCTTGTCCTTCTGCCAGTCCGCCAGGTGCTGGATGTGCTTGACCTGCAGCGGCCCGTTGAAGACGAACGTGGTGTCCAGCCCGCCGAACCCGTTGGCCTTGGTCCCGAAGGGCACGTTGTGCCAGGCCGAGAAGTTCTCCAGCTGGATCCAGGAGATCCAGGCCGTCGAAAAACCGGCCTTGTAGCCGGCCTTGACCAGCTTCTTGGCATACGCGGCCACTTGCGGCCAAGTCTTGGGCGGCTTTTCCGGATCCAGCCCGGCCTTTTTAAAGGCTTCCTTATTATAGTACAGAATGGGGGTCGAGCTGTTGAACGGCAGCGAGAGCATCTTGCCGTCGCTGGTGGTGTAGTAGCCGGTGATGGTGGGCAGGTAGACCTTGGGGTCGAAGGGCAGTCCGGACTCGGCCATGACCTCGTAAACCGGTTTGATGGCGCCCCGCGCCGCCATCATGCTGGCCGTGCCGACCTCGAAAACCTGCAGGATGTGGGGAGCTTTTTTCGCCCGGAAAGCGGCGATGCCCGCGGTCATGGTGTCGGTGTAGTTGCCCTTGTACGTCGCCACGACCTTGTAGTCGCTCTGGGACTTGTTGAAATCGGCCACGATGGCGTTGACCTTCTCCCCCAGCCGTCCCCCGTGGGCGTGCCACCAGTGGATCACCACCGGTTTGGCCAGGACGCTGACCGGGAAAGCCACGAGCGTGAAAAACACGATACCGAAAACCCATCTGCGCGTCTTCATAACAGTACCCTCCTTCCCTGTTATCGAGCGATTGTTTTTTTACCCCGTTTTTCCGAAAAAAGCATCCCTCCTTTCACTTACCAACAGCGATCCGTCGAACCTGAACACATCACCGAACTAGATATAACCCTTTAAAAAGAGAGTCAACCCCCCGCCACCCTCTTCATCATCGCATCCCGCCACACAGCCCCCTCGCGCGCCAGGCACACACCGAGAGTTATTGAATTACTTAAGGACGTTATATATCAAAATCCTTAAAGAAACTATTCCCCCAAGTACTATAAAAAAAAGAAATTTTCGCGTAGATAAAAAAATAACCCCCTGGTAGCATGATTTTGCATTTTCAGAAAACATCAATCAAACACCAGGAGGTTATGATGGATGAAGTTACCAGGCATGAACGGTTTTGTCAATTCAGGCGGAAGATCCGCGGTTCAAGCAAACACCTTATCGTGGGCATCGATGTCGCCAAAGACCGGCATCAGGCCTTTTTTGGAACGGCAAGGGGCAGAACACTTCGGCGGCGATTGATTTTCAACAATCATCTCGAAGGCTATAACGCGCTTATCGAACAGGCACGGATGCTGTCAGCCCAGC
>CAYUAQ010000237.1:0-2810 GCA_964442705.1 uncultured Desulfobacteraceae bacterium
GAACTCTTTCATAGTATCGGCTAGGAGCAGGGCTACCAGCTCTTCTTCGGTTTTGTTACCGCCGTAGCGATAATGGGGATTGCAGGTCAGGGTGATTTCATTGAGCGGGACTTCGGGGGTGAGTTCGTCCTGCAGGCCGTAAGCTTCGATGAAGATGCGGTTGTTTTCCTCTTCCAGGCGCTGCATTTCCAAGGTCATTTCGCGCCAGTGGGTGCGGAGGTTGATATATGTTTCCTTTAGGGTGGGTTGGTGGTGCCCAGATTGCAAGAGAGGGAGGGTTGTGAAGTTCCAGGAAGTTTCGTAGGAGTCCCAGTCGGATCTTTCTAAAAATAAACATTTTTCAACAATTAGTTTACAATCTAAGACTATTCCTCCTTTCTTGAACGGAAATGTGGCGACAACGCCGGGAGTTAAATTTAATGTAGGGTTAAGCAATTTTGCTATGAGGCAACAGAGCTTACTGTTAAAATAGCCGAGAGCCAAAATTAAGTGGATATGCTTACCAAAAAGGCTGGGAGCAGCTACATTAAATATCATACCATATGGCATGTATCTGGCGGAAAAAGAGCCCGACGTAACCATATTCCATGAGACGCCCTCAAGGAAATAAAAGTCAAGATTCTGAATTCTCTTTGTCGGAGACCCCCATACATTTCTTATAAAATCAAATAATTCTAGCCCATCATTTTCCCAATTAACGAGATGAAAATTGTTGCCATACCATTTCCTAAATTTTCCTCCCTTATTGAGTGGAAACCATTTAAAACCACTTACGCGAGCACTTTTTCTGCTTTTTTCCTCCACACCTATTTGGGCCCAGCTTACTTCATGCCATAAGCGAATAAATCTTTTATTGTCAGATGTTTGTAAGCCGACACCTGTCTGGAAAACACTCTTAATGGGCGATATTTCATTAAAAATCGTTCTAATTTTGCTACTCACCCAATACGCAATCGGACTCCCCGGGATTTTCTTAAAATCGGCGGCAGACGCCCGAAAAAACCAGCCGCAGCCCGAGTTTTGGACGGCTTCCAGTGTTTTGGGGCCCTGATTCTCGGCCCCGCGAAAATCCGACAGCCGGATATAGCCGCCTTTGAACTTAGGGTGGTAGGCGTTTTCCACCGTGAATGTGCAGATCGGAACCGTCGCCCCTTCAAAGCCCGAATACTCCAGTTGAACCAGCGAAGTAATGGTTTTCTGGTCGATCAGGAAACTTCGGAGTTTTTCATAAGACGAGATGAACATCCAAACAAAGGGCGACATATAGCCAAGCTGGCCACCGGGTTTGGCGAGTTGGCTGTTGCGCAATATAAAAGCGGAAAACAGATCCGATTTCACATCCGTGTAATGGTCCTTCAAGAAAGCTTTCAGCTTCCCGTTCAATCCCTTGCCTCCCATATACGGCGGGTTGGTCACCACGCAATCATACTGCCTCGCCAGGATGGCGGCCTGCTGGACCAGCGCCCGGAGGTTCTGCACGTCACTTTCGTAGCGCCACGTGCCGATTTTCTCCTCCACGGCTGCCTGGATGGCCGGCATCCTGGAAGCCAGCGGCGGCGGCACTTTAATCAGCGATCCAAAGGTTTTCGCGCGTTCAAACAACGCCACCAATTCCTGCAGACATGCTTTGAGGTCTTTACGTTTGTCTTCGTTGAAAAACAGCTCTATGGTGCGCAGGTCCGTCGGCTGGCTCGCCCTGATGGCGTGCACGTTCAGCCGCAGGTCCTTGTACTGAAAAATGCGGCGGTCATCGGCGCGGGCCTTCATCATGACCGCGAAACAGGCCAACTGGGCGGCGCGCTGGTCGATGTCCAGGCCGAAAAGGTTCTTTTCCAGGATCAGCCGGGGGATGTCCCGGGTGCGGTAGCCGCGCTCGCGGTAGATCTCCTTGAAGATGTCGTAGGCCTCCACCAGGATATGGCCGGAGCCGCAGGCCGGATCCAGCAGGGTGATGGTCTCGGGGTCCAGCTCCCTGGGGGTGGCGGCATCGATTTGTCGCTGCACCTCGGGCGTCTGTTCGCCCGGTTCGATGTAATACGCCAGCTTGTCTTTGAGGGGCGAATCCGGGTAGGTGGCCAGCCACATTCGCCCCAGGGTGTTGTGGAGCATGTACTTGACGATCCAGTTGGGCGTAAACAGCTGGGTTGCGGCCGGGATGTCCTCGCTCTTGACGACCTTTCCTATGACCTCGTCCTTGCGCTCGGAGATGTAGAACTGGTAGAGCCAGCCGATGATCTCCACGTCCCGCCAGTCGGACTCGTCGATTTCGGTCACCATCTTGCGCAGCGGCGAATCGGAGAGCAGCAGGTTGTCGGGCAGCAGCTCGGTCTCGCTGTCGATGCGGTCGAACAGGAAGGGCATGGCCTCGTGCAAGGCGCTGCACTGGGCCAGGATCAGCAGGCGGTAGAGTTCGTTGTCTTTGGTGCCGGCCAGTTTGAGGGCCACGACCCGTTCCCGGTCCAGCCCGGGGAGATCGACCTCGGCGGCGTTCTCCAGGATCTCGGGCATGCCGTCGCCGTCGCGGCTGCCGAGTACGCGGTAGCCGTGGTCCAGGTAGTCGTGGAGCTCCATGTAGCGCAGGGCCGCAAAACGGTTGAACCAGGTGTAGGCGGCGGAGCGGATGACCTGGTCGAAGCCCTCCCTTCGGACGCGCTCGGCCAGTTCCTGGCGCAGCTCTCCTTCTTTTCTGGTAAAAGCACGCTCGGCGATGATGGCCGTGTCCCCCTTGAATGCCACCGGGAGGATTTCTTCTTCCGAAAAAATGCCGTAGGCGTTGGCGCGCTCGGTCACCGCCTTGATGAAATCCCGGC
>CAYUAQ010000238.1:0-2760 GCA_964442705.1 uncultured Desulfobacteraceae bacterium
CGCCCGGTAGCGACGCTGGGCCCGGCGGCTGGACAGGACCTGGTCCATGGCGCAGCGCTCGGATTCGCGCACCGCCTCCAGGGCCTGGTGTTTGAGCGTGACGTCGCGGGCAACGCCCCGGAAGCCTACCGCCTTTCCGTTTTCATCGCGGATGAGCTTGGCCGATATCTCCAGTCGCCGCCGCCGGCCGTCCTTGCGGCGGATTTCCCACTCGATGTCGGTGACGCTGCGGCCGGTGCGGTAGATGCGGTTGAAACTCTTGTAGGCGATGCGGGCGTTCTCGGCGTCCATGAAATCCCGGTAGCTGCGGCCCAGAATCTCCTCGCACGGATAGCCGAAGATGCGGCACAGGGCCTGGTTGAAAAAGGTGAACTCTCCGCGCAGGTTGGTTTCGTAGAACCCGTCGGCCACCTCTTCGATGAGCACGCGGTAGCGCTGGACATCGATGTCGTCGGCGTCGGTGGACGGGGTCTTGTCGGGAGTTTCAGGGGTCATGATGGTCAACCGGGGTCAGGGGTGGATGCACAGCGCATGGAACAGATGACGTGCACTCAGTTTACCGGCAGCCGTCCCGCAGGGTCAAGCAAAAAGAAGCCGGCCGCGTAAACCGCGGGCCGGGTGATGTTGCCGGCGGAAAGTAGTGCCGGGCTGCCGCCGGGACGGCTGCCGCCCGGCTGCTTACCGGCTGGAAAAAAATAATGCAGGCGCCCGTTGAGAGCCGATCCAGGATCCGGTAACTTCCAGCGGTCGCGGGAGAAAGAGCGGACGGGCGGCCTGCATTATTGGCGTTAAAGACCAAGCCCCTACCGCAGCTGCTTGGGCCGCTCGTCCACCACGCGCAGGGCCTTGCCCTCGCTGCGGGCGATGAACTTGGGCTCCACCAGCTCGACTTCCACGGTGATGCCGATGCTGCCCTTGATGTGGCCGGCGATCTTGGCCTCCACCTCGAAGCGCTTTTCCCTGCCGGCGTCGTAGATTTCCTTCTTGCCCTCCACCTGCACGATGAGCTGGTCCAGGTAGCCCTTCTTGCGCACCACCAGGCGGTACTGGGGTTCGACCTCCTCGATCTCCAGCAGCAGGGCCTCGATCTGGGAGGGGAAGACGTTGACGCCGCTGATGATCAGCATGTCGTCGGTGCGGCCGAAGATCTTGTCCATCTTGAGCAGGGTGCGGCCACAGCTGCACTCCTCGCGGTACAGCCGGGTGATGTCCTTGGTGCGGTAGCGGATCATGGGCATGGCCTTGCGCTGCAGCGAGGTGAAGATCAGCTCGCCCTTTTCGCCCAGGGGCAGGGGTTCGAAGGTTGCCGGGTCCACGACCTCTGCCAGGTAGTAGTCCTCGTTGATGTGCAGGCCCTGCTGGGCCTCGCAGTCGAAGGCCACGCCCGGGCCGCCCAACTCGGTGAGGCCATAGGCCTCCATGGCCCGGATGCCCATGCGGGCCTCGATCTCTTTTCTCATCTGGGAGGTCCAGGGTTCGGCGCCAAAGATGCCCACCCGCAGGGGCAGGGCCTTGAAGTCGATCTTCATCTCCTCGGCCCGCTCGGCGATGGTAAGGGCATAGGAGGGCGTACAGCACAGCACGGTGGTGCCGAAATCCTTCATGATGGTGATCTGGCGCTCGGTGAGGCCCGAACTGGTGGGCACCACGGTGCAGCCCATGATGGTGGCCCCCAGGTGAAACCCCAGCCCGCCCGTGAACAGGCCGTAGCCGTAGGCGTTCTGCACGATGTCCTCGGCCGTCACCCCGGCGGCGGCGAAGTTGCGCGCCATGCAGTCGGCCCACTGGTCGATGTCGCCGGCCGTGTAAGGCCCGGTAATGGGCTTGCCGGTGGTGCCCGATGAGGCGTGCACCCGCACCACGTCCTTCATGGGAACGGCGCACAGGCCGAAGGGGTACTCGTCGCGCAGGTCGGTTTTGACCGTGAAGGGCAGTCTGGCCACGTCCTCCAGGGTCTTGATGTCGTCGGGCTTCACCCCCGCATCCTTGAACTTGCGGCGGTAGAAGGGCACCTTCTTCTGAACCCAGGCCACGGTTTCCCTGAGCTTTTCCAGCTGGAATTTCTGCAGATCTTCGACGGGCATGCACTCGAACTTCTTATTCCACATCGGTTTCCTCCTTGTTTCGGTGGCGCTACAGCGAAAAAACAGTCATCTGCGGCTACAGGCCGGCAGCCGCCTCGAAGCCCAGGTCAAAGGCCTTGAGGTTGGATTCCAGGAAAGCCTTCTTGGTGCGTGTGCGCATGGCCTCCCTGACCTGGTCGGCGCTCAGGGGCAGCACCCCGCACTGGATCAGGGCGCCCAGCAGCACCATGTTCAGCGCCCGCACGTTGCCGGATTCTTTGGCCAGGGCCGAAGCGTCCAGGGCGATCAGGCGCCCGGTTTTGGCGCGGATCAGTTCCTGGATTTTGTCGATGTCGGGGTAAACGCCCCTGCCGATGGCCACCGTAAAAGGCGGCAACGGCGCCAGGTTGGTGATCACCACCGTGTCGGTATTGCACTTGTTCAGCGCCCGCAGGGTTTCCGAGGGCTCGAAGCCCACCAGCACATCGGCTTCGCCGTCCGAGATGATGGGGCTCTGGGCATCACCGAACACCATGGCCGACTCCACCACGCCGCCGCGCTGGGCCATGCCGTGGATCTCGCTCATGCGCACCGGTATGCCGGCCAGCAGGGCCGCCTCGGCCAGCACGCCCGATGCCAGCAGATTTCCCTGTCCTCCCACTGCAACGATGATCAGTCTTGTCGGTTCCGTCATTGG
>CAYUAQ010000239.1:0-2721 GCA_964442705.1 uncultured Desulfobacteraceae bacterium
GATCCCCGCAAAAGCTTCTTTCTCTGGGGGCCGAGGCAAACAGGCAAAACCACCCTTTTGAAACAGCGCTACCCGGATGCCATGAGAATCGATCTTTTAAAGACCGATGAACTCATCCGCTATCTGAACAAGCCGTCGATTTTACGGGAAGAGGCCGCGGCCCTGCCGCCGGAAAAATTAATCGTGATCGATGAAATTCAGAAAGCCCCCAAACTGCTCAATGAAGTTCACTACCTGATTGAGGAAAACAATAGAAAATTTGTCTTGTGTGGATCCAGCGCCAGAAAGGTTCGGCGCGGACACGCCAACCTGCTCGGGGGCAGGGCAAACCGCTATGAATTGCTCGGCCTCGTGGCCGAAGAGATCGGGCCCGCGTTTTCGCTGACCCGTTTTCTGAACACGGGCCCGCTGCCCAGTCATTACAATGCGGATGATTACCGGCTCGCCATCCGCAGCTACGTTGAAGACTACCTCCGGGAAGAAATCCTCGAAGAGGGATTGACGCGAAACCTGCCTGTATTTACGGATTTCCTGCGGGTTGCGGCAATAGGAGACACCGAAGTGACCAACCTGTCCAACGTGGCCCGTGAGTCGGGCATGGTGGTCTCCACCGTGCGTGACCATTACGGCATCCTGGTCGACACCCTCATGGGCGCTTTTCTGCCGGCATTTACCATACGCCCAAAACGCCGCACCATCCGCGCGCCCAAATTCTATTTTCGGGACCTGGGTGTCGTAAACCATCTGGCCAGGCGAGGACACCTTGAACCAGGCTCCGAGCTATTCGGCAAGGCGTTTGAAAACTGGCTGTTTCATGAGCTGTCGGTGCATTCAAAATACAGTCAACTTTTCTATGACCTTTCTTACTGGTGGCTTTCCAGCGGCATCGAGGTGGACTTCATCCTCAACAGCGGCGCGGTCGCCATAGAGGCCAAAGGAAAATCCCGCCTGACAGGCAGGGATACCAACGGCCTCCTGCAATTCAAAAAGGATTTCCCGGAGGTCAAACACCTCATCATCGTGTGCCTGGAAAAACGAATGCGAAAAACCGAACAAGGCATTCTGATAATCCGCCCCCAGGAGTTCACCAGGCGTTTATGGCAGGGCGCCTGGGACGATGCGCTATCGTTTTAGTCGACCCCGCCGACCAGGGTCACCTGCCGCTTTGAAACGTCGGCGGGACACCGGTCAAGTGCACCCGCCTGTGTACGCCCCCCTTCTTTCTTGACATTTTTCCACAAGAGGCATATCTTTACCATATAGTAAGGAATTTAATCTCCCGAACCCTGCAAATGAGGCTCCAAAATGCTCACCGGCACGATTTCATCCAAGGGCCAGGTAACCATTCCCAAGAAAATCAGGGAACTGCTGAAGGTGGGAACATTTGACAAGATCGTCTTTATCCCCATCGGTAATGATCGCGTCATCATCACCAACAAAGACATCCCTGCCTCCGAACTTTTTGGCATGCTGCGTCACCGAAAAACAGGGGAAAAAGTATCGGTGAAGGACATGAAAGCCGCCGTCAGGAAAAAGCGCGTCGAAAGAGGGGCGCCGTGATAGCGTTGGATACCAACGCGCTGATAAGAATGCTGGTCGAGGACGATCCCGATCAGGCGGAGGCCGTGCAGGAGATGATTTCGCGTGCAGACAAAGCCTCAACGCAGGTTCTGATCGTTCCAGAAGTTCTCATCGAAGCCGTCTGGGTACTGGAATCTGTCTATCACTGCAGCCGGGAAGAAATTTTCAAATTTCTGGAAACGCTGACGCTTTCAAAAACCTTTTTCATTTCTGATCGGGAAGCCATTCTCCGGAGCGTCCACCAGTTCAAACAAGAGGGCGATTTTGCAGACCTCCTGATCGTCAATCAAACCAAAGCCCGACAGGCAAAAAAATTATTCAGCTTTGACAAAAAACTTCGGCAGCAATTCCCCGCATACGTAACCGCCGATCCCGACGCGGTCTTTCCAGCATAAACATCAGCCGCTAAACCGTCCCCCTCCCGAATAAAAATACCCCCCTTCCTTCCCTTTCAACTGGCAACTTTCAACTTTCAACTGCTTTTATAACACACTCCCCCAGATCCTGCGGCGTATACTCCGGCACCAGCTCCACCATCGCATCCCGGATCCTACAAACATCATAAGCGCGCGCCGCCCCGTACAGCCGCTCCACCTCCCCCAACAGCCACCGCCGATACGACACCAAATCCCCATGCCCGTCGGGTGCCCCGTCACTCCTCAGCACCAGGATCTTCTCGTGGGGCGTGGGCACGATACCCTCCCCCTCGGTGATGAGCTCTTCGTACAGCTTCTCCCCGGGCCGCAGCCCCGTGTAAACAATCTCGATATCCCGGTCCGGCTCCTTGCCCGACAGCCGGATCAGGTCCCTGGCCAGATCGGCGATTTTCACCGGGGTGCCCATCTCCAGGATGAAGATCTCCCCGCCCTGGCCCAACGCGCAGGCCTGCAGAATCAGCTGCGAGGCCTCGGGGATGGTCATGAAAAAGCGCGTGATCTCCGGATGGGTGATGGTCACCGGCCCGCCCTTGGCGATCTGCTCCCGAAACAGCGGGATCACCGACCCCGAAGACCCCACCACGTTGCCGAAGCGCACGCTCATCAGGCGACAGCCGTTTCCCTGGTAAGCCCCCACCAGCAACTCGCACAGCCGTTTGCTGGCCCCCATGACGTTGGTGGGGCGCACCGCCTTGTCCGTCGA
>CAYUAQ010000240.1:0-2559 GCA_964442705.1 uncultured Desulfobacteraceae bacterium
AGCCAGCTCAGCTTTTCCGCCGACGGCCCCACCCTGAAGACCTTCAGCGATGCCGGAGCCTTTGCCGCACACTACCCCTTTGTGCCTTTTCACTTCCAGCTGGTGCAGAACATCTTCGAGTCCATCCGCAAGGCCGGCGCCGCGGGCCTGCACCTGGCCCGGGGAGAGCGCTCCATGCTGGATGCCTTCCAGTCCGCGGCCGTCAGCCTGTCCGAGCGTGAGGTCGGCGCCCTGGTGCCCCTGTATGAATTTTTCCCCTGCATTGAAAATTTCCTGGACACGGCGGTCCTGCTGAGCATCAACACCGCCAAAGACAACCCCGGCCTCAGGATGCCATTTGACCTCTACCTGTTACAGACCCTGTTTCTGATCAGATACGTGGAACTGGTCAAACCCAGCGTGGACAACCTGGTCACCCTGTGCATCGACCAGGTGGATGCGGACCGCATCCGGTTGAAGCAGCGGATCGAAGCGTCCCTGGAACGTCTCGAGAAACAGAACCTCATCAACCGCAACGGGGACCTGTATTTTTTTCTCACCAATGACGAGCGCGAGGTTTCCCGCGAAATAAAGGGCGTGGCGATCCCTTCGGCCGCCGAATCCCGGCTCCTGGGAGAGATCGTCTTCGAGGACCTACTCAAGGGCCGCACCAAGCACCGCTACAGGCCCTACAACAATGATTACGCCTTCAACCGCATTTGCGACGGCCGCGTCTGGGGCCGGGAGGTAAGGGACGAACTGGGGCTTGAAATCATCAGCCCGTTGCACGACGAATACGCCCTGTTCACTCCAGGCAAATGCAACCTGCACAGCGCCAATCAGGAGGGCCACGTGATCGTTCGCCTCGCCGATGACCGCACCCTGGCCACCGAGATGCGAACCTATTTGCAGACCGACAAGTACATACAGGACAAAAGCAACGCCGCCGCTTCCGAAAGCCTGAAACGCATTCTGCGGGACCGGGCCGACGAAAACCGGCAGCGCCGGGTGCGCTTGACCCAGCTGGTGGACACCCTGCTGACCCAGGCGGATTTTTACGCGCTGGGCACGAAACTGGACATCACCGGCAGCAGCAGCGCACGGGTGCTGGAGGCGGCTTTCGATCACCTGATCCAGAATGTTTTCAGTAAGTACGATTACCTCTCCCACCAGTACGAAGACCCCTTGCAAGAGATCCGGCACATATTGCTGGCCGACGACATCGCCAACCAGCAACTGGTGCTGGAATTTGAAAAGGCCGAGCCCCAGGACATCCGTGAGGTCCGCACCTACATCGAGCTCAAGGAACAGAGCGGCCAGGCCGTTATCCTTTCGGACGTGGTGCGCCACTTCGCACGGCGGCCCTATGGCTGGGGCGATCTGCAGGTGGTGGTGCTGGTGGCCAGGCTGTTCATGGCCGGCGCCATCAGCCTTGTTTTGGAGGGCACCAAGCTGTCCCCAAAAGATGCGGTGGCACCCCTGACCAAGACCCCACAATGGAAAAAGGTCAAGATCGACAAGCGTGCCAATTTGTCTGGGGACGATCTCAGAAAAGCGCAGAAGCTGGGCAAAGAGCTGTTCGGCAGGATCGCCCCGGACGGGCAGGACCCGCTGGCCCAGTACATCCGCGATCACCTGAACGGCTGGGTGCAGACCCTCGACAAGTTCAAACCCCTGGCGGACACCGGCAACTATCCAGGCAAAAAAGAGATCGACGGCTGCCTGGAGATCACCGACAGCATTCTGCAGATCCACGATTCCTACGAACTGGTCCGGGCTTTCAACAATCGGGGGGACGACCTCAGAGATGCTTCCGAGGACCTGGATGAACTGCTGGATTTTTACAACAACCAAATCGGAACCTGGAAAAGCCTGCAACAGGCCGTGGAGCGGTTCACGCCCAACCGCAGCGCGCTTGAAAAAGACCCCGATGCCGGCCGGGCCTTGGCTCAGCTGACCCGCATCCTGAATGCACCCCATCCTTACGGCATGTTAAAGGACGTCGATGCGCTAATATCGCGGGTTGAATCCGTCAACAGGGCATCGATTGAAAAAAAGCGCCAAGCGGCCATGGAAACCATCGACGACAAAATCCGTCAGATTTCCGTCTTACTCAAAGATCACAACGCCGACCCCGATCTCAGCAATCGATCGCTGTACCCCCTTCAGGAAATCAAAAAGAAGGTTCAGGAAGAGTACAGCATTCCCCAGATTGTCACCTATGAGGTCAACGACGCCCAGGAATTGTTCGAAAATGCGCTGGAAACCATCGATGCGGCTTTCCTGCCGCCGGAAGAAGGGGGCAAAGAGCGAAAACCCGTCAAAACCATCAAGCCGGCCAGTTTCCAGCAAAAGGCCTACCTGGATACGGTGGAAGATGTCGAGGCTTTTATCAATCAAGTGAAGGATGCGCTTCTGGAAGCGGTAAAAAATAACACCCGCATCAGAATCGAATAGCCAAAATGCCAGCCGACAGGGGTTTTAAATGAACACCGCCAGAATCAAAGCATACGCCGTCCAGGCCCGCCGGGATTTCATCAAGGCGGTGACCGAGCGCGCCAACGCCTACGGCATTTTTTC
>CAYUAQ010000241.1:0-2477 GCA_964442705.1 uncultured Desulfobacteraceae bacterium
CCCGGCGCGTCAAGCTACTTGCGAGTGCCCTGGACAACACCCCGCCCGACCGTCCTGATGGGTCCGTGTGGGGCTGGGACAAAACAGCTGAA
This sequence comes from uncultured Desulfobacteraceae bacterium, assembly GCA_964442705.1. Lineage (GTDB taxonomy): Bacteria > Desulfobacterota > Desulfobacteria > Desulfobacterales > JALSRD01 > JALSRD01. The sequence continues at coordinate 93 of CAYUAQ010000241.1, forward strand.
AACGGTTGGGTTGCGGGCAGGGTCCGCGTTGGTCTCTTTGCGTTTCGGTCACGGCTCGATGAATTCGTGTTCGGGGTGCTTGACCGTCAAAACCGGGCAGGGAGCTCCCCGGACGACTTTTTCCGCCACGCTGCCGATCAGCACGTGGGGCAGGCCGGTACGGCCGTGGGTCCCCATGACGATCATGTCGACGTTCTCCTCGCGGGCCGCCTGGATGATCTCGACGAAGGTGTTGCCGCTGACGGTCTTTCCACTGACCCTGGGGTACTCGGCCTGCAGCTTGGTGACCCGCTCCTGGAGCTGTTCCTCAAAGGCGCTCTGCAGTTTCATGGCGAGGTCGACCTCGCCGATGAGCGGTTCGAAAAGCGTCACGGACTGGGGGTAGGAGAGGGGTTCCACCACGTGAATCAGCAGCAGTTCGGCCTCTCCCAGCTCCGCCAGGGTCTGCGCGTATTTCAGGGCGTGGCTGGAATTTTCCGAAAAATCGACGGGACACATGATTTTTTTCAGCTTGATCTTCATGAATAGTTCCTTTCGTCGGAAGAGAGCGATGATATGGACAAATCGTACGTTCCCAATAAGTTCCGGCGGTTCCCCGCGCCATAGGCCTTTCGGCTTCACGGCTGTGGACATCCGGGGCGCCACCCAGCCGTCCGACCGAATTTCAAGAACTCGTCGCAAGCTCCTCAAACAGCTTGAAATTCTTGACGCCGGACGGCCGGAAGGCTTCCTCCCCGGATGCCCGATGCCGCTTCACCGAAACACCTATGGCGCTCCTATGGCAATTCATTTGACCCATTTCGAGGCGTTTCGATCTTCATTCAGGTGCCGGAATCTCCTGCGGCGATACTCCAGCACAACTCGGTCATGGCTGCGCCGACCTCCCTGATGATTTTTCGCATCTCAGCGTAAGGCGGGATGAATTCTTTGCCGAATTCGATGGTCCATCCCTGAATCCGGGTGGCGGATGCATCCGTGAAGCCGCGGCTGAAGGCGTAATCCGTCGAAGTGGCCGTCGTCGGATAGAGACCCGAAGACTCCTGGACGGTGTATCCCCTCCCGCCCCGCACCGCTCTCAAGGCCCCGTTCATGCGGTGGGCCAGCCCGATGGCGATGATTTCGTCCATGGGCGATATGAATTCGCGATACTGAATATCTTCCAGTTTGCCGCGTGTGCCGTCGTAGGCCGGGTTGGCGAAGTTCTGTTCCGGGTCGACGGTCTGGTTGTCATCGTCTCCCCAGCTGTACAGAATGAGCTGCGAGTAGCTGTGGATGTCCACGTAGTAGGCGATGCCGGGATGGGTGTCCAACAGATGCAGCAGGTTCCGGGTTTCGGGCTCCGAGTGGGGGCGTTCGCCTCTGTAGACGTTGCTTGACGGGTCCGTCGATGTGCCGATCCCGCTGTGCCACAGGAAGTCGAAATTGCGGTTCAGATCGACGCCCGGGTTTTCGGGGTCCACATCGCTGTTGGGGTTGCGGTTCTTGCGCCACATGGGGGTGACCGTCTGGCTGTATTGTTTCCCGTCGGGATTGACATCCGGGAAAACGACCACACTGAGGTTATCGAAGATGGCGCGCACCTGATCCGCACGAAACACCTTTCCGCCGTACTGCAGCGCGGTGCCCTCGGTATAGGCCTTGAGCAGCTCGATCAGAAAAGAAACGCAGATGTCGGAACCACCCCATTCACGGGCGTGCATACTGCCGGTGAACAAGATGGCCGGGCGATCCGCGGGCACCGCGTTGCCGAGACGAACCGCGTGAGAGGTGCGGCCCTCCCAGGTGCGGTGGGGCAGCGCGATGATTTCGACCAGATCCGGGTTCTGGCCGTTCAGATTCACGAGCGCTTCTTCCACTTCCTCCGGCGTGAGGTAGCCCTCCACGCTGCGAACGGCCATGTCAGGCACGCGTCTGGCCGCCCGGAATCGATTTCCGCCCCTGACCTCCCGTTTTCGGGCCGCCAGCATGGCGGACAGGTCTTCGATGACATTCACCTCGTACCCCGCGGCCTTCACCCTCTGGATGTCGGCGTCATCCAGAAATCCGGGGATGACGAATCGATTCCGATCCTCCTGGCGGGCCGCACGATGTTTCAGGTCGAGGTCCAGTCTCCCCAGGGCGCGCAGATCCTCGAGACTCTTGGCAACGATCTGGGTTTCGGATATGCCCATGGTTGTCCTCCTTTCCGATAACACGGGTGCAGGCCATGGCCGCCGAGCAGAGCGTCAACGGAAGGTATCGACGTGCCCGTGGTCCGTAAACAGGGCGGGCCCCTTCTGCCGCCTTGCGAACGATTCATGACGCGCTGGATCTGCTTTCTGAAGCCGGCTATCCCGAATTGCCGGTTTGGATGGTAGTACAGACAGACGTTATGCCGTGCGGTTG
>CAYUAQ010000242.1:0-2465 GCA_964442705.1 uncultured Desulfobacteraceae bacterium
AGCCGTAAGAGGTCTTATAATGTCATGTCGTCATCTGATAATACTGTAATTTACAAAGGTGACATCGTAGCCGGCGCACTGCTGCTCAGAGAGAGCCGCGAAATCGCCCGTCTGCTGCTCGACAATGTAGACCCGGAAACGTGGCAGCGGGCCATCGTCGTCGAAAACATCCTGCAGAAGCGCAGCCCGGTGACGGCCATGCGGCAGGCCCGGCTGATCCGCGACCGCTTGACCCTCATGGGACCGGATTTGTGGAAACTTGTCACCCACGGCCCGCGGGAGGGCGCCACCCAGGCGCTGCTGGCGGCCGCCATCAAGCACAGTCGACTGGTGGGCGATTTCCTGGACGCGGTCGTCCGAAAGCACTGGCGGACGTTCACCCCTGCGATTTGCGTGAAGGACTGGAAAGACTTTCTGGAAACCTGCGCCCAGGTGGATCCGCATGTGGACCGCTGGACCGATTCCACGCGCACCAAGCTCCGGCAGATCGTCTTCCGGATGCTGGCCGAAGCCAGATACATACAGGACACCCGCTCTCTCTGGCTGCTGCCGGTATCCATCGTCCCCGAAGTCGAGCAGTATCTCATCAATCATTCAGAAAAGTACGTGCTGCGCTGCATGCAGGTAGGCGGATAGAACCGATATGGAGAAGCTGTCTTTCAGAAAACGGCTGGACCGGATCCTCGACCGTATCACCTCAGACGAACTGCTCAGCAACACCGGCCTGGGCAATGAGATCGGGTTCCACATTTTCGACTACCCCTCGGAATACGAACTGGAGGTGAGGGATCACATTCGGTTCATTTTACAGCAGCTGCCCAAAAAGAAGCCGGACCTGAAATTCATACACATCAACCTGTTTGAACTCATCGTCAACTATCTCAGGGAACGCCGACTGCTGGACAAGGCACTGGAAATCCAGCGCCAGAAAGGCGGCGAGGAGCTTCTCAAGAAACTCAAGGGGCCGCTGTCTGCGGAGAAAATCGCCAATGCCTTTGTCAAGGCCGCACGACCCCACGCCCACGGCCTGGTGCTGGTCTCGGGCGTAGGCAGCAGCTATCCGCTGCTAAGGAGTCACCGCCTGCTCAACAACCTGCACACTTCCATGAAAGAAACCCCCCTGGTCATGTTTTATCCGGGCGTTTACACCGGCCAGGGGTTGCGCCTGTTCGGCAGGCTCGGGGAAGCCAATTATTACCGCGCATTTCAGCTGGTGGTATAGCCGCCCTTTCCGCGGAGGCCCTGGCGGCGCGGCGGCATTCACCATATCGGGGAGTTTGCCATGCAGATCAGGGAGATTTTCAAAAAGGACATTGCCAGGCCCATCAACGGTGTCGTCAAGGCCGACCAGCTGGACGAGGCCATCGTGTGGCAGGAGCTGGAGGAATACGTGGTCACCCGCGAACTCGACCGGCACCTGCGCCGTTTCGTCTCCGCCTATCTGGCTTCCATGGACGCGCCCCACGACCCGGTAGTGAGCAGCCGCATCGGCGTGTGGGTGTCCGGCTTCTTCGGTTCGGGAAAATCCCATTTCATCAAGATTCTGTCTTATCTGCTGGAAAACCGCCCGGCGGTCGACCCGCAGACCGGCGCCACCAAAGCGGCCATCGAATTTTTTGAAAACAAAATCAGCGATCCCATGCTGCTGGCCGACATTCAGCGCATGGGCCGCGCCGATGCCGACACCATCCTGTTCAACATCGACAGCAAGGCGGATGCCAGCGAGGGACGCTCGGCCGTGCTGTCCACCTTCTGGCGGGTGTTCAACGAGAGCCAGGGCTTCAGCAGCGACTCGCTGCCCCTGGCCCAGATGGAACGCTACCTGGCGAAAAAAGGCAAGTACGAGGCCTTTAAAGAAACGTTCTCAGCGCTGCAGGGCGCCGCATGGGAGGACGAGCGCGATGCCTACTCGTTCTACGAGGACGAGATCGCCGAGGCTTTGGCCAGTGTGCTGGGCAAAAGCCCCCGGGCGGCCAGGGACTGGCTGCAGCGCACGGAAAGCGACTTCAGCCTGTCGGTGGAAAATTTTGCCAGGTGCGTCAAAGACTACCTGGACACGAAATCCGACGACCACCGGGTGGTTTTCCTGGTGGACGAAATCGGGCAGTTCATCGGCAACGACACCCACCTGATGCTGAACCTGCAGACCATTGTCGAAGACCTAGGAAGGATCTGCAAGGGCCGGGTGTGGGTGCTGGTCACCTCCCAGGAAGACATCGATGCCGTGCTGGGGGATATCCGGGCCGCCAGGGCCAACGATTTTTCCAAGATCCAGGGACGCTTCAAAACCCGTCTGTCGCTTTCCAGCTCCAATACCGACGAGGTGATCCAGGCCCGGCTGCTGGAAAAGACACCGGATGCCGAGCGCGAGCTGACGGAGCTGTTTGCCGACAAGGGGGACATCCTCAAGAGCCAGCTCAGCTTTTCCGCCGACGGCCCCACCCTGAAGACCTTCAGCGATGCCG
>CAYUAQ010000243.1:0-1436 GCA_964442705.1 uncultured Desulfobacteraceae bacterium
TCCCAGTCGATGGGCTCTTTGAGCAGTGTTTCCATCTGCTTGATCGTGTCGGGATCGTCGTCTGTTCGGACACCGTATAGCAGCAGCCTGTTTTCAGTCCGAAATTCTTCCTGAATCATGATGTTCGTCCTGTCAAAAAATCTCCAACAACCTCATTGATTATCAATACTGGATTAAGGATCCTTCCATTTTTGCCCTGTTTACGGCAATTTTGAATACATTCATGCTGAGCGGCAACAGTACGGCGGTAAAACCGACCAGGGGAATGATGTTGGGTAGCAGTTCGTGAAATGTAAACCCTTTGATCAACGCCATTCTCATGCCCTCGAGAGAATAGGTGATCGGCAACATGTATGATACTTTCTCCAGCCACTGCGGCAGAACGGATACAGGATATAGCACACCCCCCACCAACCATGAAAGGTTGACGAATATCCAGTTCAGAGGGTTGCCTTTTTTGAAAACCATGATGAAGCTGGCGGAGATGATGCCCAGGCTGCTGAAGCAGGCGATCGTGATTATCAGGATCAGGACCGCCGCAGGGTAGTTGGCGCTGTCCATGCGCAATCCAAAAAAGATTACCCCGCAGAGCATGTAGACGACGACGCGAAACGAGGTCTGGATAAAACTGTACAGTGACGATGAAAAAATGATCATTCGTACGTTCGTTTGTGTGACAAGCATGGCTTCCAGTGTGCCCAGTGTCTGCGCACCCCGGATGCTTCTTGAAAAGCTGCGCAGTGATACCTCGAGATAGTTGGTGAAGGCGATGCCGATCAATACAAAGGAGAAGTAATTGCCGCCATACTTTTTAAGATACGGGGACACGGAATTCCCGAACAGGTTGGAGAGGAAAAACCAGACAATGGTCGTGAAGAAAATTCCCACTACCTGGGTGACGAAAGCCAGTTTGTAGCTGGATTCGTTTATAAAGTCTCTCCAAACGAAAACCAGTGGTTTGCGCAGGCTGAAGATGAGCTTTTTAGCCGACAATTTTAGCGAAGACTTCATTGAGTGTGTATTCCTCCGGGTAGAAGGCCACGATATCCATGCCGGTTTCCATGAGTAATTTCGTTATTTCAGCCAGTTCCCTCTTTCCGTTTTCCATTTTAACATTTAACGACACCTGCCCGTCTTGGGGGCCGTCAGGACTCAGACTGATGGATATGCCGTGGAATGTGTAGCCATTGAGCTTTCTCTTTACCTGTTCATGGGTGCCCCGGATCCGGAAAACATATTGCCCCTTGTGGCCGATCATGGCCTTGATGTTCGGCAGGGGTTCGCAGATCTTGACCGTTCCCCGATTAATAATGGCGGCACGATCGCACAGTTCTTCGGCCTCCTGCATGTCGTTGGTGGCGATGATCACGGTTTTTTTCTTTTCACCGACAATGACGTCTTTAATGAATTTTCTGAAATTGAACGTCGAGACAGGA
>CAYUAQ010000243.1:1446-2448 GCA_964442705.1 uncultured Desulfobacteraceae bacterium
GCGATGGCCAGTTTCTGTTTCATGCCGGACGAATAGTTCTTGAACAGTTTGTCGATATCGCCATCGAGCCCCACCAGTTCAGCCAGTTCCCCTATCCGGATATCTGCCTGTCGGCGGGGCATGTTGTTGAGCGTGGCGAAGAATTTGAGGTTCTGCCTGCCGGTCAGTCTCCAGAAAAAGCTGCGCTCTTCACTCAACACATAGCCGGTCAACGCTTTTATCTGCTCTTCGTTTTCAGTGACATCGAAACCGCCTACAATGGCTTTGCCCTCAGTGGGAAGCACGAGCGTGCAGAGGATTTTGAGCAGGGTCGTTTTGCCTGCGCCGTTGGGTCCCAGCAAGCCAAACAACTCGCCCTTTTTTACCTGAATATTGACATCCTTGAGGATAGTGACATTTTTTCTCCGAAACGGGTGCAAGACCAGTTCACGATACCTTTTGGGTACCGGATATTCCTTTGTCAGGGCTATGGTTTCCACCACATAAGGGTGATGAGTCCTCTTGTCCGATTTCATATGTCAATTTACCGTGGTGTTTAAATCACGTCGTACAGGCGTTTTTGCCAGGGCACGAACCCGCTCCTGAATTTTCTCAGCGGAGTGCTCCCATGTCCAGCGTGCATGTACATGTTGACTTGCCATGCGCCCCTTTTCCCTGATTTGTCCCGTATGCTGATACGCATAAAGCATTTTGGCCTTTAAATCATCGATATCGACCTCGTAAACCCATGGATAGTCAACGGTTTCGATGCCGGCGACTTTTTTTTTGGAAAGCCGCTTTTTGGCGGCCTTCACCAACAAGGATTTCTGCTGGTCACAAAAATCGAGGCAGGCACCGCCGTTGGTGGTGATCGGACAAATGCCGCAGGACATGCCTTCTAAAATTGGCAACCCAAAACCCTCTCCCCGGTAGGGTTGGACCAGGGCGTCACAGGCGGTATATAACCCAGTGTCACTGGCGATCTGAAAATGCCCCCAAACCGGCGGCCTGAAAATGCCGTTT
>CAYUAQ010000244.1:0-2429 GCA_964442705.1 uncultured Desulfobacteraceae bacterium
GGCGGCCCCCACACTGAAAAAGGCTGTCAGGCCAAGGGGTTTCGCAACACGATGGTCTCTTCGCGTCCCGGCCCCACCGAAATGATGTCGATGGGGGTCTTGACCAGATCTTCGATGCGGGACAGGTAGGTCCGCACGGCAGCGGGGAAATCGCCCTGCCGGCGGATGCCGCAGATATCCTCCTGCCAGCCTGGCAGGCTCTCGTACACCGGCCGGCAGGCGGCCAGTTCATCCAGGTTGGCCGGAAAACGGTCGATTTGCCGGCCGTTCAGCTCATAGGCCGTGCACACCTTGATCTCTTCCAGACCGCCCAGCACGTCCAGCTTGGTGATGGCCAGGCCGGTGAGGCCGTTCAGACGAACGGCGTTTCGTAGCAGCACCGTGTCCAGCCAGCCGCAGCGGCGGCGGCGGCCGGTGGTGGCCCCGAACTCGGCCCCCTTTTCCTGGATGCGGTCGCCCACCTCGTCGAACAGTTCGGTGGGGAAGGGCCCGCGGCCCACCCGGGTGGTGTAGGCCTTGACGATGCCCAGCACGTCGCTGATGGCGCCGGGTCCCACGCCGGCACCGCAGCAGGCGTTTCCGGCCACGGTGCTGGAGGAGGTGACAAAGGGGTAGGTGCCGTGGTCGATGTCCAGGTGGGTGCCCTGGGCGCCTTCGAACAGCAGCTGCCTGCCGGCCTGCATGGCCTCAGCCAGCTCGATGGAAACATCGGTGACGTGCGGCGCCAGGCGCTGGGCATAGGCATGGTATTCATCGATGATGGCCCGCGGATCCATCTGTTGGTCATCGAGATAGTTTTTCAGGTAAAAGTTCTTTTCCTCCATGATCTCTTTCACCCGGCGGGCAAACAGATCCGGGTCGATGAGTTCCACGAAGCGGATGCCCCGGCGGGTGGCCTTGTCCTCGTAGCACGGGCCGATGCCGCGGCCGGTGGTGCCGATCTTGCCCTCGCCCTTTTTGCGCTCGCGGGCGTGGTCGATCTGCCGGTGGTAGGGCATGATCACGTGGGCCTTTTCGCTGATGCGCAGCCTTTCGGGGCCGGTGTCCACGCCGTTGGCCGAAAGATAGTCCATTTCCTCGATGAGTACCGCCGGGTCCACCACCAGCCCGTTGCCGATAAAACAGGTCTTGCCCTGCAGGATGCCCGAGGGGATCAGGTGGCAGATGACCTGTTTGCCCTTTACCACCAGGGTGTGGCCGGCGTTGTTGCCGCCCTGGAAGCGGACCACGCCGTCGGCGTGTTCCGCCAGAAGATCGACGATTTTGCCCTTGCCCTCATCACCCCACTGCGTGCCCACGACGACCAGATTTGCCACGGAATGCTCCTTCGGTTGAAAGTGTTTTTGCTCCATTCTCACTTGCGTTTTTGCCGGAAAAACTCCTGCATCAACTGCCGCGCCTCGGCCTCACCGATGCCGCCGATGACTTCCATGCGGTGGTTCAGACGCTCGTCGCTGGAAAAGTCATACAGCGAGCCGGCGCCGCCCCAGCGGGGGTCCGGGGCCCCGAAAACCAGCCTGGCCACCCGCGCGTGAACCAACGCGCCCATGCACATCAGGCAGGGTTCGATGGTGACGTAAAGCGTGGTGTCCAGCAGCCGGTAGTTTCCCAGTGCCCGTGCACCGGCCCGCAGGGCCAGGACCTCGGCATGGGCGCACGGGTCGGTGCGCCCGATGGTCTGATTGTGCGCTCCGGCAAGGATTTTCCCGGAACCGGCGACGAGCACCGCTCCTACCGGGACTTCCCCCGCTTGTCTACCTTTTTCAGCCTCTTGCAGGGCCAGCCGCATGTATTTCCGGTACGTCGATGCCACAAAACCAGCCTTATGTTAAAACCGCTCGGCATTCAACATTTAATTCAACTTACCGTTGACATCGCCGTCGCTTTGCCCTATGAAGGGCCCAAATCGATCATGCGCCCGTAGCTCAGCCCGGATAGAGCGCCGGACTACGAATCCGTAGGCCGCAGGTTCGAATCCTGCCGGGCGCACCAGAAGAAAAAAGAAGGATAACGGTGGGTTAGAAAGAGGCTTAGCTTTGACAAGTTAAGCCTCTTTCGCGTTTTTGGTGGGTTTTTGCCAAAATTTTGCCATAATTCGCTTTTACCTTGATTTACCTATCTTTATGGGTCCTTCCTTGGTAAAAATCATTAAGGCTATTTCCGTCTCTAAAACCTCTCGCATTTTCAATGAATTTGCCGTACACCCGGATGATCATGTCAGTATCACGGTGCCCCATGACCCTGGCGATCCAAAGGGGATTTTCTCCGCAGCTCAGAGCATTGGTTGCGAAACTGTGTCGGGTCTGTTTCATCTCCCGGTACTCAAAACCTGCCTTTTTTAGAGCCGGTATCCAAACCCGCCTTCTCAAATAGCTGGTATCGATCATTGCTCCGGCAGGTGTTGAGAAAAAGAATTCCCCCCTTATTTT
>CAYUAQ010000245.1:0-2419 GCA_964442705.1 uncultured Desulfobacteraceae bacterium
AGTACACCTTATAGTGTACCACAAAAAATTTCGGGACTTTTTACGAAACCATCAGTGTTAATACTTAATATAACAGGGCCTGTTTTATCAGAGGCCCTGCGGAAAAATATTCAGGTAAAAACCCGCCTGAAGGTATAAATACCGCTGCAAGTCCCACCATCGTTTACCCAATTGCCCCGCATGTGGCATTACGTTAAATTTCTATCGCTTGAAAATTATTAAGATTAGCTTTAGAATGGTTCAAAATTCCAGCTCATGCACTGCTACCCGTCTGTGGTTTTGATACTTTCAACTACGGGGCCGACATGGGATACGGGTAAAAGATTTCTTGATTGAGATACTCTGAATATCTTTCATTTTTGAATTTGGAGAACCTCCCGATGGCTATTAAACCCAGTTATGAAGAATTGGAACAAAGGATTAAGGAACTGGAATCGCATCTTGAGGAGATGAAAGAGACATTGCAGGCAAGTGTGGAAAGAAATAGATTAGCCACCTCGGCAGCCAAGGTAGGTGTCTGGGATTGGAACATTAAGACCGGTGATTTCTATCTTGATCCCAATATTAAGGCCATTCTAGGATATACTGATGATGAAATCCCAAACGATATAGAGGTTTGGGTAAAGTATGTGCATCCAGAAGATAGCAGGGCCGTGATGGAAGCTGCTCAAGAATGTCTGGATGGGAAAACCGCTGAATATGTATTTGAACACCGTATGCTGCACAAGGATGGTTCCAATCGCTGGGTATTAGTCCGGGGGAAAGCAATTCGAGATGAAAGCGGTAATGCGGTTCGGTTGATCGGAACCGATGCCGACATCACCGACCGCAAGCGGGTAGAGGAGGCGCTGCGCCAGAGCGAGGAACGATACCGGGGAGTAGTGGAAGATTCGCCGGTGATGATTTGCAGCTTTCTGCCTGGCGGCAAGATCACGTTTGTGAACAAAGCCTACTGTGAATATTTTGATAAAACGTTCGAAGAGTTGATCGGTTCGACTTTCTTATCGCTGATTCCTGAGGTTGACCAGAAAACTGTTATGGACAACATCTCTGCTCTGACGGTAGAGTCACCGACGCAATCGCACGAACACTCGGTGATTGCGCCAAACGGCAATATTCGATGGCAGCGTTGGGTCAATCGTGCGTTGTTTGATGCCAAAGGGAAGATCCTCGGCTACCAATCCATTGGCGAAGATATTACCGAGCGCAAGCAGGCTGAGGAGGCATTGCAAAAAAGCCAGGACGACATGAAGGCCATCCTGGATGCTACGCTTGAGACCATAGTCCTTATAGATCGCCAGGGCACGGTCATTACGGCCAACCAGACGGTCTGCGATCGGTTGAAAACCAGGGAAGAGGATTTCATCGGGCGGTGCATCTACGATTTTTTCCCACATGAGGTGGCCGAGAAACGAAGGCGAAAGTGGCAAGAAGTTTTTGACACGGGCAAACCCATCAGCTTTGAGGATAGCCGCGCGGGCATGACCTTCGAGCAAACCGCGTACCCGGTTTTCGGCGACGGAAATCGGGTGGAAAAAGTGGCTGTATTCGCCCGCGATATCACCGAGCGATCGAGATTGGAACGAATGCTTCAGCAGTCGCAAAAGTTTGAGGCAATTGGAACGCTGTCAGGCGGCATCGCCCACGATTTCAACAATCTGCTGATGAGCATCCAAGGCCGGGCTTCGCTTATTTCCGTTGACCTTGAGCCTTCCCACCCCCATTTGGAACATATCAAAGCCATTGAGGACTGCATCCGAGGAGCGGCACATTTGACAAAACAGCTCTTGGGTTTCGCGCGGGGAGGCAAATATGAAGTGCGGCCCATCGATATCAATGAGCTGCTGCTCGCAAGCGCAACGATGTTCGGTAGGACAAAAAAAGAAATTCACATCCACACCAAATTGCAGAGCCCGCCACCCGTTGTGGAGGCAGACCGCAGCCAAATCGAGCAAGTCCTGTTGAACCTGTATGTCAACGCATGGCAAGCCATGCCTGAGGGCGGAGAACTTTATTTAGAAACCAGAACCGTCACTCTGGACGATGCCTACTGTAAGGCCCACCAGGCAAAACCGGGCCGCTATGCAGAGGTTTCGGTCACGGATACCGGCATCGGCATGGATGAGTCTGTCTGCCAAAGGGTTTTCGACCCCTTTTTCACGACCAAGGATAAGGACCGTGGAACAGGGTTGGGATTGGCTTCGGCGTATGGAATCATCAAGAACCACGCTGGCATCATAACGGTCAACAGCGAAGTGGGTCGGGGAACCAAGTTCAACATCTATTTGCCGATATCGCACAAAGAGGTATACCGAGAGGTTCCCACAGGAACGGGGCTTGCCAGGGGATCGGAAACCATCCTTCTGGTTGAAGACGAAAAGATGGTTATTGATGTGGGGAAGGCCATGCTGGAAAAATT
>CAYUAQ010000246.1:0-2348 GCA_964442705.1 uncultured Desulfobacteraceae bacterium
GTCCGGATGCGGCGGCATAATTTTAGTTGACCTTAGCCTGCTTTGGGTGTTTACTGCGAACCGCAGAGGTTCCCACCACAGGCCAATGCGGCGAGGCGGGCGGGCTGGTCATCAAGGGGCGTTTTCACAGGGCGCGGGTATCGGGGGTTGTCATGTGTTCCACCATTTCTGACGGGTTGAAATATTTCCTGGCGGCCGTGGTGGCTTTGATGCTCACCGCCTGCGGTTCCCTGCAGCCGGGAGGCTCTCGCGATGCCGTCGACACGACCGGGCTGAACGGACGGGTTGTCCGGGTATACGAGAACCCCTATGGGCAGACCCTGCGTGCCGGTAAGCTGGCCCTGGGGCAGATGGGCGTACCGGCAGTGGAGGAACTTTCCGACGAGGTGGGCACCAGTATCAAGGCCGTTCTGCCCGGCCATGTACCGGTGAACGTCGACATCGTCGACATGGGTCCCGGCCTGACCGAAGTCTCCGTCAGGGCCGGCCAGGCCGGACAATGGGACCGGGCCCAGGCCGAGCGCCTGCAGGCTTCCATAGCCGATATGCTGGCCATATTGCCCAGGCCGGCCGTCGGCCTTTCCGCTGCCGCCGCCTTTCGAGCGGTCCGCAAAACGACGCCATCCGGCCAGGAGGAACCCCCTGCCGCTGCTGCGGGCAAGCGCAAATCCTCAGCCGGCACCAAAAAAGCGCGGACAGGACCGCGGCCGCAGTTCACCATCTTCTTCGAAGCCAACTCCGACGGGCTTACCCCCGACCAGATGAAAACTTTGGACAAAGTCGCCCGTCGCATTCTGGAGACACCCGGCGCCAAAGTGAAGCTCAACGGCTATACCGACTCATTGGGAGATGCCGGTTACAACCGCATGATCTCCGAGGCACGGGCGTCGGTGGTCAAATTTTACCTGGTCAGCAAGGGAATTCCACCGGCAGACATCAAGGTCAAGGGATACGGCGCCAGAAATTTCATTGCCGACAACAAGACCCTGGCGGGACGCCGTAAAAACCGCCGGGTGGAGATCGTGATTTACAGGGAAAAACGTCGGTAGCCCCGTCTTTGGTGGTGACCGGCAGGGGTTCCCCTTTTTCTGGGTGTGTCGCTTTCCGCCGCCTCCCGGCGGTGCCCCTCCGGGAAATCCCTAGTGCCGGGTGGAGCGTTGCGCGCGTTTTTTGCCTGCCCGGCGTCCATAGGGGATTCCCAGTTTCTGCATACGCTTGCGCAGGGTCGAGGGGTGGATCTCCAGAAGTCGGGCCGCCCCTGCGGGGCCTTCCACGCGGCCGCTGCATAGATCCAGCACCTTGCGGATGTGGTCGGCCATGAGCGCATCCAGGGGCAGGGGACGCCCGGCGGTGTCCACGGCCGACGATCCCTCGGCCGGCCCAAGACCACCGCCCTGGGCGGTAACGTCCCGGAATGCCAGGGGGCCGTTGGGACTGACGATGAGTTCCCGTTCGACGGCGTTTTCCAGTTCCCGGGCATTGCCGGGCCAGGCATAGTGCATCAGGCGGTCGAGCACCCCCGGCTGGATGGCGGGAAAGCGAGACAGCTTCATCTCCCGCGCCTTTTTCTGGATGAAGTGCTGCAGCAGGGCCGGAATGTCTTCGGGCCGCTGCCGCAGGGGCGGGATGGCGATGGGGAAAACCCGCAGGCGGTAGTACAGGTCTTCCCGGAAGCGGCCGTTGGCCAGCATTTTTTCCAGGTCCCGGTGTGTGGCGGCGATGATGCGGATGTCCACGCGGATGGTCTCGGCGCCGCCCACGCGCTCGATCTCCTTCTCCTGGAGCACCCGCAGCAGCCGCACCTGGGCCTCCTGGGAGAGCTCTCCGATTTCGTCCAGGAAAATGGTACCGCCGTGGGCCCGCTCGAAGCGCCCCCGTTTGCGGGACACGGCGCCGGTGAAAGCGCCCTTTTCGTGGCCGAACAGTTCGCTGTCCATGAGGGTCTGAGGGATGGCGCCGCAGTTGACGCGGATGAAGGGGCCGCGGCTGCAGAAGGACAGGTTGTGGATGGCGTTGGCGATGACCTCCTTGCCCACGCCGGTCTCCCCCAGCAGCAGCACGGGGCTTTTCAGGGGGGCCACCTGGCGCACCATCTCCATGACCCCTTTCAGGCCCAGGTCGGCGCCCACCACTTCACCGCCGGATATGTTGCGCAGTTCGTCCTGCAGGTAGCGGTTGTCATCTGCCAGCAGGTCGCGCAGCGCCCGCACTTCGCGGTAGCGCAGGTAGTTGGCCAGGGCGATGGCAAAGGGTTCATGCAGCAGCGCGAGCAGGTGGACATGGTGGTGATTGAACTTGATGTCCGGCTCACTGAAAACGGAAACGGTGCCCACGAATTTTCCCTCCAG
>CAYUAQ010000247.1:0-2329 GCA_964442705.1 uncultured Desulfobacteraceae bacterium
CACGATGCCGCGGGTGGTCAGGGTGGCCGGGGTGCCCTGGGTCTGGCCGGGGCCATACAGGGTGACGGCCTGTCCCGCGTGAACGCGGGAGGCCTTTTCCGGGGGCAGATAGGCCTGCACCCAGGCGGTGGACAGGTCCGCGATAGTCATGGCGGCTTTGCCGGGAAACACGGCGTCTCCCGGGGTGACGTTCACGGCGGTGACGACGCCGTCGAGGGAGGCGCGGAAGTCGAGCGCCTGTGCCGAGGCGGGGGCTGACGGCGCCGTCACGGGAGTTTCGCTGCGCAGGGCGTCATAGCGCAGGCGGGCCAGTTCCAGTGCGGCGGTGTAAGGGTTGGGGCGTTTTTCGGCCAGGTCGAGATCCACCCAGGCCTGGGCCAGGTTGTTGGCGGCCAGCTCCCGGGCCACGCGGGCGGCCTCCACCTGGGCGGACACGGCCGCGTCGGCTTCCAGCAGTGACTTGAGATTCTGGTGGCGCTGGCACTTGGCGGTGTAAAATTCGGTCAGTTTGGCCACCTCGATGTGGGCCTTCTCTACGGCGCTCTTGCGTTCGAGTTCGGCACGCTCGAAGGCGGCCTGCTGGCGCTGGAGCTGCAGCTCGGCCTCCCGCTGTTTGATCCAGCGCCCGGTATCCGCGACCGTCGCTGTGCTCCGGGCCATCTGCCGGTCCAGGGCGGACTTGGTTGCCAGGCTGAAGAGCCGCTGGCCCTTTTTCACCCGCTCGCCCTGGTGGACGAGCACTTCCTTCACGGTGGCGCGCTCGGGGATGTGGAGGGTCTGCACCGGGGCGGCGACCAGGCCGTAGGTGTACAGTTTCCGGGACTGTGCCAGGCGGTAAACCCCGTAAGCGGCCACGGCCATCAGCAAAAGGATCAGGATGGTCCGCAGCACGGGCCGCTTGCGGATGGGGCTCTGGCGCATGGCCACCTGGGCCGGGGTTACGGGCGGCTGGGTGATGTCCTCTTTTTGAAAAGAGATCTTCATGGGGCGCTCTTTTCGGCCGGCAACCCCTCGAGGGCCCGGTAGTCGTGCAGGGCGATGCCGGCGAAGTCGTCCTTGCCGATCCAGGCGCTGCGGAGTGCTGACAGGGTTTGCTGCACCTTTTCCCAGGGCTGCAGGGGCAGGTGGTCGCCGGCCGGGGCCTGGCTGGAAAGCTCGACACCGATTTCCAGGGGCTTGCTGAAGGCCGCCAGGGCCTGCAGGCCGCTTTGGGTGATCCTGGCGGGCTTATTGAAATAGGCCATCAGGGTGGCGCCGTCGATGCGGGCGCTGAGCGCTTGAAGGAGTTGTTGGTTTTGCGGGCGGAAGAACTGCACCGGGATGTCCACCCACAGGGGCAGTGTGCGGGTTTGGGCCGCGGTCTGGAGCAGATGGAGGTAGTTGGACCGCCAGCGGCGGCGCCTGTCGGCGTCGCCGTGCCAGCCGGGCAGGGAGTGGGGCTCCAGGTCCAGCTTGATGCCGGCGATGCGCGGCTCGAAGGGTTCCAAGTCGCTGTTGAAGGCCTGAATGCGGGTGACGGCGGTGCACACGGCCGCGGCGTCGTTTTCCAGGAGCCACTCGGGCTCTCCCAGCAGGGCCCAGACCTCGATGTCCCAGCGGTGGCAGAAGTTGAGCAGCAGGGTCAGGCGCTGGATGGTGGTGTCTTCGGTGAGCAGAAGGCTGTCGGAGTACAGGTAGGCGTAGATGCGGCGGATGCGGCGATCGCGGCAGAAGCGCACGAAGGTGCGGATGCGGTCGGTGGATGCCAGGACATCGCGGGTTCGCCAGAGCCACAGGGCGTACCGGTTGTGCTGATAGAAGGGACGGCGCCACGGCGCCGCCTGCTGGGCCAGGCGGCTGGAAAGGCCCATCTCGCGCCACAGCCGGGCATAGCGCAGCCCCAGGTCCTTGCGCACCCTGGCGGTCTTGGCACAGGCCTGCAGGTAGTCGAAACGGGCGGTCAGGGGCGCGATGGGGTCGGCGCGCTCGACATCACCGGCCGGGCCCAGGCGCTGGTACAGCCGGGCGGTGCGCAGCTGTTCAAGGCGAAAGAGCTGGGAGGATCGCTTGGCCCCGAAATCCCGGCGGGCCGCCAGAAAATCCATGTACGCCTCCTCCATGCCGGTGACCACCTGCTGGGCCTGTATGCGCCGCTGCAGCTGCAGGGCGCGCATGGTATGGCGCCAGTACGTGTCGCTGAGTTCCCTGGAGCGGTGCGCGGCCAGGGGGTAGCGCCCCCAGATGGCCATGGTGATGTAGTCGTCCACCGGATCGGTGAAATGCCGCCGGCTCTGGGCGTATTGGCTCGTGAAATAGGCGGTGGGCCGCAAGGGGCTGCCGGCCTTGGACT
>CAYUAQ010000248.1:0-2308 GCA_964442705.1 uncultured Desulfobacteraceae bacterium
ACTTCTGGTACAAAAACAGGGCCGGTCTTTTGCGGATTTTTGCACGCATGGTCCGGTTTGACAACAGCAGTTCCTGGGAACTGGTGCTTGCCGGTGCTGCGCTGCCAGAGAACCTGGCGCTACTTGCCAGAAAGTTGGGTGTGTACGATCGGATCAGGGAGGCCGGAAATGTTACCAACCAACAGCTTTGCGCGCTCTATTCCGCTGCACGGGGGTTGATTTTTCCTTCGCTGGCCGAGGGGTTCGGCTGGCCCATTATCGAGGCCCAGGCCTGCGGCTGCCCGGTCTTTACGTCAGACCGTAAACCGATGACCGAGGTGGGTGGTGATGGAGCGGTTTATTTTGATCTGAAAGATGAATCCAATGCGGCGGAAATGATATATAAAGCGCTTAAGAACAGAGACACGTTTATAGAGGCGGGGTATAGAAACGCCATGAAGTTCTCCACCGAAGCGATGATTCAGGGATATGAGCGTGTATATGGTTTGACAGGCGAGTAAGGCATTTATATGTGCGGAATCGCAGCCATTTTTTGCTATAGTCCGAACACCGTAATCCCTGGTAGGAGAGATTGGCTCCATGTTGCCAACCGGGCCCAGCGGAAACGGGGTCCGGATGGGGAAGGGCTTTGGGTTTCTGAGGACGGGGCCATCGGTCTGGGGCATAGGCGCCTTGCCATCATCGATCTGTCGCCTGCCGGGGCCCAGCCCATGGCAACGGAGAACGGTCTGCTGCGCATTACGTATAATGGAGAAATCTACAACTACAAGGCGTTGCGAACAAAGCTGGAGTCGCGGGGATACCGGTTCCAGTCCAGCAGCGACACCGAAGTTCTGCTCCATCTCTACGGCGAATACGGTCAAAGGATGGTGGAACACCTGCGCGGCATGTACGCCTTTGCCCTGTGGGACCAGGAGAAATCCGGCCTTTTTATGGCGCGCGACCCCTTTGGCATAAAACCCCTGTATTACGCGGATGATGGGCATACCATACGGGCGGCCAGCCAGGTGAAGACCCTTCTGGCGGCTGGCTGTGCTGACACCTCGGCGGAACCGGCCGGGCATGTGGGTTTCTTTCTGTGGGGTTATGTGCCCGAGCCCTTCACGCTTTACAAGGGAATACGCGCGCTGCCGGCAGGGACAACCCTCTGGGTGGCCCAAGGCGACACCCACCCCAGGCTAAAAACGTTCTGTGATGTGGCGCGGGAGATTGCCCGGCCAGGCGATGCGAATTTCACCATATCTTCGGAGGAGGTCGCTGAGGCCCTGGGCCAAGCATTGCAGGACAGCGTGCTGCACCACATGGTCTCTGATGTCCCGGTTGGGGTGTTCCTCTCGGCCGGCCTGGACTCCACCTCCATAGGGGCCTTGGCGGCCGGGTGTTCCGGGGGCCTGCTTCGCACGTTCACCCTGGGCTTTGAAGAGTATCGCGGCACCCCCAATGACGAAAGCCCCCTGGCCGAGATGGTAGCTCGCATGCTGCGCACGCGCCATGAAACCGGCTGGGTGCGGGGAAGAGACTTTGCACAGGACATGGAAAAAATTTTTGCCGCCATGGATCAGCCGTCCATCGATGGGGTCAACACCTACTTTGTCAGCAAGGCAGCAGCGGAAAGGGGCCTGAAGGTGGCCCTTTCCGGGCTTGGCGGTGATGAGTTGCTGGGAGGGTATCCCTCGTTTCGGCATATTCCCAAGATGATGAAGGTCGCTTCGCCGTTTCATATGATCGGCAAGGGGTTTCGAATCATCAGCGAACCCGTTATCAAGCGGTTCACATCGCCCAAGTACGCGGGTATTTTCGAATACGGGGACAGCATTGGCGGCGCCTACCTGTTGCGCCGGGGGCTCTATATGCCTTGGGAGCTCCCTCATATCCTGGATCCGGACATGGTGCGCGAAGGGTGGAAGCGGCTTGCGCCGGTGGCCCGCATCAATCAAGCGGTTCCCGTGGGGGCGGATCTCTTTTCCGCGATCTCCGCCCTGGAATCGACATGCTATATGCGCAATATGCTGCTCAGGGACAGTGACTGGGCGGCAATGGCCCATTCACTGGAGATCCGGGTTCCGTTGGTGGATCTGGAGCTGACCCGGGCACTGGCGCCCCTGATGCGGAACAAACTTCGACCGGACAAGAAGCTCATGGCCCGGTGCGCCTGGTCGGAGGGACCGCCCGGCACAATTCTGAACCGGCCCAAAACCGGCTTTTCCATCCCAGTCCGCCAGTGGCTTATGGCAGAGGGACATGCCGGCGAGAGGGGGCACCGCACTTGGGCGCGGGTGGTGTACCGAGGGGTGCAAGGGCATTTAGG
>CAYUAQ010000249.1:0-2277 GCA_964442705.1 uncultured Desulfobacteraceae bacterium
CCCTTTCGTATTCCGACAGATTGGGGAACCTGGGGATCAGCCCGAGCATCCCGCAAATCTTCTCGGCACCGGGTTTCCACAGCGACGGCTTTGACCAGTGGCGCTTATTGGGGCAGTCCTGGACGTTCCCTTTCTGGCATACTGGCACTTGTCCCGGCTGACCACGTGGATCTGGCCGTAATCCACGCCGGCCTGGAGGTTGTCACCGATCCACTTGAGCAGGGCTTTGCGGTTGACCTCTCTACGGTCCAGCGCCTGGGTGAACATCTCCACCGGCCAGTCCAGAGGGGACTTGGGGATGACCGCCGGCATGGCGGAAGTTTGGCCGGTTTCTGCAGGGAGAATGACCTCGGTGGTGTTGAATTTTTCCGTTTCTTGCTGGAACATAGTTGCCTCCTGTTTTCAGGGTTCATAAACAGCGAAGGCCCGGCCATTGATTGACCGAGCTTTCCCCAAACGAAAAAAAGCCATCTGCCGGCGGGCAAAGGGCTTCTCACTGACTGCTGTGATGACGTGGTTTCATTTTATTTCATTGTAAATCTGGCTGATCAGGCCGTTGTCCGCGAAACTGTAATAGCGGTCGCTTTGGGTGGAGATGATCAGGTGCTCGTGCACAAAGATGCCGATGACCTTGGAAGCCCGAATGATGCGCTCGGTGATGGCGATGTCCTCCTCCGATGGCGATAGGACTTCACTGGGGTGGCAGAGCACCATTGCGGTGGCATTGGCAAGGATGGCAGGCTTCAGGACTTCCCTTGGGTGAACCGTTGCGGACAACAAATCTCCCGTGGAAACGATGTTCAGCCCGATAATCTCGTTCTTGGCATTGAGCAGGACCACGCAGAACTGCTCCCGATCAGGCTGTCCCTGGGTCTTGATGAGTTTGCGGATCAGAGGTTGGGCTTGCGCCGAGTTGTTCAACTGGCGTCGGTTGAATGAGACTCGTCTGTCCTTGACCAGAGTCACGCGGTAAACGGAGATGAATTTACGGCCTGCGGGTTTTCCTTGTCTTTGCGATGACTGACGCGGTTTTTTCTCCAAAACGGCCTCCTTTCGACGCAAAAAAGGCGGCTGCCGCGATGACAACCGCCTTCTTTGCTGGGTTATGGGGTGATTTTGACTACGCTACCGCCGGCACAACAGCCGATAGCACTGGTAATAAAGGTGCTCGTGGCAGGGTTCTATTTCGTAGGCCAGAGAGACCTGCCAGCCACGGCTTTCCATAATGGTTTTGATGCGATCGATGGAACCTTCAAAACGGTCGTAGTCGTTGAGATGAGCAGCGTTCTCAACCAGGTGGGCGTTGCGAATATTCCGCCAGGAGTCACCGTCTCTGATCTTGGGGATGTACCAGGTGGTGCGGTTGATGGCCCTGGCCACGATTTGAACAATCTCAATGGACCTGTGCACAGAGATCACCTCCTTTCGATTGGTTTTTCGGAAATGGATTGAGAGACAGGGGGGGGCTATAATTCTGGTTGGAGAAAGTGTTTCTCAATAAAACGGTGGGAGGTGGAGGCGATAAAATAGGGGTTGGTTTTAGGTTGGACTATGATGGGTTGGGTGGCAGGACAGATTTGCGGTCAATGGAATGGCCTGGATTTCTTGAGGAACTTGACAAATTGATAGCATAGCACTACACAAGATATAATCATTTTCGACTTTTCATTAGGTTTCCGTCATATCTTTGGGATCATGGAATCGCATGGAAAATCCAATGGATGATTTTCAGTTTGAAGGCATTAGGGCCCTGGAACAAATTAAATCCACAATCCAACTTGTCTTTTTGTCCGTGTTTTTCGTTGCATCAGCAGTTACAGCCCAAAAGGTTGCGCCCGCTGATGCGCCTTGAACACGAACAAAAATCCGGCGCTCTATTTGTGGATTTTATTCATTCCATGACCCTTAGTATTCTTAAGAATTGTTTAACCCCAAAACGCCGACGCGACTCGAGGCAGTCCTCATTCGTGTTTTTGCCGCAAGTGCTTTCCCAACGCGGTGTATTCTTATCGCATGCGCTTTCAAGCCATCGCTCATACAGAAGCTTGAGGGATTGAACGTGCATATCGCGGTCGCAGGATTGTCCCTACTCTTTATCTCAGAAAAGACTGCTTTTTCGCCTGACACCCAAGGAATGGGGCCGGCAGCCGAACCAGCTCCTGCAGCTGATGCGGCGCAGCCGGGCAGCTGAGGAGTGCCGTTAGCGCAAGACTATGAATAAGTTCAGAACTCCTGACATCAGCAAAATAAGTATCTGTTTTAACTTTACAGGGAAGG
>CAYUAQ010000250.1:0-2239 GCA_964442705.1 uncultured Desulfobacteraceae bacterium
GAATTTTTTGAAGGGGTTCACCAACACCTCACGATCCGGGCGCAAGCTGCCACTTTCGCCCGGATTATCCCAACCGTTTTCTGAAGTCTCTTCTCAGCGGGTAGACCAACACATCCTTTATATTGCCATGGCGGTAATGCACATGTCCCTTTTTGGCAGTGCCTTTTGTCTGTCCCACGCGGATCCAGTTGGCGGCTTTGTAACAGGTGCCGGCGAAGCGCTGTTTTTCCACAAAAGTCTCCAGCAGGTACAGGGGATAACTATAGGTATCGAGCCAGTCGCGGCAGATTCTCCTGGCGTTCATGGCCAGCAGCTTTGAGGCCAGGCACTTGACCTGCACCCACGGCAGAATAAGAAACCGGGTGTTGTTGACCACGAAATGCAGATGGTCTTTCCGGACCCCGGGGGTCCATCCGATGAAGTCATCACGGGACTTGACCTTCCACGCGGCCGATCCCCATCCCAGACAGGCCACGGGCCGGTCGCCGATAAAAGCGACGTACTTGAGATGATTGCCCACGATCTGGCGGTATCCCAGGTAGTGGTGCTGCTGCACCAAGGAGTTGTACAGCGGTTCGTCGGGGGTGTTTCTCACCGCACGGAGTTCAACCTCGGGCAGATTTTTAAGGCTATCTTGCAGGGGCGTTTGATCGACTTCAATGACACGGATGGAGCGGTTGCGCAGACTGTTTTTGCCATCGTGTTTTCCGGGAGGATATTTTATAAGGCCCTTTCGGTAGAGGGTGATCAGGATCTCTCTGCAGGCCATGTCTTTCAAATGGCCATTGGGCTGGCGCCAGTTCCACTTGCGGCACAGGATCCTGGAGATTTCGGTACGGCTCTTGCTCCAGTTGTCATCGATGACGTTCTGGATGAACCTGACCTCATTGGCGTCGATGGTCCTTTTTCTGATGGTCAAAGGCGACATGTCCAGCGTATAACAGAAAAAGATCTTGGACGTCAGCGAAAAATGAAAAAAGTTGAAAAAAATCTGACAGAGGATTTTGAGGGCAAATTTTGCGGCGCAGGTGGGTTGAAAACGATTTGGACGGGTTGGAAATGACTGGAATTTAGGGCTGTTCAGGTTATTAAATCACCTCAAGTGACCCCGTCCGGCCCACCGGTGTGCTGGAGTATGCTACTGTTTAGCACACTTATGACATCATAAAGGCGGTTTCCGATCACATGCAGATAAATTTCCGTGGTGCTCTGACGGCGGTGGCGCAGCAGGGCCTGAATGTCTTTGGTGGAGGCCTGGCCGGAGGCATTCAGCACGGAAGCCACGTGGTGGCGGATGGCGTGGAATCCGAATGAGCTGTGGCCAATGCAAATTTCGCTGAGCTCCATTTGCAACCGATTATTTGGCAGGTAGAAAAGAAAGCGGAGGCTGATATGAGGTACGCCCACACCAATATCGCAGCAAAAAACTGGAAGAAAATATCTCAATTTTACATCGACGTTTTCGAATGCACGGTAAGGCCGCCGGAAAGAAAGCTCTCCGGAGAGTGGCTCGATAAAGCCACGGGATTATCTGACGCCCAACTGGAAGGTGTACATTTATTGTTGCCTGGTCATGGTAAATATGGCCCCACCCTTGAGATTTTCACCTACGCCGAAATGGATGATGCCAATCCCATCATGGCCAATCACCCGGGATTTACGCATATCGCATTTGAGGTGGAATCAGTTGGAGAAACCTATGAAAAAGCGCTAAATCATAGCGCTGAAGCGTTGGGAGAAATCGTAGAGAAAAAAGTTCCGGGTATCGGCGTTTTACAGTTTGTGTACTTCAGGGACCCGGAGGGCAACATCGTTGAAATCCAGTCTTGGAAATAGCGTCTACTCGGTTGTAAAAAAGGGCATTCGGATAGCCAGTAACTAAAGATGGGGTTTCTTATGTTTAATTTTCCAAAAACAGAAAATAAGCTGAAAAGCAGAATCTCAAGTTACAAATCCGTACTCAATAAAGAAAAACGAATCCACGGCTATATTAGCGATGGGGCAGGAAAGCGGTATTTACTTTTCCCTTTGTATTTCGTGTTAAACGATTTAAAAAAATCGGCTGCATATTTTAAATGGTACGAGAAAGAATTTCCGGATGATGTGGGTGAGCCGATACAGAAGTTATGTTGGGCCATAAGTTTGTACAAAATGGGAAAAGACGTCGAGAGCAAGTGCAAGCTTGCCGGGCTTATGCTATCGAACCTTTACATGATTCCGAAAATACTTGGGCAGGATA
>CAYUAQ010000251.1:0-2145 GCA_964442705.1 uncultured Desulfobacteraceae bacterium
TCGGACGAATGATCGCCTTTTATCGGGAATATCCTGATCCCAAAGTAATTTTGCCACAGGCTGTGGCACAATTGACAGCCGGCAAAACTCGCGAGAATTTGCAGCACCTTATTGTAAAAATTCCCTGAGGACACCATATCCTGCTCAGGGACTTTTACATCGCCCTGCGCGACATTCAAAAACCCGTCGGCGTTTCTGAATACGAACTCACCCGTGCCCTACCCGATGACTTGAAATCCAGTCTGCTTACGGTTGAAGAGATCAAAGCCACATTAGGCAGAGAAATCCTGTTGGCATGCACGGTGGACAGTCCTCCAGGATGACCCGTGTTCCAGGCCTTTAACAGCGCCAGCGCCTCCCCTCCCCTAACCTTCCCCTACCACAACGCCATCACACCAGTTGAGAAAGCAGGGTCAGGGCCGGAACATTGACAGGATAGGGTATGGTAAAACAATCGACTTTTGCAAACGGCGCATTGACAATGACCTGGAAGGCATGGTCGGCGCCGGTTGCCTGCTGAAAATATTCAAGGTGGGGGCTGAGATGGCTGTCCGAGCTTTTAACCTCCACCAGGAACCACGGTCGGCCGTCCCGGACGATCAGGAAATCTACTTCGCGCTTTTCCCTGGTTCGCAAGAAAAACAGTCCGAAATCTCCACTTCCCGTGTCTGTCCAGTATTGCACCGCCTTGAGCAGGTGTGAGGCGACCATGTTTTCATTGCGCGCACCCTGATCGTCGATCATGGACCAGTCCCACAGGTAATACTTTGGTTCCTTGCGCAACGAGCGAGAGATGTTGGCATGCCAGGGACGAACGGAGAAACAGTAATAAAGGCTTTCAAGGATAGAGACCCATCGTCGGATCGAATCTTCCGACGCCCGTACCTTGCGGGCAAGCGAGGCATAGCTTGTGAGTTGCCCGGCCTGCTGCCGGATATACTCGGCGAGAAGCTCCACCTGGCGTATCTCCTGGATCCGGGCAATATCGTGGATGTCTTCCCGGAAAACCTGTGCCAGGCGGGTCCTGTTCCATTGGTTGGAAAACCGCCGGTTTGCCCGGAGAAAGGGCTGGGGAAAACCGCCAAAGGTGAGCAATCTCTGCCATTGCCGCTCTTCCAGTTGCCGTGGCGGATGGATTGCCGGGCCTGTATCCGGACCGAGCAGTTCTGCGACGCTGAGCGGATGCATCCGGTAAAGAAAATATCGGCCCATCAGGGAATCACCACCTTTGCGGTAGATGTCGAGCCGGGCGCTACCGGTGAGGATGATTCGCATGTCGGCAGAGACACCGTGTGTGTCGTAAAATCCCTTGATAAACGTCTTCCAGTGCGGATACTTGTGAATCTCGTCAAAAACAACAACCGGTGATTGCCGCAGCCCGATATACTCCGTGACTTTGGCCGGGCCGGACAGGATCATCTGGCGGTGGTCTGCGTTATCCCAATTCAGGTACACCGGATTGTCCTGGAAGAATCGGGCCACAGTCGTCTTGCCCACCTGGCGGGGACCGGCCAGGAAAGCCATTTCCCGGCCGTCACGAAAGTGGTTTGTCAGGCAGTTCGTGTAAATTCTCGGCAACAGATCCATGAAAATCCCATAGCACGCTTTCCCGACTTTTCCAAGACATATCGTGGAATTGTCGCGACAGTTCCACGATGTTTCCAGGAAATGTCAGCAGGGGCGCTCAATCATCCGGACCCCGGTGCGAGGTGGCATCCTCGTCGACCCAGTCCTCTTCGGTGTAGGACATGCCTTTTCGCCCCGGCACCTTGCGCTTGGGCCCGGCCCGATAAAAAGAACAGCTTTTCGGTCCGTAGCAGAAGGTCTCGAAACGGTACCGTTTCATAAACGGGTTCCAGTGGTCGATGATCATTTCCACCGGCATGCGGCAGGCCCAAATGCAGGTCACACATTTGGCCTTGTATGTCCTCACGTCCAGCCGCCGGTGCCCGCGTTGCCGGTATGTCGTCAGGTCGGGCGGCACGCCAAGAAAGGGCGGCCCGTCAGGCAAAGCATCCGCCACGTTCTTTTCTATCTTGATTCGGCTGGTCTTATAAAATCCGGCGGTTTCGAGCCTCGGATCAGGGACAGGGACCGATAGACCGCTCACTACCATCCCGGCGCAAAAACGATGCTTTTTGTGTG
>CAYUAQ010000252.1:0-2128 GCA_964442705.1 uncultured Desulfobacteraceae bacterium
CAGCTGAAGGAAGGCTGTCCATTTTAAATTGAACCCCCTCCTTCGCTGTCAACTGGTACGTTTCCGAGGTGCAGATGTTGGGGAGCGAGTGAGCCCGCAGGGTATTGCTCGCGGAGCATCCCCGACTCTGCAACTCGGGCCGTTATTGGACATTTCAGCACTAAAAAATTAAGGTGAAGTTCCCCCCTGTTTGGAAGCCATCCGGTGCGATACCGGTGGCAAGTCTTTAGATCAGTCTGCAATGAAGCAGCTGAAAAACATACATAGGAGGAACTCCACCATGAAGAAACGCAACATTTATCGGAACCGAAGTCAAGAAATTTTCCATATTTTCGAGCAGGTCGGCGGATCAAAAATCATGTGCGTACCCATCGATTATGCCAAAAAGGACCATATGGTCATGTTCTGCAACGGACACGGTGATATTATTCGCAAGCCCTTCAGCGTGAAGAACTCACCGCGGGGCGTCAGCTATCTGATCGGCCAGACGCTGCGGTCCTGCAGAAAACGGCATATCAAAAAACACCACGTCTTTTTCGGCGGAGAAGACGTCAACTCCTATGCTGAAAACTTCGCCTACGCATTACAAGACGACGGTTGGCTGGTAGCCAATGTCAATGCCCACGATGCCAAGAGACAGCGTGATAATCTTCAGGCCAGCACCGACCGGCTGGATCTGTTGGGCATTGCCGCTATGTTGCTCAGCTGCAGGGCAAACTGCCGTCCGGCCCAATCCGGAGTGTATCGCAATCTGAGAACTCTCGTGCGCCACCGTCGCAAAGACGTAAAAATGAAAACCGAAGTGCGCAACCGCATTCACACGGTTGTCGACCGGCTTTTCCCGGGTTTTCTGGACGAAAGCAAAAGCGGCATCTACCCCTTTTCTGCCGGCTGCCTGTACCTGATGCAAGAGCGTTTCAGTGCCCGCCAGATCCAACGGCGCAGACGCGCGAGCCTTATCGAAAGACTCAGGCGCAACGGCACCCGACACCCGGCCGAGGCCGCCGCCAAACTCCAGGCATATGCCGCTCAAGTACTCACAACCCCGGAACAATATATCCAAACGCTGCAGGCTTCGCTAAGTGCTCACGTCAATCATTTCCGCTGCCTGCACGACAGCTCCAGGCAGAT
Source organism: uncultured Desulfobacteraceae bacterium (assembly GCA_964442705.1). Taxonomy (GTDB): domain Bacteria; phylum Desulfobacterota; class Desulfobacteria; order Desulfobacterales; family JALSRD01; genus JALSRD01. The sequence goes on from CAYUAQ010000252.1 coordinate 1,132, forward strand.
TGAGAAGGAAATGGCCACGGTGCTCGGACAAACCCCCGGCGCCTTTTTAACCAGTATCAAGGGCGTGGGCATCGTGCTGGCCGCCGGCGTCACGGCCGAAATTGGCGACCCCCGGGCCCAGAAACCGATAAACAACCTGGTCTCCTATGCCGGTATCGTACCCAGAATCAAACAGTCCGGCGGCCCTGAGGGACAACCCCGAGCCAGCTGCGTCAGCAAGCGGTGCAACCATATTTTAAAAGATCACGTTGTCCAGGCGGCTTTTCATATCGGCCAGCGGGGGCCCGAAGATCTCATGGCCGATTACAAGCGGCGCCAGGCTGCCGGTCAGCACGCCAACTTCGGTATCGGCCGACGGTTTATGCGTACGGCTCTTTTGCTGATGCGCAACTCGCAAATCTATCTGCCCCCGCATCTGCGCAAAACCACTATCGACCCGCGCGCAAGGGCCGAGTATTTTCTCTTGATGTGGCCGTACTGGCGCGACAAGTGGGATAAACTCGACGCGGCCAAAACAGCATTTTCACCCCACTGCCCCATCGGGCAATGGCGCACTATCGTTCAAAAGCTTTATGGTATAAAACTCAACCTTTAATATACCCCAGAGCGCATAACCCGACGCAATGAGAAGATTTTAAAATGTCGACGGACAGGATGGCTCACGCTGTTAACTGCCACGCTGCTTCGCATCGTATGCGGATACCACCGATGGCTATTGACAGATTGTCTTACCTTGTCCGTCTGACCTTTAATTATGGCTCCAAGGTGCTCTGATCCTCAAAACACAGGGAGATCTCGTCATACCAGTTTGCCAAAGCCGGACACCATGGGCAGGGAATTTTCACCACGAACGTCGACTTTAAAACCTTTGTCATTGCTTTGGACAATACCGTGTCATAGGGGTGTTGTAAAAAATCGGTCCGCACCGAACAGGGGAACTGTTGCCTGAAATAATTTGCTCAAAAACGCTTGATTTCAATCTGGTGCTCTGTCAACT
>CAYUAQ010000253.1:0-2045 GCA_964442705.1 uncultured Desulfobacteraceae bacterium
GATGTCCCCCTTGCCCAGGACGTCCCCCTTGCCCCCCATCCAGGTGCGAATGCTGTCTGCAAACTCGGCCATCTGTTCGAGCCGATTGAGTTGCCGGTATACAATGTCCCAGTCGATGGAGAGGTATTCGTGCGCCAGTATATTTCTGAAGCCCGCAATCGGGGCTAGTTTACGCGCAAATTCAGGGGAAAGCACGCCCAATTCACCCATGAATAAAACCGATTCGTAGTAGTCACGGGGTTTTTTGAACTTTTCCAGGGAAATGATACGATGGCAAATATCCAGGCAGCACTGCGCGGCTACTTCCAGATTCCGCTCAACAATGTCCCGCAAATAAGGATCCTGCTCAAAATCAGCGCGCGGCCTGTCTTTGAGCGGTGCCAATCTTGCCAAGCGTTCGCTCAGTTCGTCTAAGCGCCTCTCTATACCGCTGAACTCTGGCACCATGATCGTCCCCCTTCAAAATGTCGCTTCTCTGCCGCCGCAGAAACGGCAGGTAATCTCCGTAAAGTGCCATCACGCGGGCTTCGTATTCGACACGAACCGCAGCGTCTCGCTGGTAGAGCAGCACCCCCTGCGCAATGACCGCATAAGCCAGCTCCACCGGTGCCGTGTTCAGCAAAACCACATCGACCAGTTGAGACCCAAGGGCCCGCGCTGCCGCCAAGGCCAACTGGTTTTGCACTTCCAACCCGACGTCTTGACGATCAATCAGAACGGCAATATCATAATCACTCGACGGCCCCGCCTCCATCCCCGCTCGCGACCCAAAAAGGTAGGCCAGTTTCACGGTGTTGAACCGGCTCCAGACCGCCTTCAGACAGCGTACAATTTCATCTGTCATATCAATCTGTTCCATAAACGAAATGTTACCACGGCCGCCTGAACAACGTCAATGCCTTTGAACAAGTTTTACAGCTGTAAGTCATTTAATTTCTTAAGGACCCCTCATCTGAAATATGAGTTGACACAACATTGCTATATATGTTTAGTTCAATTATCTTACTGCTTCGGTGGAGGGAATTGCCCGGTGGCTTTCCAGAAAACAGCATCCGTTGATCTGTTCGTTTCAGACGCCCGCAAGCCAAAGTACGGCTGGATTCAGGACACCATTCTGGGCCACATTCGAGAGGGCGAGTGGGCGCCTGGGGACCGGATTCCCACCGAGCGCGAGCTGGCCCGCACCTTTGACGCCAGTGTGGGCACCGTTCGAAACGCACTGCAGAGCCTGGTGAACCAGGGGTATCTTTCGCGGGAGCAGGGGCGGGGCACTTTTGTCAGAAAGTCCATCGAACACAGCGATGCCCTGCGGTATTTCCGCTTCGTGAACAGTTTCGACGACCGGGTGCCGCCGCTGACGATCAAATGCCTGCAGCCGCCGCGCCTCCGGATCCATCCCCAGGCGGCTTCGCTGCTGGGCCAGGAGCCGCAGGAGGAGGTGTTTGAAATCGTGCGCCTCTTTCTCAGCGGTCCTCAGCCCATGGTTTACGTGATTTCCTACCTTCGTCCGAGTCTGTTTACCGATCTGGACAGATTCACATCCCGGGATTTTGAAAAAGCACCGGTCTACCAACTGGTGGAGCGAGAGTACAGCCTGCCCACCCTGGCCATCAAAGAACGTTTCAGTGCCGCGGCGGCTTCCGGCGAGGTGGCGCGCTTGCTGGGGATCAAAGCGGGTATCGCGATACAGAAGATCATGATGGTGGCCATGACGACGCGCGACACGGTTTACGCGTACCAGGTCAGTTACTGCAACACGACCGAAAAGCAGATATACCGGGAGTTCCCGGGTCAGCCGACCTCCGCCGGTCTTTGAGCGGGCCGGCGGTGGACGGCATGCAAATGAGCATCGAAACACAACATGCGGGGTGCGAGCATGACAGTCGACTATCCTGAAATGCGCTGCGATGTTCTGGTGGTGGGCGGCGGCAGCGCCGGCGCCATGGCCGGGATCCGGGCCAGGGAGGTGCGCCCGGACCAGGAGGTCATCGTCCTGGAAAAGGGTGATGCCAAGTATTCCGGCTGCATCGCCCGGGGCATGGATG
>CAYUAQ010000254.1:0-1982 GCA_964442705.1 uncultured Desulfobacteraceae bacterium
ATCTTCAGGCCGATGCGGGCGCCTTCCAAAATGGCTGTCTTGGCGGTGCGCGGGCTGATGCAGTCGCCTACCTGGTAGACCTCCATCCCCAGTTTGCAAATGGCTTCGTAGAGGGCCCTTTCCGGACGGGTGCCGATGGCGATGGCGACCCGTTCGGCCGGCAGGAAGCGCTCCTGGTTCTCGGCCCTGGCAACCACGACGCCGTCAGGCGCGATGCGCACGATGCGCGTGCCGAGCAGAATGGTGACGGCGTTTTCTTTGAGTTTTTGCATCAGCACCTTGCGGGTGATGGCCTCCAGCTGGGCGGCCGGCCTGTCCAGCACCTCTACCACCGTCACACGGGAGCCGGTTCCGCTGAGATGGTAGGCCAGTTCGCACCCTGTGGCGCCGCCCCCGATGACGACGGTTTGGGCCGGGGCCAGATCCTTGTTGTTGAAAAGAACGTCGAAGGGCACCACGATGTCATTGTCGATGCCCTCCACGTCCGGCATGGCCGGCCGGGAGCCGGTGGCCAGGATGACCACTTCGGGCGCTTCCTGTCGGACGATCTCCGGGGTCACAGTGACGTTGAGGTGATAGATGACACCGGCCTTGCGCATCTGGTGTTCGCCGAAGGTGATCAGGTTTTCGAACTCCTTCTTGTGGTCGGTGGCGCTGCCGGGGATGAGCAGTCCGCCGATGGACGGCGACCGTTCGAACAGGTGAACCTCGTGGCCCCGCTGGGCGGCCGTCCAGGCGGCCTTTATGCCGGCCGGGCCGGCCCCCACCACCATGACCTTGCGGCGCCGCGCCGCCGGCCGCACGGCCAGTTCCTCCTCGCGGCCGAATTCAGGGTTTACCAGGCACTCGATACGTCCCTTCTTGAAAATGGACTGCATGCAGGTGTTGCAGGCGATGCAGCTCAGGATTTCGTCCAGCCGGCCCTCACGGGCCTTGTTGGGCAGCTGGGGATCCGCCACCAGTCCGCGGCCCATGCACACCAGGTCGGCCTTTCCGGCGGCAATGATCTCTTCGGCCAGCTGCGGGTTGTTGATGCGGCCCACGGCCATGACAGGAATGTCCAGCGCCCGACGCACGGCGGCGGCCGAGTCCGCCAGGCAGGCTCTTTTCATGAACATGGGCTGGCAGATCCATTCCGGCGTGGCGTCGTTGCCGGCCGAGACCTGCACGACGTCGATACCGGCGGACTCCAGGATCTTGAGAATCTCTATACTCTCCTCGGTGGTCAACCCGCCCTCTACGAATTCCTGGGCGCTGATTTTGAACGACAGGGGGAAGTCCGGCCCCAGCCGCCTGCGGACCTCTGCGACGATTTCGCGGGCAAAGCGGGTGCGCCCTTCCAGACTGCCGCCGTATTCATCCTCGCGTATATTCGAAAACCGCGACAGAAACTGGTTGACCAGGTAGCCGTGGGCGCCGTGGATCTCCACCAGCTGGAAGCCGGCCTGTTTGGCCCGCCGGGCACCATCGCCGAATTGTTCGACCAGGGTTTCGATTTCCGACACGCTGAGCGGGTCGACCTTACCGCCAATGGTGGGACAGGGCAGCGGCGAGGGCGCACGCGGCGTACGTCCGATCACCCGTGGCGATGTCTGCCGTCCGCCGTGGTGAATCTGCAGGGCGGGAATGGAGCCCGCTGCGGTAATGGCTGCGGCAATGCCGGCCAGTCCCTCCATGAAGCTGTCATCGAATATGCGTGCCTGATGCGGCGACACCACTCCTTCCGGTGAAACGGCACAGGCCTCCATCATGATCATGGCAGCGCCCCCGGCCGCCCGCCGGCGGTAGTGCTCGATGGTCCGCTCAGTAATCGTTCCGTCGTTTTCCACCAGGAAAGACGCCAGCGCCGGCATGACAATCCTGTTCTTGAGAACCAGTCCTCGGATGCTGAAGGGTGTAAACAGATGTTTCACGGCAGTGGTTTTCTTTTCTTTAGCGGAATGTTCCGGTTTTTTATATATGGATTTTCAAGAATAAGGCGT
>CAYUAQ010000255.1:0-1981 GCA_964442705.1 uncultured Desulfobacteraceae bacterium
CCTACAGCGGCCACAAGGGCCAGGGGTACCAGGTACAGATCCAGGAGACCTTCTCTGATCAGGACGAAGAAAATCTTCGCCTGATCACCCACGTGCAAGTCGAGCCGGCCCACAACAGCGATGCCAACGCGCTCATCCCGGCCATCGAAGCCACCGAGGAGCAGAATCTGAAGCCAAAGGAACTGACCGCCGATTCTCTTTACGGCAGCGACGAGAACTGCGAGCAGGCCAAAGAGCACAATGTGGAACTGATCGCACCAACGATGGGTTTTATCGATGAGGACAAGCTGAGCCTGGCGGATTTTGAGTTTTCCGAAAAAGGCCAAATCACGGCCTGCCCCCTGGGCAACCCCCCGGCAAAGGTCAGGAAGAAAAAAAGAATCAGTATCGGTTTTTCTTCCCTGCATTGCGAGAGCTGTCCAAATCTTGCAAGATGCCCTGTGCGCAAAGGCAGGAAGTATTACAATTTTAATGGGGGGCCAGCCCCCCAAAAGAGTTTATCGGTTCAGGGAGCTATGCCGGATGGGCGTCAGCGAGAAGAACGCCGCACCTGTCGCAGGTTCCCGCAGCGGCCCATGGGTTATGTCGAACTTTAAACCTGTGAAAGTGGTGATGCCGAACCGTTTCTTCGTATCAAAGGGGCTCTTGTTCCTCGCCGCTCGACACACGCGTTTAATCAAAGCTACATGAACCGCCATGTACGGACCCGTATGCATGGTGGTGTGGGAGGGCGAAGGCTGTGAGGCCTTCCCCTATCCCGATTTGGAAAAAGTGTGGTGGTTGGCGGACTGTCTTGTCCCGCGAAACTTTCCCAGTCAAATCCTGCGATAGATTAGGGGTGGAGATAATGGGATAAGGTCATGGAGTGGGTTCCATTGCGCCGAGCTATTTCATCCCAAAGAAAATTCCCAACGGGAACAGGCCACAGAAAAGCAAGGAAGCGCTTCGCGCTGCGTTTTATTGGGTTTTTTAAGGCATGGGCAGGAAAACTTGAATAGCAGGTGGGGGAACCCCGTTTTAGGGGCCCCCCCGTAGCACTATTCAATGCTACCTGCCTTCGGCTATCCCTTGCCGGGTTTGCTCCCCAGCATATCCCGGCTCCGTTTCACCGAAGCTTTATGGCTGGTGTTCGTCGATGGCGCGGTCAAACAGCGAGTTGACAAATACGTGGTGTTTCAAAAAATCAGCGTTGATGGTGTTTTCCCCTTTGACAGCCGCGCGGATCAGGGCCTGCAGGGCGATCTGGTTGATGACCCGGGGCAGCCCCTGTCCATGGTGAAAGATGGTCTTGACGGCGTTTTCGGTAAAAAGCTCGGTTGGGGCATCGACGCGTTTGAGATGGAACTTGACGTAGTCTGCGGCGTCATCAATGGTGAACCCCCTCAGGGGATGAGAAAATCCGATTCTTTGTTTGACAGGTTCGTTTTGCGGCAGCCGGATGCGCGCTGCCAGTCGCTGGGATCCTGACAGGATAAAAGAGCAGCGGTCACGGGAGTCCATGTCGAAGTTGGCTAAAAGGCGCAGCATCTCAAGAAGGCCATCCGAGAGGCTGTCGGCGTCATCGAAGATGATCACGGGGTGTTTGTTCAGGCGCTGCTCGTACTGGTCAAGGTGGGAACTGATGGCGTCAAACAGGTCGGCCTGGTGGTAGAGCACGGTCAGGCCAAGGGTGCGGGAAAGACTTCTGAGCAACCCCAGGGGAGTGAGCCTGAGGTTGAACAGGTAAAAGACATCGTAGCTTCGCTTGTCGATGTCGTGTTTGAACCGGCGCAGGGTGATGGACTTGCCGACCCCGGCAGGACCATAGACCAGGGCGATACCGCGGGTCTGCAACCACAATGACATTCCGTCCAGGAGTTCGGTCTGGCTGGAGGCGGCAAACATCTTGCTGGCCCACATGTACTTGGTAAAGGGCACCTTGGTAAAACCATAGTAGGACTTTAAATCCATGGCTCAGTCTCCGATCAGATGGTCGCGTATA
>CAYUAQ010000256.1:0-1909 GCA_964442705.1 uncultured Desulfobacteraceae bacterium
CGATGTAAGTCCGGCGGTGGCCGCGGATCTCGGCCTCGTCGCGCACGCCGCCCAGGGAGATGCGCACGAACTTGCGCCCCGTGGCCCGGGCCACGGACTTGGCCAGGGAGGTCTTGCCCACGCCGGGCGGCCCCACGAAGCACAGGATGGGGCCGCGCACCTTCTTGACCAGGGCCTGCACGGCCAGGTACTCCAGGATGCGTTCCTTGGGTTTTTCCAGGCCGTAGTGATCTTCGTTGAGGATCTTTTCGGCTTCTTGCAGGTCTTCCCGCACCTCGCTGGTTTCATACCAGGGCAGGCTGATCATCCACTCGATGTAGTTGCGCACCACGGTCGATTCGGCCGACATGGGCGCCATCATCTTGAGCTTGCGGAATTCCTGCTTGGCCTTTTCGGTGGCCTCCTTGGACATCTTCTTCTCTTCGATCTGTTTTTCCAGCTCTTTCAAATCGTCGGTCAGATCGTCCTCGGCCCCCATCTCCTTGCGGATGGCGCGCATCTGTTCGTTGAGATAGTAGCTCTTCTGCGTCTTTTCCATCTGCTCTTTGACGCGGTTCTTGATGCGCTGGTCCATCTCGTAGATGTCGATTTCCAGGCGGATGAGTTCCAGCAGCACGGCCAGGCGCTCGCTGAGGGGCCTGGTTTCCAGGAGGCGCTGCTTGTCTTCGAGCTTGAAGGAGAAGTGCGCTGCCAGGGTGTCGGCCAGCTTTTCAGGATCCTGCAGCGAAGCCACGCTGGCCTGCAGGTCCTTGGAGATGTTCTTGTTCAGCTTGGCGTATTCGTCGAAGCTCTCCATGATGGCCCGGGTCAGGGCTTCGCCCTCGGCGGTGGAAATGTCCTCCCTGGGGAAGGGGTCCAGCTCCACCTGGAAAAACTCTTCGGAATCCAGGTAGCGCACGATGGAAGCCCGCTGCTTACCCTCCACCAGGGCCTTGACCGTGCCGTCGGGCAGACGCAGCAGCTGCAGCACCTTGCTGATGGTGCCGACGCTGGCGATGTCCTTTTCGGAAGGCTCGTCGATGCCGGCGTTTTTCTGGGTGGCCAGAAAGATACTCTTGTCGTTGGCCATGGCCTCGGAGAGGGCCTTTACCGACTTGTCACGCCCCACGAAAAGCGGTGCCACCATGTGCGGAAACACCACGATGTCCCGCAAGGGGAGCAGGGGCAGCACCACTCTGCCGGGCGCAGAGGGCAGTCTTTTGGATTTCAGGGAAAAGTTGATCATTATCACCTAACCTCGCGGCTGATGCACCCCATGGGGGGCACCGTTATTGTTCCTGCGGGCGCCGCGCCGCCGGCTTAAGGGATGGATTCGACCGGCGCCGGACGGCGCCCCTTGCTGTTCAAGCCTGTTTCTTCTGGGGTTCGTAAAGCAAAATGGGGTCTTCCCCATGCAGGATCACGTCTTCGCCGATGACACACTCTTTGACGTTTTCGATGGAGGGCAGCTCGTACATGATGTCGATCATGCTGGCCTCCAGGATGGCACGCAGACCGCGGGCGCCCGATTTGCGTTTCAACGCCTCTTTGGCGATGGCGGCATAGGCGCTGTCGGTGAATCTCAGGTTGACGCCCTCCATCTCAAACAGTTTCTGAAACTGCTTGACCAGCGCGTTTTTGGGTTCTTTGAGGATGCGGATCAGGGTTTCCTCGTTGAGCTCGTCCAGGGTGGCGATAACCGGCAGGCGGCCCAGGAATTCCGGGATCAGGCCGAACTTGATCAGATCCTCCGGGCGCACCAGCTTCAGAATCTCGCCGATGCTCTGCTTGTTCTCTTCGACGATCTTGGCGCCAAACCCCATCATCTTGGCACCCAGGCGCTGCTTGATGATCTGTTCCAGGCCGGTGAAGGTGCCGCCGCAGATGAACAGGATGTTGGACGTGTCCACCTTGACGAAATCCTGCTGGG
>CAYUAQ010000257.1:0-1903 GCA_964442705.1 uncultured Desulfobacteraceae bacterium
AGGTGGATTGCCCCAATCCCTGTGCTGTCAACTGCCCAACGGCTGCAGATGTCAGCGTGCCTGGTGGGGATATAACGCCGATACGGCCTTCTTTGTGGATGAAGCCGGGCATGATCCCCACTTTGCACTGACCCGGGGTGATGACGCCGGGACAGTTGGGGCCGACCAGGCGAGTGCCGGTCTTCTCCAGAAAGTGGTACGCCATCATCATGTCCGCAGTGGGAATGCCTTCGGTGATGCAGACGACCAGATCCAATCCTGCATCAGCCGCTTCCATGATGGCGTCCGCGGCGAAGGCCGGGGGAACGAAGATGACGGAGACGTTGGCGCCTTCGGCTTCAACCGCTTCAGAAACGGTGTTGAAAACGGGCCGGTCTAAGTGCTTCTGCCCGCCCTTGCCCGGCGTAACACCTCCGACCACGTTGGTGCCGTATTCGATCATCTGCTCGGCGTGAAAGGTGCCTTCCCCGCCGGTGAAGCCCTGGATGATGACTCGGGAGGAATTGTTGACTAAGATGCTCATGGTGGTAGATAGACAGGTTTATATTAAATCGGTTTCTTGCCTATTGACTGACCGCTGCCGTCACTTTCCCGGCCGCATCCTGGAAATCCTGCGCCACCTGGAAATTGAGACCGGAGGAGCTCAGAATCTCACCGGCTTTTTCGGCGTTGGTGCCCGCTAACCGAATGATAACCGGAACGTTGACGCCACCCAGGGCATTCACTGCTTCCACGACGCCTTCGGCCACGCGGTCGCAGCGCACGATGCCGCCGAAGATATTGATTAAAATCGCCTTGACGTTGGGATCGGTGAGAATGATACGGAAGCCATTTTTGACGGTCTCAGCCGAAGCCGAGCCGCCCACGTCCAGGAAATTGGCGGGTTCGCCTCCGGCCAGCTTGATCAGATCCATGGTGGCCATAGCCAGACCGGCGCCGTTGACCATGCAGCCCACGTTGCCGTCCAGCTTGATGTAATTCAGACTATATCTGGAGGCTTCAATTTCGGCGGGTTCTTCTTCATTTAGGTCTCGATACTCCACGATATCTTGATGGCGGTAGAGGGCGTTATCGTCAAGATTAATCTTGGCGTCCAGGGCCATCACTTCGCCGTCTTCGGTGACGACCAGCGGGTTGATCTCGGCCAGTGATGCGTCAATTTCGCGGTAGGCCCGGTAAAGAGCCATGAAGAACTTCACCGCCGATTTCTGCTGCTTTCCCTCGAGGCCCAGGGCATAGGCCAGTTTGGCAGCCTGGAAGGGGCGCAATCCCAGGCCCGGGTAAATATGGACCTTGACGATCTTTTCCGGAGTTTCGGCGGCCACCTTTTCGATCTCCATTCCGCCTTCGGTGGAAACCATGAAGACGTCCCTGGCGCATTCGCGATCTAAGACAATACCGGCGTACAATTCCCGGGCGATTTTGCAACCTTTTTCGATCAGAATTCTGCGTACCACCTTGCCCTGCGGGCCGGTCTGGTGGGTTATTAGCAGATTGCCCAGTATGTTGCCGGCATACTCTCGCACTTCATCCTGGCTGCGGGCGATCTTGACGCCGCCTTCCATGATTAGATGGGAGTTGTCATCGGGATCGTAAAGCGATCCCTTGCCGCGTCCTCCGGCGTGGATTTGAGACTTGACTGCGCACACGCCGCCGCCCAACCGCTGGTAAACCTGCACTGCCTCATCGACGGAAAAAGCGACTCCTCCTTCGGGCACGGCGACCTGGTATTTTCTTAAAATTTCCTTGGCCTGGTGTTCGTGAATTTTCATGGCGTTCGCTTGGTGTATATTTCAGGAAAATCGTAATTCATTTCAATTTCAATCTTTAAAAATCCAGGCGCCCGTTTCTTCGTGCACCCCGACCAGGCCGTTTTATACCGCCGAAGGAGTTTCCTCCTGCT
>CAYUAQ010000258.1:0-1900 GCA_964442705.1 uncultured Desulfobacteraceae bacterium
TTAGCACATGTCTTCCCAGCGAAAACCCAGGCGGCAGTTTACGGCCATCGGCGATGTGCTGGACCAGGTCCTCAAGGGCTACCACCAAAAGTCTCGCAGTGACCTCTCACATGTATGCCGGGTGTGGGATCGTGCCGTGGGCGCCGCCATTGCCGACAATACCCGCCCGGTGGCCATGAAGGGGAAGCAGCTGGTGGTGGTGGTTACCAGCTCCACCTGGCTGCACCAGCTCCAGTTCCTGAAGAAGCAGCTGATTGCTGGCATCAACCGGCAGACGGACGCGGTCAGCGTTGAGGATATCAAATTCAGGATCGGTGCCTTCTGACAATGGACGCCGGGCATAGCACTTCGGGCGGTGAAACCTTCGGCCGGGAGTCGTTTTTCGATGGTCGCCTGCGGGTCGCCCAGCCGCGGTCAGGCTACCGGTTTTCCATTGATGCCGTTCTGCTGGCGCACCTGGCGGGGGTCCGTCGCGATGACGTCGTGCTGGAACTGGGCACCGGCTGCGGTATCGTGGCGCTCATAATGGCTTACCGCCGCAAGCAGGTGCGGGTGTATGCCGTCGAAATCCAGCCGGAGCTGGCCCAACTGGCCGACCGCAATGTCGCGGCCAACGGGATGCAGGCACGCATCCGCGTTTTTGCCACGGACATGCGGCGGCTGTCGCGGGAGGCGATACCCGAACGGGTGAGCCTGGTGGTCACCAACCCCCCCTACCGGTCGGTGGGGTCTGGCCGGCGCTGTGCAGATCCCCAGCGTGCCGTGGCTCGGGAAGAGATCGCCGTGACTTTGGACGAAGTGCTGTTAACCGCTCGCAGGATGCTGTTTAAAACCGGCCGCTTGAGCGTGATTTATCCGGCCGCCAGGGCCGTGGATCTGCTGGCCCGCCTGCGGCACTTTGGCTTGGAGCCGAAGAAACTACACCTGATTCACGCCAGGCCCGGCAGCGACGCTGTGCTGGTGCTGGCCGAGGCGGTCAAAGCGGGGCGGCCGGGACTCTGCGTGCCGTCTCCACTGTATATATATGATGCCGGAGGCGGATACAGTCCCGCGGTGGCCGCCATGCTGAGTGGGTGAACGTGCCGGCATTGCGTTGGTGCTTTTCTACCATTGACAGCCCGCTGAAAACGCGGTAAGGGGATTTACCCGCGGGGTTGCGGACGGTGGCGCTTGCAATTGCGGAGAGGTGGCCGAGCGGCTGAAGGCCCCGCTCTCGAAAAGCGGTATCCTGGCTAAAACCGGGATCGTGGGTTCGAATCCCACCCTCTCCGCCACCGCCCCGCGCCAGGCATTTTTATAAACGGAGAGATGTCCGAGCTGGCCGAAGGAGCACGACTGGAAATCGTGTGTGCTGTCAAAAGCGGCACCGAGGGTTCGAATCCCTCTCTCTCCGCCATTTTTTTCATGCCGCCGCCTGTTCGAAGATCCCTCCCGCCGAGACGCTTCGTGACCCGAAAAGCTTCCGCATCGTCCTGCGGGTATTGTGACCCCGGCAGGGAATTCCGGCAGATCAGCGTTCTGTGAAGCATTCCTTATCAAAGAGCGCTTTGAACTCAGACAGGAGCATCGACGATCCCTATGTCGTACCTGGTTCTAGCACGTAAATACCGTCCTCAGCGCTTCGAGGAGGTCGTGGGACAGCGGCACGTGACCCGTACCCTGGCAAATGCCATCGAAAACGACCGGGTGGCTCATGCCCTCCTGTTTGCCGGCCCCCGGGGAACCGGCAAAACCACGGTGGCGCGTATTCTTGCAAAGGCCATGAACTGCGCGCAGGGTCCCACGGCGCAGCCCTGCAACCGCTGCAGCAGCTGCCTGGAGATCACCGCCGGCAACGCCGTGGATGTTTTCGAAATCGACGGTGCCTCCAACAACAGCGTGGACCAGGTGCGGGAACTGC
>CAYUAQ010000259.1:0-1889 GCA_964442705.1 uncultured Desulfobacteraceae bacterium
ATCCCGAATTGCCGGTTTGGATGGTAGTACAGACAGACGTTATGCCGTGCGGTTGTAGAGGATTTTTCCTAGGGCGCTCATTACGTAGGGTTCCCGCGGGGTCGCCGCAGGCGGCCGGCGGCCGCGCCCGTGTGTCCGCCGGCATCGATGGTCAGCCGACCGTTGACGATGACGGCGGCCAGGCCCTCGGGGTACTGGCAGGGATCGTCGTAGGTGGCCCGGTCGCGGAAGGTGCGGGGGTCGAAGAGCACCGCGTCGGCGGCCAGCCCCTCGGCGATACGTCCCACGTCGGCCAGGCCCAGGCGGTCGGCGCTCATGGCGGTCATCTTGGCCACCGCCTCCTCCAGGGAGAGCAGCCCCCGGTCGCGCACGAAATGCGCGATGACCCGCGGGAAGGTGCCGTAGAGGCGCGGGTGGGGGTGGCTGCCGCCGGGGTCGCCGTCGGAGCCCACGCGCGCGAAGGGCAGGGTCAGGAAATGCTCCATGACGGCTTCGTTCATGGACTCGGAGATGATGGCCACCGCCCCCTGCTCGGCGGCGATGAGGTCCAGCACGAAGGAGAAGGGGTCCTGCCCGGCCTCCTGGGCCAAGGCCGCGATGGTGCGCCCCTCCATGTGCCGGCGCTCCCGGCTGCCCACCGCGGCGATGGTGATCTTCTCCCAGCCGGCGTTCTGGTACATGTTCTCCCAGCCCGGCAGGCCGTCCCGGATCTGGCCGATGATGCGCCGGCGCACCTCCCGGTTTTCCAGGCGCGCCATCAGCGACGGGATGCCGCCCTCCAGGCACCAGGGCGGCAGGGTGGCCAGCAGGGTGGTGGAGGAGCAGAAGTAGGGGTACACGTCGCAGGTGACGTCCAGGCCGGAGCGGCGCGCGGATTCGATCTTTTCCACCACCGCATCGGCCAGGTGCCAGTTGGCGCGGCCGGCCACCTTGAGGTGCGAGATGTGCACCGGCACCCGCGCCCTGCGGCCGATCTCCAGGGTCTCCTCGATGGCCTCCAGCACGTAGCGGGCCTCGTTGCGCATGTGGGTGGCGTAAAACCCGCCGCTGGTGTGCATCACCTGCGCGAGTTCCGACAGCTCCCGCGTGTCGGCGTAGCAGCCCGGGGCGTAGATCAGCCCCGAAGACAGCCCGCAGGCGCCCTGGGACAGGGCCTCGGCCAGCAGGTCCCGCATGCGGGCCATCTGAGTGCTGTCCGGCGCGCCGTCGGCCATGCCCATGGCGGCCATGCGCAGGGTGCCGTGGCCCACCAGGCCGGCCACGTTGATGGACAGCCCGCCGCCTTCCAGGCGCTCGGCGTACTCGCCGAAGGAGAGCCAGTCCACGGGGCCCTGCCAGGGGACGGCGTTGACCAGGGTGTTGCCGGCCAGCTGGTCGCGGCACTCGGGGGTCAGCGGCGCTAGGGACATACCGCAGTTGCCCAGCACCTCGGTGGTGACGCCCTGGAAGAGCTTGATGTCGGCAGCCGGGTTTTCCAGCAGGGCGATGTCCGAGTGGCAGTGGATGTCGATGAAGCCGGGCGCCAGCACCAGCCCGCGGGCCTCGATGGTCTGGTGGGCGTCGCCCTCCAGTTGCGGGGCCAGGGCCGCGATGCGGCCGTTACTGATGCCGACATCTCCGGTCCGGCGCGGCGCGCCCGTACCGTCGACAATGTCGGCCTGACGGATGAGAATGTCGAACATGGGAGCCTCGGGATTTTGGCGGTATCAGGTTTCAGCTGTCAGGTATCAGGTTTCGGGTGCCAGGTAAAGAGGCTGTGTGTGGAGTTTTGTCGCCGGTTGCCGGTCAGTCGTAGAGGTGGCAGGCCACGTGGTGGCCGGCTTCGACTTCGCGTAGCCGCGGTTCCTCCTGGCGGCAGCGCGGCATGCAGCGGCCGCAGCGGGGGTGAA
>CAYUAQ010000260.1:0-1848 GCA_964442705.1 uncultured Desulfobacteraceae bacterium
CAAACCTCCTCTGTTGCGTGAAAAGTACGGCACCGTACCTGGAGTTGAATCCCGAAAAAACTCCATACCAGATTCGGCGGCTGAAGGGAATGCGCGGCAGTCGCCCCGGTCTTCAGGCTTTTCCGGGCACGCCGGCCTGCTCGAAGGTCAGCACTTCCCGGAACACCCGCACGGCGGCCTCCAGGATGTTCATGGCCAGCGCAGCGCCCGTGCCCTCGCCCAGGCGCATGCCCAGGTCCAGGATGGGGCCCAGCTCCAGGTGGCGCAGCATGGCTTGATGCCCCGGTTCTTCGGAGCGATGGCCGGCGAAAAGATAATCCCTGGCCCGGGGGCAAAGGGTGCAGGCCACCAGGGCGCCGGCCGTGGAGATGAAACCGTCGACGACCACGGGGCGGCGGTGGAAGGCGGCCGAAAGGATCACGCCGGCGATGCCGCCGATCTCGAACCCGCCTACCTTGGAAAGCACGTCCAGGCCGTCGGCGGGATCCGGCGCGTTGACGCGGATTCCCCGGGCCACCACGCTCTTTTTGCGTGCCAGGCCCCGGGCATCCACGCCGGTCCCCGGGCCCACCATGGTGTCCAGATCGGCCCCCGTGATGACGGTGCCGATGGCCGCTGAGGGGGTGGTATTACCGATGCCCATATCGCCGGTGCCCAGCACCTCGGCGCCCGCGCCGATGAGTTCGGCAGCCTGGGTGAATCCGGCCATGACGGCCTTTTCGGCCTCGTCGCGGGTCATGGCCGGCCCCAGGGTGAAATCGCGGGTCCCGCGGGCGATCTTGACGGCGCGCAGCAGCCGCCGCTTCTCCGGGTCCTCGATCACGATGTCGCCCTTGACGCCCATGTCCACCACGCGCACGTCCGCTCCCACCAGGCGAGCGATGGCGTTTATGCCGGCGCCGCCGGCCACGAACGTCTGCACCATGCCCACGGTGACCTCCTGGGGATAGGCGCTGACCCCCTGTGCCACCACCCCGTGGTCGCCAGCCATGACCAGCACCGCCTTGCGGCCCACCGAAGGGGCCAGGGTGCGGCCGATGCCGCACAACCGTTCGGCGATGTCGTGCAGCCGGCCCAGCGCCCGGGTGGGCATCAGCAGCTGTGCCGTGTGCTGCCGTGCTTTATCGGTCCACTCGGGGTCCGCCGGCGCGATGCCGTCGATGACTTCCTGAAGTTTCATGTCGTGCATGGCGGTCATGTCTCTTCTCCTTTCCGGTGATGGTTTCCCAAAAAAAAACCCCAAGCAAACAGGTTTGCCTGAGGATTTGCCTTCTCCCCGTTGGTATGCCGTGCCGGCAGGTCTTCTGGCTTCCCCGCCTTTTCGGCGGCCTTCCCATTGCGGTGTGCCGCAACAGTGGCCTTACGAGGCCGAAAAGGTTCCCCTCTAAAACACAGGGGCGGGGTTACAGCGGCGGGTCCGCTCCCGATTCTCACGGGATTCCCTTATACCGTCACTGCCGGAAAAGTAAAAAAAATTGACCCGTATGTCAACCAATATTGGGGGGCCACGGTCGAGAACCCGTCAGGGCAATCGCAATTAGCCTGACCCGACGGGGCAGACAGGTATCGTCTGTGCTCCGTGAGCCCCGGCGGGAATGCTCCGGCCAGCGGCGCTGAAAGGCGAGAAACGCGCGGCGCTCAAACCGTTCGCCTTTCTTGACGCGCCGCCGGCCTGCGCATCTTCTTCCCGCCGGTTCTCCAACTGCGCGTAGCCGAAACCTGGCTGCCCCTAACGAACGGAAGGATCCGGATCACCATGGGCTCTCGTAGTAAGCCGACAGCTACTAACGACTACCCTGAAGACTCCGCCAAGATGCGTTGACAGGCCGGCGGGAATCCTCTATACGG
>CAYUAQ010000261.1:0-1822 GCA_964442705.1 uncultured Desulfobacteraceae bacterium
ACGAGGCTTCCACTCAAAGAGGGGGGTTACTTGCGATTGCCCTGGCGAACGTCCCGCGCGTCACCGCCTGTTCCACAGCCGTCCGCACCTTGGCGTAAAAAAGGCGGCTTGTCTCGCGGGGCCGCGAAACCGGCGGTTCTTTCTTGAAAAGGCGCCCGGCCTGCTGTAGGTTGAGTTGATTGATGAATATCGCGTGCATGACCCCATGGAACGTAAATCGAAAACGAGAGGAGAAAAAATGGCCGACCAGCAAACCATCACCTCCATCGCCACGCCGACGGCGCCGGCCGCCATCGGACCGTACTCCCAAGCCGTGGTGGCCGGCGATCTGCTTTTCGTGTCGGGGCAGATCCCGCTGGATCCCGCAAGCGGTGAACTGGTGGGCGGCGACATCGAAAACCAGACCCGCCGGGTGCTCGACAACCTGAAGGCCATCATCCAGACAGCCGGCGCCGACATGGACCGCGTGGTCAAGACCACCATCTTCCTGGCCGACATGAACGACTTCGCGGCCGTCAACGGAGTGTATGCCGAGTATTTCGACGCCACCCTGCCGGCCCGCGCCACGGTGCAGGTGGCGGGACTCCCCAAGGGGGTGCCGGTGGAAATCGAGGCCGTGGTGCTCCTGAAGTAGCCGGGACGGACGTTGACGATTCCCCAGACACGCGACAACGCAGTGAGGATGACATGAAAGCAGCCATCATCGGCCTTGCGGGCGCCGGCCGGCAGACCGTCTTCGAGGCCCTCAGCGCCAAGCCTGTGGACCCGGCCCACCGGCACCAGGACCAGATCGCCGTGGTGACCGTGCCCGACGAACGCATCGACGTGCTCTCGGACATGTACAAGCCCAAAAAGACCATCTACGCCCGGGTGGAGTACCTGCTGCCGGCCAAGTCCGAGTACGGCGGGGAAAGCGGGCCCGACCAGGGGTTCTGGACCAAGGTGCGCGACGCCGACGCCCTGATCCACGTGCTGCGCAACTTCGAGGGCATGGGCGGGGAAGCGCCGCAGCCGGAAAAGGACTACACGGCCCTGGAGCAGGAGATGATGCTCTCGGACCTCATCGTGGTGGAAAAGCGCCTGGAGCGCCTGGCCCTGGACGCCAAGCGCGGCAAGAAGCCCAACCCCGAGGAGGTGGCCCTGCTGGAGCACTGCCGGGAGCACCTGGAGGCCGAACAGCCCCTGCGGGGCATCCCCGAACTGGCCGAGGCCAAGCTGCTGCGCGGTTACGCTTTCCTGTCGGCCAAGCCCATGCTGGCGCTCTTCAACAACGGCGACGAGGACGAGACCCTGCCGCGCAAAGACGCGCCCGGCCCCAACGAGGACGCCATGGTCATCCGCGGCAAGCTGGAGCTGGAGCTGTCCCAGATGAGCGACGAGGAGGCCGCCGAGTTCCTGTCCGAGTTCAACATCCGCACGCCGGCCCGCGACCGGGTCATCCGGCGCTCCTACGACCTGCTGGGGCTGATCTCCTTTTTCACGGTGGGCGACGACGAGGTGCGCGCCTGGACCATCCGCGGGAACACGCCGGCGCTGGAGGCCGCCGGGGTCATCCACTCGGACATCCAGCAGGGCTTCATCCGCGCCGAGGTGGTGGCCTACGACGACCTCATGGCCGCCGGCAGCACTGCCGAGGCCCGCAAGCAGGGCACCGTGCGCCTGGAGGGCAAGACCTACACCGTCCAGGACGGCGACATCATCAACTTCCGCTTCAACGTCTGATCCATAAGGGGGACGTCCTTAAGAAACTAAAGATCCATAAGGGGGACGTCCTTAAGAAACTAAATAAGTCGCCTTCCCGCCCTTCCGCTGGACCGAAAAA
>CAYUAQ010000262.1:0-1814 GCA_964442705.1 uncultured Desulfobacteraceae bacterium
ACCTGGGGAAACGCCGCTGTCATGGAGCACCTCATCCGGCAGATGGCCTCCATGGAAGGTCTGGGGGCACTGCTGGGCCGGGGCACCCGCCGGGCGGCCCGGCACTTCGGTCCGCAGGCCGAAAAATACGCGGCCCAGGTCAAAGGACTGGAACTGACCGCCTACCACCCGGCCGCACTGCTGGGTTCGGCCCTGGGCTACGCCGTATCCAGCCGGGGCGGAGACTACAACAACATCTACGCCTCCCTGGAACACCGCTGGACGGTCGAGCAGGCGGCCGAGGCTTTCGGCACGGACGAGGCGCTGGACCCGCGTTCATACTGGCCACCCTGCTGGGTCTGTCGGCGGCGGCGGCCAGCCAGATGGCCGGCCTGTTCTGGCCGCGCAAGGCGGCCGCGGCCAGCGTCAGCCGGGGCGGCAAACTGCGCATCGCCTCCCCGGTTCACAAGGTCACCCATCCGGCCCAGTTTTCCTGGATATCGCCGTCCAACCAGATCCGCCAGGTGGCCGAGTACCTGACCTACACCGACGCCGACAACGTCACCTACCCTTATCTGCTCGCAAACTAGAAAGCCAGCGACGATCTGAAGACCTGGACCCTCAATCTGCGCCAGGGTATCCGCTTCAACAACGGAGATGAATTCACCGCCGATGACGTCGTCTTCACCATGAATCAGTGGTTCAAGAAAGAAGTCGGCTCCTCCATGAAGGGGCTTCTGGGCGCCTACCTGGACCCCTCCGGCATCGAAAAGGCAGGCAAACACCAAGTCAAGCTGCATTTGAAAAACCCGGAAATCGCTGTCCCCGAGCACCTGTTTCACTATCCGGCCATCGTGCTGAATCACCGCACTTTCGAGGGCGACTTCATCAAGGCGCCCCATGGCACCGGCCCTTTTACGCTGGAAAAATTCGTCGAGGGCGAACGGGTGATGCTCAAACGCCGCAACGACTACTGGAAAAAGGGGGCTGACGGCAAGCCCATGCCCTATCTGGACAGCGTGGAATTCATCGACATGGGCACCGAAATGCCGCCCATGATCGCCGCCATCCAGGCGGGGGAGATCGACTGGATCGATTTTGGCGACATCAGCGGGACAGAAGCCTATGCCGCCCTGAAAAACAACCAGTCGGTCAATGTCTACCCGGTGGCCACCAACCAGACCCGTGTCCTGCGGATGCGCGTGGACATGAAACCGTGGACCGATAACCGGGTCCGGACGGCCCTCAAGCTCTGCCAGAACCGCGAAAAGATCCTGGCGCTGGCCTACTTCGGCCAGGGCCTGCAGGGCCAGGACGTGCACGTCAGCCCCAAGCACCCGGAGTACTGCCCCATCGACACCCCCAAGTACGACCCGGGCAAGGCTAAAAAACTGCTCCAGGAAGCCGGTTATACCAATGGCCTGGACGTCAATCTGGCCGTGGGCAGCGGCTGGAAGGAAATCGTGCGCTATGCCGAAATCCTGAAGCAGGATGCCCAGCCGGCCGGGTTCCGCATCAACATCCAGACCATGCCCAACAGCCAGTACTGGGAGAAGTGGACCGAGGTGGACCTGGGCATCACCACCTGGGCGCACCGCCCCATCGGCACCATGGTGCTCAACCTCGCCTACGTGGCCGATGACGAGGGCAAACCCGTGGCCTGGAACGAAACCCGTTGGGTGGACAAGGAATTTTCCGCCTTGCTCAAGGAAGCTAACGGCACGCTGGACGTGGAAAAACGCCGCAAGATCTTCTGCCAGCTGGAAAAAATTCAGCAGGAGCGCGGCTCCATCGGCAACGCCTTCTGGATCAACCTCTGGACCATCGCGCGCAAA
>CAYUAQ010000263.1:0-1725 GCA_964442705.1 uncultured Desulfobacteraceae bacterium
GCGATTGATTTTCAACAATCATCTCGAAGGCTATAACGCGCTTATCGAACAGGCAGAGAGGCTGTCAGCCCGGCACCGACTTGAAAAAATTGCATTCGGTTTGGAGCCTACGGGCAACTATCACAAACCACTTGCCCACTGGTTGATCGACCAAGGTTACGACACCGTGCTGGTGTCCGGCAAGGCTGTCAGTGATAACCGCCAGTTGCTCGACGGCCGGTGGGACAAGAACGACACCAAGGACAGCGCCAATGTGGCGGATCTAATCGGCCAGGGCAAATGCCAATTTTATGAACAACCCGTTGCTGAGGTCACCGCCGTACGCACATTTTTATCAATACGCAAACGGCTTAAGAAAGAGGAGCACGGGCTGAGGATGCAAATCCGAAACGGCGTGTTGGCAAAATATTTCCCTGAGATGGACCGGTATTGGGGCAATCGGCTTGAAGAAAATTTGGCCATTGTGCGCTGGTACCTGGATCCACGAAAAATCGCGGCTACCGAATTTGATCAATTTGTGCGTGCCGTCACACGAAAAAGAAACGGCCTGGGTCAGCTGCGCCGGTTGAGAATGATATACGATGCCGCCGGCAAATCAGTGGGGCTGCCCGTCGATCAGGCCGCCACTTTTGAAGCCGTTCTGCTGGTCGAACGCCTTGAGGCGGTGAGGGAGCAAATCAGCGCCACGATGAAGGAGCTGGAAAAATGTTGCCGGAAGATATCCGGCTATACTCTGCTCCAGACCATACCCGGCTTCGGGCCTTACATCGCCGCAATGGTGTTGTCGGCCATCGGCGACCCCCATCGATTTGCCACCGCAAGCCAGGTAATCCGCCTGGCCGGTCTGGATTTGAACGCTAGCCGCAGCGGCAAGAAAAGCGACAGTAGTGTGCCGAAAATTTCCAAAAGGGGCGACGGTGCCCTGCGCTGGGGCCTGTATCAAGCCGCCATGGTCGCCTCACGCCATAACAAAGATTTCTTCAGAATATACAGCCGCACACTTGAAGGTCGTCGGGGTGAACGCGGTATTAAAACCAAAGCGCGTGTAAAGTTGGCTGCCAAGATGATGGTGATCGCCTGGACCATGTTGAAAAACAAAGAAACTTTTGATGCCAAGCGTCTGCGTCCAGTCGCTCAAAAAAACGATGACAACAGGGTATCCGGTGAAGCGGAGGCGGGCTCTGCTGGGGAGCAACCTGCCAAGGAATAGCCGGATGTGGGGAGCATTGAATAATGCCCCGGGGGGGAGATACGCCAAGGCGTGTCTTCCCCCTCTTCCCGCATTATTCAAGCTTTCCCACGCATGCCTGAAAAAACCCAATAACATTGATTGAGCGAAGCGAATACCGTTTTTAACTGTTTCGGCGAGATAGCCCGTGAAAGGACGTTGAGGCATACAGACCTCGTGAGGGACAATGCCGGGCCTCTCCCTGAACCTGAAGGCTGGATAGGGAATGATAAGGTGCTCACTACGTTCCGGGCGTATTGCTGAGATGCCGGATACGAGTAACGATTAGCCGAAGCGTTCGCCGAATGAGAGAGATGCCGAAACGCCCATATGCATTACAATAGTTGCGCCTTTAGGATGGCTACCCATTTAACATCCGGATATCATTAATAATAAAAATTACACTTTTTTACTTGACGGAAGGACTATAGAATGTCCCCCATATGGACCGCCGTTTGAACTCCTTGACACCCTCGGGCAAACCCATATAGGCTATC
>CAYUAQ010000264.1:0-1675 GCA_964442705.1 uncultured Desulfobacteraceae bacterium
GCGTATTGGCTCGTGAAATAGGCGGTGGGCCGCAAGGGGCTGCCGGCCTTGGACTTGTAAAAGGCCTCGGACAGGGCCGCGCGGGCGGCCTTGAGGCTGGGGTGGTGCAGCAGGGCCGTGGTGCGCATCTGCACCAGGGGCTCGGGTTCGTAAGCCTCGAAGGCGAATCTTTCTTCGGACAGGGTCAAGGGGGTCTGGTCGGACAGACCGCAGATGCGCTTGAGCCGGTCGACCAGAAAGCGCTGGCGCCGGCGGTGAAAGTCGATTTCCGACTCCAGTCCGTCGATGATCTGCTCGGTGGCCAGGATGTCCTGCAGACGGGCGTCGGCGCTTTGCCTGAGCCGCTGATAGTAGGCCAGGCGCCGGCCCATGACGTCGGCCTGGGCCTGTTGGAGGGCCACCAGGCGCTTGAGATAGCAGGCTTCGAAGTACAGCTCGGCGGCCTCGGCGATGCGCTCGTTGGCCTCGTTGAGCACGTTGTCGTGGGCGATTTGGGCGCGAAAGGTACGGGCCGCGGAGATGGCCGCGTTTTTCTTGAAATCCAGCAGGGGCTGCACCACGCCCAGGATGCCGCGGGCCACGAACTCGGCCAGGAAATCCCCGCTGGTGATGACGGGATCGGCCAGGAAGATGCCCACGATGGGGGTGTACATCAGGCCGAAGCTCAGTACGGGCCAGTTGGCCAGGCGGGCCTGACCGGCGTCTACCAGGGCCGCCGCCAGCAGGGCCCGCATGCGGTTGATGCGCGGGTTCTGCGCCTGGACCAGGGCGCAGATGGTGGTCAGGTCGTAGGTGTCGGGCAGCTTGACGATGGCCGGCTGGAACCCGCCCCGGCGGTCGGCGTTGGCCAGCATCAGCGACGGGCTGGGGGGCGCCAGGGCCGCGGCATCCGCCAGCGGGGCATAGCCCGGCGGAGTTTCGGTCAGGCGCAAGAGCCGGTAGTAGCCCTGGGGATCGCCGGCAAAGACGATGCGGCCGTCGCCCAGGCGGTAGGGGTACAGGACGTTGAAATCCTGCTCGGCAAACACGGGGGCGGCCGCCTCCGAAGACAAGCCCACCGCCATCAGGCGGTTCTGGTCTTCGAATTCGCGCCGCACGAAAATCACCCGCCGGCCGGCCGCATCCGGTTCGGGCATGGTGTCGAAATAGCGCCCGCTGGTGAGGCGCCGGCCGATGGTCGGTCGCACGCCGCCCTGGGCGTCACAGGAAAAATCCTGCTGCACGATCACGCGCCGTTGGGCGTCTGGGCCCACCGGCAGGGAGCGAAACAGGGCCAAGCGGCCTGCGGCCGTTGCCACCGGATCGGCGGGAGAGGCGCCGGCCACCAGCAGACGGCCGTCCGCGTCCACCAGTTTCTGCAGGCGCAGGCGCCGGGGACTGAAGCAGAACAGGCGGCCGCCGGCCTTGCGGGGATCCAGGGGCCTGAAAAAAACCACACGGCTTTCATCGACCAGGTCCGACTGGGCCAGGGGCCTTTGCTGCCGGACGCAGGAGCCGTCCGCGTCCAGCACATAGACCTCCTGCCGGCAGGCCACCTGCGGCAGGGACCGGGTCAGGGCGGCCTGGCCCACGGTCATGGGGTCGTAGAGCTGCCGGGGGCTTTCGGCCGTTACCTGGTAGCGGAAGCGGCGGTACTGTTTCTCAAAACATCCGCCCGTGGTCAGCAGCAGCGCAG
>CAYUAQ010000265.1:0-1617 GCA_964442705.1 uncultured Desulfobacteraceae bacterium
AGAGCTATGTCTGGGCGTCGATCGTCTCGGCCAACCTGCTGACGATAGCGCGCAAGCAGTTGGCCTGAGGCCGCGGCAGCCCTTGAAAGCGTAGAGCCGGCAGGAGAGGTGCGCCCGGGGTTTGGCATAGTTGGTAACATCTACTGTTTGCCGCCGGCTTTTTGCCAAGGTCTATCGATACCGTTGGTCCGCTGCCTCTTGGCCGGACCGGAGCGCGGGCAATTTTGGCGATTTATGGACGGACACAGATTAAGGCCGAGCAACTCCTTGAGCTTGACGGCCTGATTGTCCGTTAGGTTTTTTGGCCGCTTGAGCAGGCACCAGCGGCTGCCGGTCAGAACCGGCTCTTGTCCGCTGGCCTTCAGGGCTTTGGCCTCCTTGGCGCGGATCTGGTCAATCGCTTTGTTGACCTGGCTCATGATATGGAACCGATCCAAAACATGCAGCGCGTGACCGGCTTCTTGAGCGACGATGCGCAGGTAGGGCTTCCACATGTCGCTACAGATGAAACGCAGTCGGGCGGTGCGCTCGGTGCCGAACTGTCTGAAGAAATGGCGCAGGGTTTTGGCGGTGCGGTTTTTGCCGACCCACAGCAGTCGCCGATAACCGGCATCGATCTGGTAGACCAGCGTCACGTACTTATGGCCTTTTCTTCTGGCGATTTCATCAATGCCGATGGCCGTCACGGTAGAAAGATCCCGATGCGCCAGCCCCCAGGCCACGGCCATTTTGACCGAACGAAAGACGTTATCCCAGCTTGTGTTGAAGACCTCGGCCACCTGCTTCCACGACAAACGCCTAGCCCACTGGGACAAAAACCAGCCGTAGGTGGTCGTCAGATGGTTCTTGCCCTCTGCCCAGGGCACCCGCTCGACCTTCACGCCACAACGCTGACAGTCCACCCGGCGCATGGCGTAAAGAAAGAACACGGCTATGCCCCACAACGGCACGAACTCAAATCGACGTTGCGCCAGAACGTCATAACCAGGGCCTCTCTGGCCGCAACCGGAACAGATCGGTCGACTCGCTCGCCGGGGCCGAATCTGGATTTCAAGCACCGTGCGGCCCCGAAAATGCCGCCAGTGCGCTGCGCCATAAACAAAACCACTATGCGTTTGCACCCGGTTCAATATAGACTTGATCAGCATCCCGTTTTCCTCCTGGCTGGTTATGGGTTGTTTTGGTCGACGTCCATAATGCCAGATATGAAAACGGGATGCGCTTTTTTTCACCCCCCAGCCAGCCACTTCACCGCTGGGGAAGACAATCTACCCACAGATTTTGCTGACGAACCATATCGCTCTTGCGTGTGGATCGATTCACAGTGCCTGATCAGCAGGAGTTTCTTCATCCGTTTCTCCCTTCCTGCAGCTCTTGATCAAAAAAAATCCCCGAAGCCACGATTTGGCTCCGGGGATTCCGTTTTCAACCCCTCGGTTGCATGCAACGCCCCCTCGTCCACGAGAGGCAAGGCATCATTATGACTCTGAAAGCAGGTCTTCCGGCTTCCGGATCAGCCTATTCACCGCGCCTTCCCACCCTTACGGGCAGTGGCTTTCTTGCGGCTTTCGTCCCCGGTTACGGCGGCGGGTCCGCGACGGAATTTCACCGTCTTCC
>CAYUAQ010000266.1:0-1561 GCA_964442705.1 uncultured Desulfobacteraceae bacterium
GCCAGGGCCGGGTGCTCGTCCAGCCGCAGAAAAGTCACGCCGTCCAGCCGGATGTCCGGCAGCAGCTCTGAAAAGGCCTGGTCGTCATCGTACCAGAAAACGATGCGCTTCTCTTTTTCCCGGAAGATGCTCTCCAGGGTTTGCCGTATCTGTTCGGTGTTCATTTGCCGTAGGCCCTGGTAAAATCGCGCTTGCCGTGGATAATCGCCAGAATTTCCACATCCGGGTTTTTGATCTCGTAGACCAGCCGGTACGAATAGACCATCAACTCGCGGATATTCTCTTGGCCGATTTCCGGGACAACGCGGCCGATTTCAGGGAGATCGCTTAACGCCTCGGTTTTCTCGACGATATTCTGTACGACCCGCCTGGCGTAATACTTCGAGTCTTCCGCGATATAGGCGAAGATTTTCTTTAGATCCGCCCGCGCTGGAGCGGTCCATCTTACCACTGTTGGAGTTCCTTCTTTAAATCCTCAACCGATAGGGTTTCGCCTCTTTGCGCGGCCTCCCTGCCCTTCCTGATCTTGTCGATGACGTACAGGCGGTACATGATGTCGTCGATGTCGACCGGTTCCGGCATGCTGGATATGACCTTGATGGCTTCTTCCTTAAGGGACTGCATGGCATCCTCCTTATCTTCAGACCGGCAGGGGAAATCGGGTCCCGTATGGGTCACGATCCCCCGGCCCCTTCACTTCTTTCCCGTGACGGCCTTTTTTTCGGCCAGCAGGTCGCCGAACTTGCCGTAGTTCACCTTCACGCCGTCGTCCAGGTCCAGCGATATCCTGCGGTCGGCGTAGTGCCGCAGCTTGTCGTCGAAGGCGGCCAGCTCGGCCTGCTTTTTCTTGAGAACGTCGATTTCCTTCTGCAGTTTTTTCTGGGACGAGGCCGTGGCGGCCGCGTCGCGCTCGCGCTGCAGGAACGCCAGGCGGGCGCTGAAGTTGCCCTGCAGGGGCGTCACATAGGTGCTGCGCATCCTGGAAAGGGTGGATTCATTGTAGCGGTGCAGGTAGACCAGGCACTCGAAGGCCTTTTGTTTTCCGCTGGAAAACAGCCAGTAGATGGGGCGTTTCTTGTAGGTCTTGAGGTGATCTTTGAAAAAACCGGTGGAAAAATAACGCCGGATGGTGTCCAGTGGGCTTTCGCTGCGTTTTGGCTTCAGGCAGCCGGCCACGAATGCGAGGTTTTCTTCCAGGTTTTCGGCCGGCCAGGCCACCTTCAGAAACTCCACGAAACGCGCGGCGGCATCGTCGGCGAACCAGTCGCGGTCCATGACCGGGATGATGCCGTCGTCGTCTGCAGGAAAGATGCGGTATTTTGTTGGATCGAACCCCTCGTTGCCGCTGTGGGCGTAGATCAGGCCGGGTTCGTCCAGGCTGTAGCGGCCCATCATGCAGCCCACGGCATAGGAGATGAGTTCCTTGATGGTGTCGGTCCGCAGCAGGGATTCCAGCTCGTCTTCGCTCTTTTTCCCGCCGTAGCGGTAGCGCGGGTTGCAGGTCAGGGTGATCTCGGCAAGCGGCACGTCGGGGGTGAGTTCGTCCTGCAGGCCGTAAGCT
>CAYUAQ010000267.1:0-1530 GCA_964442705.1 uncultured Desulfobacteraceae bacterium
CTTTGTAAAAATCCAGCCGGTCCATGACCTGCTGGATTTCGGCCCTCATATCCTCGAAGCCCCGGCGGTAGATCTTGCCCCCCATGGCCGTGTGTCCCGGCGAGCGCTGCTCCTGGAACTCGGTGAAAATACCCGCCTGGTAGGCCGCTTTCCAGTCGTCGTCCATGCGGGCGAAGATCTTCTCGCGGATGGTCTTGCCCCGCCAGAAGGGGATGATCTTCTCCCGGTAGATCCGGCGGGTCTCTGGGTTCACCCGGTAGGCCGTGCGCGGACGGCTGTCCAGCACCGCCAGGTCCTCTTCCGAGTGCAGGCACACCTCCGGGTAGGTGGGCGTGGCCTTGGGCGCCGGCCCGCGCTCCCCCACGATCAGTTCTCCGGGATTTATACAGATCTGCTTGTTTCCCAGGATATGGGCCAGGGCCAGGGCCCGCTGGACCGGCACCGGCTCTTTCTGGGCGATGCCGCTCTCGTAAAACTCGGTGATCAGCAGCGCCCTTTCGGCGGACACCGTGGGTACGGCGTCCAGACTCTGTTGGCGCAGCCTGGCGATGCGTTCGTTCATGATCAACCTCCTATGGTGACGTCGAATCCCCTGTCGGTCAGAAAAGACCGGATCTCGCCGATGGTTTCGGGTGGTATATCGGGCACGCCCGCCATGGCATTGGCCATGCCCAGGCGGCGGTACTTGTCATCGCCGATGCGGTGAAAGGGCAGCAGGTCGATGCCCCCCGCCCCACCGCACCCGTGGATGAATGCAGCGATCTGCTGGATGTTTTCGAGGGTGTCGGTGACGCCG
The DNA here is from genome assembly GCA_964442705.1 of uncultured Desulfobacteraceae bacterium. GTDB lineage: Bacteria > Desulfobacterota > Desulfobacteria > Desulfobacterales > JALSRD01 > JALSRD01. Next base: position 797 of record CAYUAQ010000267.1, read on the forward strand.
GGAATCAACGGCACGCGCACGCGCAGCGGAATCCCCCGACGGCAGGCCGTTCGAAAATTTTCCAGTATGATTTCGTTGGAAACGCCGGTCCAGTCCCGGTGGGCCTCGTCGTCCATCAGTTTCAGGTCGAAGAGCAGCAGGTCGGCCCGGCTGGCTATCTCCTCGAAAACTTCGGGTGGGGCATAGCCGCTGGTGTCCACCGCCGTGTGAATCTCGTGCCGGCGGCACTGCTCCAGCAGGGCGGCCAGAAAAGGCGCCTGAGCCAGGGGCTCCCCTCCGGAAAAGGTCACCCCGCCGCCGGAATCATCATAGAAAAGGACGTCCTTTTCGATTTCCGCCAGGGCCTCTTCCACGGAAAGAGACCACCCCACCGCCTGCCGACGTCCGCCCTCGGCCCGGCTGCCGGCCATTTGCTGTATTTCGAAGGACTGGCCCTCGGGGTTGTGGCACCAGCGGCACGACAGGGGGCAGCCCTTGAAAAACAGCGAGGTGCGGATGCCAGGCCCATCGTGCAGCGCGTAGCGCTTTATTCTGAATAGGATCCCCTGCATGTCTATGTACATATCTCCTGGTCATCAGACCAGTGGGAATAAAGGTATCAGCTAACAAAGGACATCGGACCGGTCTTGCAGACAAGGTGCAAAATAACTCAAGATACCCGATCGTTGGAAACATTTTCCCTGATACCTGATACCTGATACCTGATACCTGATACCTGATACCTGATACCTGAT